>JAPVSJ010000015.1:0-57524 GCA_047519745.1 Actinomycetota bacterium | reverse complement strand
TCGAGGTTGCCGCTGGGCTCGTCGGCGAGCAGCAGCGGCGGGTGGTTGACGAAGGCGCGGGCGATCGAGACGCGCTGCTGCTCGCCGCCGGAGAGCTCGTCGGGGTAGCTGTGCAGCTTGGTCGAGAGGCCGACCAGGCGGAGGATCTCCGGCACCTGGCGGCGGATTTCGCCGCGGTGGGCACCGAGCACCTGCAATGCGTAGGCGACGTTGTCGTAGACGGTGCGGTCGGGCAGCAGCTTGAAGTCCTGGAAGACGGTGCCGATGTTGCGCCGCAACTGCGGGATTTTCTTCTCCGACATGGCGCCGATGTCGCGGCCGGCGATGCGGACGCTGCCGTCGGTCGCGGAGAGCTCGCGGATCAGCATCTTGATCAGGGTCGACTTGCCGCAGCCGGTAGGGCCGACGAGGAAGACGAACTCACCGCGGTCGATCGCCAGCGAGACGCGGTCGAGCGCCATGTGACCGCCCGGGTAGACCTTGGTCACGTCGCGCATCTCGATGATCGGCGCACCGCCCTTGCGGTTGCGCCGCGGCTGCGGCTCGTTGCTCGTCTTCTTCTTTTTGCGCAGGGCCATACCGTCGCGGGGTCTTTCTCCAACCACAGGGTGACTCCTGCGCCTCGATTGCCGCGCAACACCCCGCCCAGAAGAATTGTGCAGGAGCTTAGCGAATTGTCAGCAGACGCTCACAATCAACGTTGGCGGCCTTCGATCCCGTCCGGGTTTGTCCTCCCGCCTGGCTTCGGTGCGCGGATGAGAAATCTCTCACCCCGCACTTAGGCGCTGGCAAGCCGCCGCGCCGAGCATGCGGCCCTGTGTATCGCCCTGAAGCGACTCGAATCCGCGACGGCGTCGCCGGCAACTCGCGCCTGACCGGCGGGATGGCAGTCGTCCTGCTGGTACTGCTCGCCGCCGAGGGGGCGACGATCCCCTTCATCGGCTCGCTGTTGCAGCCGCACATCCTGATCGGCATGCTGCTGATTCCCCCGGTGATGCTGAAGCTGAGCAGCACCGGCTACCGCTTCGTCCGCTATTACGCCGGTGCACCCGCATACGTTCGCAAGGGTCCACCGCTATTGCTCCTGCGGCTGCTCGCGCCGGGTGTCGTGCTCACCACCGTGCTGCTCTTTGGGACCGGCGTCGCCCTGCTCCTCGCCGGGCCGCCGAGCAACACGCTCGTGCTGGCGCACAAGGCCAGCTTCATCGCCTGGGTCGTGCTGATGACCGTGCACGTGCTCGGCCACCTGCTCGAGGTGCCGCGCCTGGCAGTGCCCGACTGGCGTCGCAGCGGCCCGCGGGAGGCGCAGCTGGCAGGAGCAGGAGCCCGGATCTCGGTACTCGGCGCCTCCGTCCTGGCCGGTGTCGGCGTGGCCCTGCTCTCGGTCTCGGCCGCTGGATCGTGGCCCTAGACATGGACTCCTTCGAGAAGATCGAGCGCAAGCGCAACGCGAGGCGACGCCGTCGGGCTCAGCAGTTGCGGGCGGGCGCACTGCGCAGCCGCGTCGTCGCGATCTCACTGGTCTGCTTTGCGCTGCTCTGGGGAATCGTCTTCGTGCAGATGGCGACCGGCAACGACCCGGTTCTCGGCCGGGTGACCCCGCACGGATCGCGCACGGCGTCCCTGCCGGGCAAGGCCGGCTCGAGCAGCTCTCCCCCGCTCGAATCCCGACAGCCCGAAGCTGCGGTCGAACCCGAACCGGTCGAAACGGAAGTCGTCGAACCCGAAGTGGTCGAACCCGAAGTCGAAGTCGAAGAACCGCCGATCGAAGAAGAATTCGAAGAACCAGAAGTGGTCGAAACGGAACCCGAACCCGAACCAGAACCCGTCGTCACCAGCTCATCTTGAACGTGGCGCCCCATCTGTTCTGGATCACGAGCCGCGCTGCGGGGGGTGCGGCGCTGCTGCTCGCCAGCGCCAGCGTCGGCCTCGGGCTGATGATGGCCTCGAAGCGCAAGACCGCCAACAAGCGCGACTTCCGCGCGGTCCACGAGGCGCTCTCGCTCACCGCCCTGGCGATGGTCGCCCTGCACGGCATCTCCCTGCTCGGCGACGCCTGGCTGAACCCGGGCATCGGCGGGATCGCGATCCCCTTCGTCGGCGCCTACCGGCCGCTCTGGACCGGCCTGGGGATAGTCGCCGGCTACGGGCTCGCCGGGCTGGGCATCTCTTACTACTTCCGCGACCGCATCGGCCCCGCCCGCTGGCGCCGCGCCCACCGCCTCACGGCAGTCTTCTGGCTGCTCGCGATCGTGCACACGATCGGCGCCGGCAGCGACGCCGCCCAGATCTGGTTCCTGCTGATCAGCGGAGCCTTCGTCGTCCCGGCGGCCCTGCTCCTGACCCTGCGCTGGCTGGGAAGGATCGGCGGCGCCGACGAGTCGCCGCAGCGCTTCGCTACGGCGACGGCGTCATCAGCGCCACCGGCAAGCTGAGCCCGGCGGTCCACCGCAGCGTGGCGATGCGGCGGCCCGGCTGCACAGCGGCACGGATCTCGCCGGCGCGATCCCCCAGTCCGGCAACGGTCGTCTCCAGGTCGGGGGCAATCAGAGCGAGTCCCCAGAAGAACGCCGGGTGGTCGCCTCCGGCGCGCTCGATCGCCTCGGGTGGCTCCTGCACGACCTCGAGGATGGTCGCGCCGAGGCGGAAGAACGCCTGCCGCGGAGCGCCGGCGGGGGTCGGTTCCTCGCGGATGCGGCGAAGATCGAGCCCGGCGCTCTGCAACGCCAGGATCGTGCGCTCGAGCGCGGGCGTGATCGCGACGACGTGGTCGATCGCGGCGATGCCGTTGGGGTGCGCCGGCGACTCCTCGGGCGGCGGGCGGTCCGACCGCATCGTCGCCAGCCCGTCCAACTCGGTGCTCTCGAGCCCGCGCAGCGACCAGCCGGCCAGCCCTTTGCCGGCGCCAGTGCCCACCAGACGGATCCGCACGTCCCCGAGGACGCAGACGTCGCCACCGACCTCGAACCCCAGCGCCGACCAGGCGGCGGGCGCGTCCGCGACCTCCAGCTCATCGACCGTCGGGCTCACGCGCGAACCGTAGCCCGTCGGGCCTTACAGCTCGTCGAGCGTCTTACCGCTGAGCACCGAACGCGGCTGTTCGGCGACCACGTCGGAGCCTGGGCGCGCCTCCTCGTCGCGGCGCTTGATCAGCAACCACTGGGGCTTCTCACCCGGGCGGGTGCGCTGTAGGGCGAAGCCGCCGCTCAGCTTCTCGCCGTGGAGGACGAAGACGGCGTGGCCGCGCTCGAGAGCCTCCGGCCAGGCCACCCGTCCGCCCTGCTCGTAGTGGCCGCGATCCCAGACGATCACGCGGCCGTCGTCGGTCGTCCCCTCGAAGCTGTTGTAGTCGAGCGTATGGTCGGCGACCTCGACGGCAAGGCGCTTGACGGCCGGGTCCATCGAGGGGCCCTTGGGAACCGCCCACGAGCGCATCGCCCCGTCGACCTCGAGGCGCAGATCGAAGTGATGGGCGGTGGCGGCGTGCTCCTGGACGACGAAGGCACCGGCGCTGACGCCGCGGATCGCGAACTGCTCGTGGCCTTCTACCTTCACCCGCTCGGTCTCCACCTCGGCCACGCGCGCCGCGGGCGGCCCCTTCGCCAAGAACGAGACCAGCTCCTCGACCGCCTGCTCCGGCCCCTCGGCATGGACGAGCACGTTGCCCTTCTCGCCGTTTCGCACCCAGCCCATTACTCCCAGCCGGTGTGCCAACTGCAGCGCCGCGTCGCGATATCCGACGCCCTGCACGTCGCCGCGCACCAAAGCGCGCACGGCCGTCGCCTTCTCGTCCGGCCCGCTCAATCTCAGAAGCTAAGCGGCGAAGCGCTGCTCGGCGCGGGCCCGCCGCTTGGCAGCCTCGACCTCGCGGTCCTTCGGCGGCGCCGAAGTAACCAAACGGTCGAGCAGCCTCGACGAGACCTCGGCGACGGCCGCGACGGCCTCCTCGAAAGCCTCGGCATTTGCCTGCGAGGGCTTCGTGAAGCCGCTGATCTTGCGCACGTACTGAAGTGCGGCAGCGTCGACCTCCTCCTCACTGGCGGGCGGATCGAAGTTGTAGAGAGTCCTGATGTTTCTGCACATGCCCCGATGGTAGGCGAAGACCCTGGGCGACAGGGTAAAGAGATGTCCGATCTGTCAGACAAAATATTGCGATGCGAACTGACCCAATCACCGATCGGCTGCTGAGCCAGCGAGGCTCTTTACTCGACCGCCTTGCCAATGCCATCGCAATCGAAGGGGGTCGGCGAGATGGCAGTACCGAGACCCGGGTCAGGCTCGATCTCCGCCATCCTGAAGTTGCTGACTCATCGGGCAAGAGCGCCGCGCGGTGGCGGCTGCGAACAGCGCGACATCGGCTCGTCCATGCGCCTTTTTCCCGTGAAACCCTCACTGCATTCCACCGTGCTGAGGCGCAGAAGGGCCGGCGCTTGACCGCTGTTGACCTCAGGAACGAGAGTCGGGTTGCAGCGCTCATGGCCTGGCATTTCGAGACGTCCTCTGCTCAGGGTGGAAGTCAGCGGCCGCACCTGGTTGTCGCGCTTGGCCTAGCCGGCGACGCCCGTGGAGTCCTGCGTGCCGAATACCTCGTCGCCTGCTGGCTGCTCTGTCTGATCGGATTGGCGATCGACCGGCGCACCGTCGCAAAGGGGCGCATCGGCGTCGTGCTCGACGCCGCGATTGCTCTTCCCGAGGGCGAACTGGGGACACTGGGATTCAAGCGAGGCTCTCAGCGCAACGGATACGCGGGCGACTATTTCGAGTTGCTCGCGTGACGGAGATAGATCTTCTCCGCCTGCCTGGCATAACGCTCAGGAAGCGTACGGCGGAGCTCTGCCAAGAACTCATCGGGAGCGGTCGGCTGACGCTCGGGCAGTGCATCGAAGAACTGGTCGATCTCGCTACCGATCACACTCACCAGGTCGGGATGGTCCCGCTCAATGCTGTCGAGGAGGCCGCCGGCGACCTCCTCGATCGAGGCACGGCGAAGGTGGGCCGCGAGACGCAGCAGATCCTCGACGGAGAGATGCTTCTCCCGGCGCCCCCACGGCAGTGGCACCAGTCCGAGCTCGTCAATCCCTCGCGTGATTCCGGCGGGGCTGATGTCGATCAGCTCAGCGGCACCCGAGAGAGTGGGAAGAGCGCGAACGTAATCCGCGCGGCTTTGGTTCATGGTCGCCATCCTTTTTGAGGATAGCGCAAGAGATAAAAGAATTGAAAATATCTATGAGCCACCAACCGGCAGTGTCTACCGTCGCGGGTCCATCGCGCGGGAGATCACTACGCGCTGGATCTCGTTGGTGCCCTCGTAGATCTGGGTGATCTTGGCGTCGCGCATCATCCGCTCGACCGGGTACTCCTTGACGTAGCCGTAGCCGCCGAGCACCTGGATCGCCTCGACGGTGACCCGCATCGCGTTGTCTGAGGCGAACAGCTTCGCCATCGAGGAGTGCTTGGCGAGGGCGGGGTCGTTGCGGTCGGCCAGCGCACAGGCCTTGTAGAGGAGCTCGCGGGCGGCGGCGGTGCCGGTCTCCATCTCGGCCAGCTTGAACTGGATCGCCTGCAGATCGAGGATCGGGTTGCCGAAGGCGACGCGCTCGGCGGCGTAGGTCGTCGCGTAGTCGGTCGCCCCCTGCGCGATGCCGACCGCCTGCGCGGCAGCGCCGAGGCGGGTCCGCTCGAGCGTGCCGAGGGCGACGCCGAGGCCGCGGCCGACCTCGCCGATCACGTTCTCGGCCGGCACCCGCACGTCGTCGAAGACGGGCGAGCCGGTCGGCGAGCCGCGGATCCCGAGCTTGTGCTCGAGCTTGCCGATCGAGAAGCCAGGCCGGTCGGCCTCGACCATGAAGGCGGTGATCCGCCGTTTCTCGCGGTCGGTGACCGCGAAGACGACGTAGTAGTCGGCAACCCCGGCGTTGCTGATCCAGTTCTTGGCGCCGTTGATTACCCATTCGTCGCCGTCGAGCTCGGCGTGGGTGCGCATCGCGGCGGGGTCGGAGCCGGCCTCGGGCTCCGACAGAGCGAAGGCGGGCGTCCACTCGCCGCTGGCGCAGCGAGGCAGCACCCGCTGCTTCAGCTCCTCGCTGCCGAAGAGGCGAATCGGCAGCGAGCCGAGCTCCTGCACCATCAGGATCAGGGCGCTGGACGCGCAGGCCTTGGCGATCTCCTCGACCGCCATCTGCAGCATCAGCGTGCCGGTTCCGGTGCCGCCGTACTCCTCGTCGAAGGGCAGGGAGAGGATGTCGTGCTCGGCGAGCAGCTTGCGCACATCCGCTGGGTACTCGGACTTCTCGTCGATCTCGGCGGCGCGCGGCGCGATCCGCTCGCGCGCGATCTGCCCGATCGTCTCGCGGAAGTCGAGCAGGTCCTGGGGGATGGAATAGACGTCGGTCGCGGCGCTCATGCGGCTCTCACGCCCGCCACGGTACTCGTTGAAGCGATACCCCTGCCTGCCGGTTCTCGCCGTGGGCCACGAGGTCATGTTTGTCAGTGTCGTACCTAAGATAGTAAGTCTAGTCTTAATAGTTGAGCTAGCCTTATCGACCGGATGAATACCGCTCGCCAGATCCTCCGCTTCAGCATCCCCGGCTCGATATTCCTCCTCAACGCGGTTGGGTGCTACTTGATCTACCGACGAATACAGGGGGTTCCGTTCGTCACCGCCTCAACGCCGATACGGGAGAACGGTGCGGCCCTGATCGCCGCGATCGCCACGATCCCCGTCGGCTTCGTCGTCTACCAGATCTACTACTTCACCTACGAACCGGTCCTCCGCATCCGGCCGCTGTCCTGGGGTGGGCGATTCGTCCGCAAGGATCGAGGCGGGCAGATCCTCAAGACTCTCGATCCCACCCAGATCGCAACCCTGGAAGACATTCTCGGCTGCTCAATCGACCTGAACGAGCCCCATTCCATCGTCGAAAGCGACGGCTCAGTGCTCGGAAGGATCATGCATCGGAGTGGTGTTCTTGAAATCGCGGGTGCCTACAAAACGCTTACGATGGAGAGCGGCGAGAGGCGGCTGGCCTACGAGAACCTGTGGCACACGCACTGGAACGTGCTGCGCTCGACCGTCGACATCGCCGGTTCGTATCCGGGCAGCAAACAGGTCAAGTCCGAGTACACGACCCTGTCCGACATCTATCACTCGCTCGGCGCCGCCCGGACGGCTGTGCTGAGCTCCTGGATCAGCGTCTCCGTGCTGTCGATCTCTCACATCGGGCGCGTCTGGAGCAACCCCGTCGCGGCCCTCGGCGGCTTCATCGCGATCTCCGGTATCGCCGTGGCCATGTATCTGGTCTTCCACATCGCGCGGGGACGGACCTGGCAAACGGCCGCGGCATCCCTCACCTATGGGCTGCGCTGGCTCGACTGGCGCCACGGCCACGAACTACGGCGCCCACAAGAAGATCCTCCAATAGGAAATTCATAAGTATGTATAAGGTACCCGATCGAAATGAAGGCCGTTCCATACCTGACAGCAAGCGCGATCAAGGAAGCCGAGCGGGACTTCAGGCTTGACCTAAATTGCGCACGCTGGCCGGAAGACGTCCAATCCCGCCCCCCAGGCTGGCGCGTCGGCAACAACGACGAATGGCTCTCACGGAGAATCGCCATGGACGACGGGGACGACGTCGAGAAACCGAAATCGTCGCGGGCAAGCGAAGAAAGGGACAAGGGGGGCAGGGACATCAGGGAGGCGATCCTGCGCTTTCCATCGGCCCCCATACATGGGTTGCATCGGCTTCACGAGTACCATGTCAATGAAGGTGAGTCCGAGAACCTCCACACCTACCGGGTTCTCTCCCATCCGGGGAAACGAAGGGGCACCCGGGTGCGCCGGATCTACCTCATGCACAACGGCCTCAACGAGACGCAGTCGATGGGGCTCTACTACCGGCTCGCGTCTTATCTGATCCACCAGGACGACGAGCACAAGGGGACCGTTTGCATCCTGAGGCCGTTCCCTGGCCACCTGACCAGGTCCCGGTTCGCGGGGTTCGCCGAGACCCCTCTGGATCACTACCTGTGGGACGGCTCCCACCTCTTTCGGCAATTCCTCCGCTACATGATCGAGACGCAGTGGCTGCTGAGCGCGATCACTCGCCGTTCCCAGTACCGCTGCATCGCCGGGCTCAGCCTCCTCTCCGAACACAAGATTCCCGGGCAGAGCCGGCTGGAAGACAACATCCTGGCGGCACAGATGTGGAAAACCTGGAACGCGCAGCACCGGGCCTCGAGCGCGGCGGTGAAGCAGTGGCACGAAAACCAGGCCGACGCCCCAGGCGTCAGCGAAAAGCCGCCCGAAGAGTCGTTCGACCAGGCGATCGCCTCCCTGCGCGGCCTTCTCAACCTGCAGGAACGACTCGACGGTGAGCTCGGCGAGGACGACGCCGAGCCTGACATTCACGTGATTGGCTACAGCCTCGGTGGCTTCACGGCGCAGTCGGTTTTCATGTCATGGCCGTTCCTGATCGCCTCGTGCTCGACCCTTCTCTCCGGTGGCGCGTTAAAAGAACTTGCGCCCACCGCGTTCGCCGACCCCGAAGAGTGGCAAACGGTTCTGCATTCCCTTCGCTATGAGCTCGACGACGCGATGCTGAGCGGCCGCTATAGGGCCGAAGGCGGCACCAGGCTGAACCCGAGGCGGGTCTCCGGAATCGAGTTCGATCTCTTCCTCTTCCTCAAGAGCACCTTCTACGAGGTCTTCCAGCAGGAGTACCGGGGGAGCTTTCAGACGCGCCTCGCCTCCTTCCGCCGCCGGATGCTCTTCATCGTTGGCGGCAACGATCCGATCGTCAGGCCAAAGAGTGTCCTCGATTCCGGGCCGCCGGACGGGATCAACATGTTCGCCATCGGCGGCCTCGGCCACTTCCTCGGTGGCAGGTCTCGCGACGACGAAGAGGAGCAGCAGCGGTCCTTCTGGCTCCCGGAGATGGGCCGCCTGATCGACACGCTCGCCAACGAGGCGGCATCGAGACTGGCCGTGGACCGTCAGGAGAGCTGGCTCGACCCGGGAATGAAGCTGCCGGCCATCCCTCGCGCGGCGGACGGCTCCGCGGCGGCCACGGGCACGGGGGAGGCCTTCGGCCGGCTCAACGCTACCGAGAGGATGGCGGTCGACAGCGACGGCGCCCTGTCGGCCTCGCTCTTCCAACGGTGCCTCGACGACCTCCTCGCCCGCACCGAGGCACGCCGCGGGATCCTCTTCATCCTCCGCAACGAGGTCCCGACGGTCCTTCTCGACGACGCCGTCATCCAGCAGCTTGCAGCTGGTCTTCATCACGACGACGCCGGCATCACCGCCTATATCGAAGGACTGAAGAGGCGACGGAAGCTGATCCGCGACAACCCGGAGCGTGTCTCGCTCATCCTCCCCTGGAACGTAAGAACGATCCTCTACAACATGGATGCCCATCCGGGTCACCCCAGCCAATCGGAGGGAGCGGGGGGTCAGATTCCGAGGAGAGTCAAAACCACGGAGACGTGGCGGAGATTCAACAAGAGCTGCACAGAAGTCACCGACAGCTCTCCACACGCGGTGCGCGTCTGCGACGGCCGCGAAGGAGTGTGCGACACGAGCGGATCGCCGCCGGTCGACACCAGGGGCCTGGCGAATGTCGCCCGAACCCGGCTCGAGGGCAAGGACTACGTCGGCAATCGACCCGTAAAACCATCCCTGCCGGACTGCTGGGTATGGATGTCGCCGGACTTCCTGGGCCAGGACATGGACGAGACCCTCACGGTCGAGGCGGGCCGGTCGCGGTTGTGCAAGGTGGTTGCCGAGGAGTACGAAGACGAGGACGTGCTGAGCAACCATCTCCGTCGCGATCAGCTGAGGATCGTGACCGTCTCCCGTGCCCGCTACAACCCCCGCTTCCGAGGCCGGCTCGTCCTCGACCCACGTGTTGCCAGGCCCCTACTGCTTCACATCACGCTGTGCATCGCCGTTTCAGTCCCCTTCCAAGAATACGATCTGGAGAAAGGCGAACGGCGGCCCACCGCGTCCGCCTGAACATTACTCAGGCGACCGAGAACGTTGCAGGGAGCGCGGCGCGCGCTATGCCGTCACCCACACTGAGACGACTCGCTGCCGCTTCACGCCCGCGCTGCCCTTTCGGCGTGGCGCCCGAGAGCCATGAACGCAGCACGGGCTCGGCCCTGATGCGCCCCGTCCTTTCGTGTTGCGACGCCACCACATGGCCGCCGCCTACTCGAGTCGAGCACCCCACCCAACCGGGCGCTCCACGAACGCCGCGACTCCGAGGTCATCGGCGAGTCAAGCTCGGTCGCGGCAACTCGACCTCCTAGCGAAGGTAGAGAGACGCCCCGTCAGGCCGACTCGCGAGCCTCCTCCGGGGGCATCGGCGGGACGACGCCATGGGTCGAGGGTGCCCTACGAGCGCCCCGCACTTTCTGATCCGCCGGAGTGTCCACGCCGGTCGAGGTCAGAAAGGCCACGAACATGGCGATCGTCGCCGAGGACGAAGCTGACCAGGCCGGTGCCGATCGCGAGGCCGCCCCGTTTCGAGGACACCGCCAGCCGGTCGGCGAAGGAGGCTCCGAGCGGGCCGAAGGTGACCGCCGTGAGGTCCCCGGCGACGGTGCCGAGGGCGAAGGTCGCGAGCACCGCGGCCCAGTAGAAGACCTCGTGGCGCTCGGTGACGATGCTGTGGATCGAGAGCGTTCCCTCCATCCGCTGCCAGGCCTAAACCACAGATGAGATGGGCCGTACCGGCAAGCTCAGCCAGACGTCGGCCCCTCCCCCCTCGCGGTTCGCCGCATGCGCCTCGCCGCCATGCGCCCGCGCAACGGTCTGGACGATCGCCAGCCCGAGGCCGCTGCCCCCGTCGCGAGCACTCGACGAGGCGCGGCTGAAACGCTCGAAGGCACGCGCGAGGAAGTCCGACGGAAACCCGTCCCCTCGATCGCGGACGTGGATCTCCACCGAACCGTTCTCGCCCCCCGCAACGAGGTCGATGGTGCCGGCGCCGTAGCGGAGGGCGTTGTCGACCATGCTGCCGATCGCCTGGTCGAGGCGCAGGCGATCGGCGGCGAGCACGAGCGAACTCGGGGCAACCACCTCGATCCTCCGTCCCCGCTCCTCTGCCCGGCGGGCGAACCTGCGCTCGACGCCGTCGAGGGCTTCCGCCAGGTCCAGGCGAGCCAACTGCAAGGGCAGCTTGCCGCGCTCGGTCTGGGCGATCGTGAGCAGATCCTCGGAGAGCTGGGTGAGGCGGTCGGTCTCCTCGGCGGCCGACGCCAATGCCGCGCGCAGCTCCTCGGGAGAGCGTCCCTCCGCGAGCGCCAGCTCGAGCTCCGTGCGCAGGATCGCCAGCGGCGTGCGCAGCTCGTGGCTGGCGTCCGCGACGAACGCCCGCTCGTGGGCCAGCGCCTCGCCGAGGCGCTCGAGCATCTCGTTCAGCGTGGTGCCGAGGCGCGCGACCTCATCGTGCGTAGGCGGGACGGGAAGGCGCTGGTCGGGCTCGGCGGTGGAGATCTCGGCCGCCCGCGACCTCATCGCCTCGACCGGCTTGAGCGCCGCCGCGGCCACCCCGTAGGCGGCAAGGGAGGCCAGCAGAAGGGCAACCGGACCGCCGATCAGCAACAGCTGCGCGAGGTCGGTGAGCGACTCGCCGCGCGCTTCGGTCGAGGTGCCGACGACCACGACCTGCTCCTGCCCCTTCGCTCTGACCGGGACCGCGAGCAGGCGAGACTCGTCCTTCAGGCCTGGAAGGGGACCGCGATTGAGAAGAATCGGCTCGCGAAGCGCTCGCTTCAACTCGGCGGGGGTAAGCAAAACGTGCCGCCCAACCGCCGAGGACGAATCGGAGACCCGTCCCGCAGCGTCGAGCACCTCGGCGAAGCTCTCGGTCCGGCCGACGAGGTTCTGGTGCCCCTCGCGCAGGCCGGAGTCGGCCTCCCGGATCAGCGCCGCGACGTCGCTTGCCCGCGATCGCAGGCCCGCATTGATCGTGGCGTCGAGCTCGTTGGAGAAGCGCAGGTAGACGAAGGTGCCGGTGGCGCCCAGGACCAGCGCCATCACCCCGACGAAGACGAGCGTGACCCGCAGGCGGATCGATACGCGACTCAGCGCCCGCCGTCCTTCCTCAGCCGGTAGCCGGCGCCGCGAACGGTCTCGATCGACTTGACCCTGAACGGGACGTCGATCTTGCGGCGGAGATAGCGGACGTAGACGTCGATCACGTTCGAGCGATGCTCGAAGTCGTACTCCCATGCCTGGTCGAGCAACTGCATGCGGCTGAGCACGTGGCCCGGCCTGCGCATGAAGGTTTCGAGCAGGGCGAACTCCTTGGCCGAGAGCTCGACCTCGACATCGCCGCGCCAGACCTGGCGGGTCGCCGGATCGAGCCGCAGGTCCCCGACCTCGACGATCGACGGCCGCTCGCTCTGACCGCGGCGGACCAGGGCCCGCAGGCGGGCCAGCAGCTCGGCAAAGGAAAACGGCTTGGTCAGGTAGTCGTCGGCGCCGCCGTCGAGCCCGGAGATGCGGTCCTCGAGCGCCCCGCGAGCCGTCAGCATCAGGACCGGCGACCAGATCCCCTCCTGACGAAGCCGCCGGCAGGTCTCGAAGCCGTCGATGCCGGGGAGGATCACGTCGAGCACGATCGCGTCGTAGCTGGACGAGCGTGCCATTCCCAGCGCGTCCTCCCCTGCCGCGGCGACGTCGACGGTGAGGCCCTGCTCGCTGAGCCCACGGCGGATCAACGCCGCCATCTTCACCTCGTCCTCGACGACCAGAACGTTCATCCCGGCAAACGATCCCAGAGAAGATGAAGGCCAGATGAGAGTCGAGGCGGCCCGGGAGGGGGAGCCCGTTCAGCCGCCGCCGTAGGCGACCACGAGGTCGGTCACCACACCGACGAAGAAACCGATGGAGAGCAGCCAGAGGCCCAGCTCGCGATGCCCGTGGCGACGCATCCCGTTCCAGACCTCGCCGATCACGTAGAGGATCGCGCCCCCGGAGACCGCGTAGAAGACGAGCTCGAGCGGCTGGGAGGTGACGCTGTAGCCGAGCATCGAGCCGAGGAAGGTCGGTGCGCCGCCGATCAGCCCGACCAGGCCGAGCCATTTCCAGGAGGGACGGACGTCACCGAGGGGCCCGACGATGCCGAAACCCTCGGTGGCGTTGTGGAGCGCGAAGCCGACGATCAGCACGGTGGCGAGGCTGATGTCCCCGGCGCTCGCCGATACCCCTATCGCGAGACCCTCGGCGAAGTTGTGCAGGCCGATCGCAACCGCGATCGTCATCCCCGTACGCAGGGCCCTGACCCGGACGGCGGCTTCGTCGCGGAGAAGGTCCTCGGCGCTCAGCACATCGACGGCGCCGCCCGCGATCGGCGGCAGCGGTCGCAGCGAGCGCAGGCGGCGCTCGGTCATCGCCAGGCCGGCGAGACCGACGCCGAAGCCGCCTCCCAGCAGCGCCGCCAGGCCTACGGCATGGCCGAGGCTGACGCTTTCGTCTTTGAAGCCTTCGACCGCTGCCTCGACGATTCCGAAGGCGTGCTCCATGACGTCGACGAAGATGAAGGCGAGCACCCCGACCGCGAACATCGCGAGCGCCACCCGGGCACGGTTGCCGAGCAGCTGCAGGCGACCGAACGGAAGGCCGAGGTAGATGGTGAAGCCCGCCAGGGCTCCGAGTGCTGCGGTCTGGGCGAACGACAAAGCGGCTCTCTTCAGCAGGGGGTATGGATGGAGCTTAGGGCACCCTAACAGCTCCCCCGCGTCGCTGCGCGCGGCAGCCGGTCAGTGGGTGGCCGTCACCGTCTTGACCGGGTACCCGAGCCCCGCGACGCGTTCGGGAAGATCCACGTGCAGCCAGTGCGAGACATGGCTCGGGATCGTCTCCAGAATGATCTCGCGGTAGTCGCCGCCGTTCAGCGCCGCGACGATGTCGTCGTAGGCGTTCGGACTGCCTGCGACCCGACCCGCGACCTCCGCCCCCGACTCCTCCTGAAGGCGTGGCAAGGTGCGCGCCAGCAGCTTCTCGCCATCGGCGGTGTCAGTGCCGACGCGGTCGAACGGGAGGTGGTCGGGGTTCGGGACGAGCAGGAAGAACTTTGCCGGGCCGGCGGCCGCCCGTTCGCGCATCGCGGCGACAAGGGCAGGCGTCGCCTCGGTCTTGTTGGTGACGACGAGGACGCTGGGCTCGCCCCCCGGCCCCACTCCGGCCGGACCCGGCGTGGCGGCCAGTCGGGCCTCCTCGCCGGAGACCGCGATCAGGTCGCGCTTGGAGATCGTCAGGTAGACGACCAGAGCGAGGATCGTGGTCAGGAAGATGACGCTGGTCAGGATCGTCCCCAGGCCGAGGCCGGTTTCTTCGACCGGCTGGGAGAGGAAGTCACCGATCGAAGCGCCGAGCGGGCGGGTGAGGATGTAGGCGATCCAGAAGGCGAGGATCGCGTTCAGCTTGAAGCGGAAGTGGGCGATGGTGACGATCGCGATCGCCCCGGCGAATATCCCCACCGAGGGCAGGTAGCCGAGTTCGAGCTTCTCCGCCACCAGGTCGCCGGCCGAGGTCCCGAGGGCGAAGGTGAAGAGGATTGCCAGCCAGTAGAAGGCCTCGCGACCGGTGGTGACGATGGTGTGAACCGAGAGAGTCCGCTCGCTCCAGTACCAGGCGCCGAAAACGCAGGCGAGAATGATGCTGAAGGCGATCGTCGTCGTCTGCAGTTCGACGCCGAGGTTGTCGACCAGGTTGTCGCTGAAGAGCGTGCCGACGACGCTGATCAGGACGACCGCGAGCCAGTAGATTCCAGGCACGTATTTCCTCAACCTGAACTGGAAGACCAGGACGGCGATCAACGCCGCGGCCATGATGTAGGTCGTGTTGGTGAGGCCGAGACCGAGGTTTTCGTTCAGCAGATCCGCCGCGGTCTCGCCGACCGTCGTGCAGAGGATCTTGATCACCCAGAAATAGAGGGTGATCTCCGGGACCTTGTTGAGCATTTGACGGCCCAGCGAGGGACTGTCGTTGCGGGGGATTCCGGCCAGCGGCGGCGCTGCGATCTCATTCATGGCGCGGCAGTGTTGGGTACCGCGCTTAACCGCAGATGAGAGTCATTGCACTCAACGGCGCTCTCATCTGGGCTTCATCTATCTCAGCCACGCTTCGCCCATGCCCCGGGCTCGATCCGAGCGCCGCTATGTGCCGATCCCGCTATGGCGCAGGGCGCGGCGGATCCTCCTCCTCGCCTCGATCGCCTGCCTGATCCCCGCCGGGATCTCGTACGTCAGCGCGATGGGCGAAAAGCACAACGTCGGTCTTGGCGTCTCCAGCGTCGAGTGGATGCGACAGCACGGCGGCAACGCCCTCGTCTCCCAGATCGAGAACTGGTACTACACCTTGAACGCGCCCGAAAAGGGCGGACCGCCGCTCCGCTCCCTGCCCGCAGTCGGCGTGGCGACGGCGGGCGCAGAAGGCCAAGCCGAAGGCGCCGGCTACCGGCCGCCTAACGTGAAGCCGCTGATCCGGCCGGCGCTGCCTGGCGAGGGCGTCTGGAAGAAGGCGGCGGCCCACGCCGGACCGCGCCCGCCGGTCCTGCTGACCACCTTTCGCAGCGATCCCGAATACCCACAGTTCGTCGCCGGGGTCGCCTGGATCGACTCCTCTCGGACCCGGCTCGCCTACCTCCCCGGCCTCGCCGAGCCACCGCCGCCACTGTCCCATCGCGGGCCCGCCGAGGTGCCGGCCAAGATGCGCAAGCGCGTCGTCGCAACGTTCAACGGTGGCTTTCCGCTGGAAACCTCCAATGCCGGCCTGATCTACCGCGGCAAGGTCAGAGAATCGATGGTGAACGGGATCGCCACCGTCGTCGAGTACCGCGACGGGCGGGTCGACATCGTTCGCTGGCACCAAGGCCCCGGTGCGCCGGCGAACATCTGGTTCGCGAAGCAGAACCTGCCGGCGATCATCTACGAAGGCCGGCTCAACCCCAACCTCAGCGACGGGCCCGAATGGGGAGAAACGGTCAACAACGCGGTGCGCGTCTGGCGCTCGGGGATAGGCGTCGACAGCCACGGCAACCTGCTCTACGCCGCGGCCAACTTCCAGACGGTCGAATCGCTGGCGAAGATCCTCCAGCGCGCTGGTGCCGTTCGCGCCCTCGAGCTCGACATCAACGAAGACTGGACGAGCTTCATCAGCTATCGCCACCCCGGTGCCGGGGACCCGAGCAACCTGCTGCCGGAAATGTTCCGGCCCGCCGATCGGTACCTGACTCCCGACGAACGCGACTTCTTCGCCGTCTACCTGCGGGCGGGAGAAAGATGGTGAGCCTGCCGCGCGACATCTCGCCCGGAGCGGCCGCCCGCCGGGCGCTGCTCGCCGATCTGCTCATCGCTCTCGCCCTCGCCCTGCTGGCCTTCCAGCTCGCCGCCGGAGTCGGAGTCGTCGGCTTCATCGCCCTGCTCGCGACCCTGGTCATGCTCGTCTGGATCGGCGTCGAAGCGGCCATCCGCGGGCAGGGGCGACGGGGGAAGCGCAGGGGCCACGGTCGGGCCGACCGCAGACCCGACCGGCCCTTCGCCTAGCCTGGCCACGATCTGGGATGCCGCAACCTCGCCGCTCGAAGAAAGACAAGGAACCCCGCGACTTCGGTTGGGTCATCTCGTTCGGCTGCAAGTCGACCGGCACGCTGCGGCGCCTCAAGGTCGACACCGACCCGGCGCCGGACACGCGGCCGATCGAGGTCCCCTGCGCCTGCGGCGAGACCCACCGCGTGACCGTCTCGCCGTACCGGCGCCGGCGCTCAGCCGACGAGCCGTTCGACCTCGAGGTCGGCTCGCTCGACGAGCTGCGCTGAGGACGTGCACGGCCGCCTCTGGATCTGCCTGAGCCTCGCAGCCCTCTCGCTCGGATGCGCGCCGGCCTCCGCATCGCCGTTTCGGGCCGAAGTCCACGTCGCCTCCATCCCCCACACGCGGATCGCCTGGTACGAACGCGGCCACGGACCGCCGTTGATGATGCTGACCGGCACCGGCTCGACCATGTCGGAATGGGATCCGGCGCTGCTGCGACTGCTGGCCCACAACCACCGGCTGATCCTCTTCGACTATCCCGGGGTCGGGATGTCTGGCCCGTGGCGCGGCAACACGTTCGATTCGCTCGCCGACGACACCGCGAGGTTGATGAGGGCGATCGACCTTCCCCGGGCCAGCGTGCTGGGCTGGTCGATGGGCGGATTCGTCGCACAGCGACTGACGATCCGCCATCCGGGCCGCATCTCGCACCTGATCCTCGCCGCGACCAACCCGGGCGGCAGCCATACCGTGCTGGGCACGCCGCGCGCGCAGGCCATCGACAGCGAGCCCGATCCGCCGCTCGCCGACATCCTGCGCGAGCTCTACCCACCCCACCGCCAGGGGGAGGCCCACCGATTCCTCGACCGCCTCGTCCACGCCAGTCGCAGCGGCGAGATCCCCGATGACTTCGACGTCCGCGCTGCGACGACTCGCGCCCAGGTCGCCGCCGAGGACCCCTGGCTGCGCAGCAACAGCAACTACCGGCAGTTGGCGACGATCGGAGCACCCACGTTGGCGACCGCCGGTGCCGCGGATCCGGTCACCCCGCCGGTAAACATGCGACGGATCGCCGCTCAAGTCCCGGATGCCCAGCTGAGGGTCTTCGCCGGCGCGCATGCCTTCCTCTTCCAGCAGCGCCGCTCCTTCGCCGCGGTCGTCGGCGGCTTCCTGAGCGAGCACCGCTATGCTGCGGCGCGCAACATGGCGGCCATAGTTCAACGGTAGAACTTCGCGTTGTGGTCGCGACAATGAGGGTTCGATTCCCTCTGGTCGCCTTCTCGCCTTTCCATGACGTTCCCGAGACCCGGGCATGACCGCTCAGCCTTTGCTGGCGGTCAGCTCGCAGCGGCGAGCGCTACGGTTGCCGGGTGCCAGTCCGACGCGGGATCGCTTTCTTCCGACCGGAGGCTCGTCCGGCGACCATCACCGGCGCCCAGATGCGCGGCGCGGCGGCGATCGGGGCGCTGGCCGTCGGTGCCGCCGCGGTCGGCGGCTTCGCGATCGGGCGGCTCACCGTCGGTCGCCTGGCGATCGACCGGGCGGCGATCAACCGCCTGAAGATCGGCGTGCTCGAGGTCGAGAAGCTGCAGCTGCCTGACGGCACGCCGCCCGCGGGATGAGGCGAGCCGGTCTCCTCGCCGTCGTGCTGACGGCGCTCTACGCATGGCCAGCCGCCGCGCAGGCACTCGGCCCCTACCCGGACCTGGGCAGCTGCCAGGTCTTCCCCGACCCCCCGGCTTCGCTCTCCACCAGCGCACCCTCGCTGCCCAACGAGGCCGCCTGGAACCAGGACGTCTCCCACGCTCCCGTCGCAGCCAACTCCGCCGCGACGATCGCCTACATCGACTCCCACGGTGGCAACCACCTCCACCCCGACTTCGGCTCGCCGCGCAGCTACGGCTTCCCCTACGCCGTCGTGGGTGCCGGCCAACCAGAGCTGCCTATCCACTACACCGCCTACGGCGACGAGAGCGACCCGGGTCCGTTCCCGGTCCCAGCCGGCGCCCCGGTCGAGGGCGGGCGCCAGAGCGACGGCGACCGCCACGTGCTCGTCGTCGACCGCGCCAGCTGCATGCTCTACGAGCTCTACCGGGCTTTTGCCCAGCGAGGCGGCGGATTGCACTGGAATGCCGACTCCGGCGCCAAATGGGACCTGAGCTCAACCGCGCTGCGTCCCGACTCATGGACCTCGGCCGACGCCGCCGGGCTGCCGATCTTCCCCGGCCTCGTCCGCTACGACGAGGCCGCCTCCGGGCATATCGACCACGCGATCCGGGTCACCTTCGACAGCACCCGCAACGCCTGGGTCCATCCCGCCTCACACTGCGCCGGCGACACCGCCAGCCCGAACGCGCCGGCCATGGGGACGCGGCTGCGGCTGAAGTCCGGTTACGGCCTCGCGCGCTTCAGCGGTGTGGCGAAGACGATCGCCGAAGCGATGAAGCACTACGGGATGATCGTCGCCGACAACGGCTCCAACTGGTATTTCAGCGGCACGAGCGACCGCCGCTGGGACGACGAGAACCTCGACCAGCTCAAGGGGATCCCCGGCGGCGCCTTCCAGGTCGTGCGCAGCGCCGCCCACGCGCACGCCTGCTGAACCTCAGCCGCCGCCGAGCGAGACGTGACGGAACTCGGCCCGCAGCCGGGACCTCAGCTCCGCCGCGGCACCATCGTCCTTCTCCTCCCCCTCACCGCTGATCAGCACCACCTCGTTCGCCGGAAAGCTCTGCAGCTGATCCTCCACGGCCTGTACGACGTCCTCGTCGCCGACCCGTGCCTCAGCCGCGATGCCGGCCTTGGCCAGGGCCGCCACGGTGGCTACCAGGTTCTCCTGGGCAACTCGGCGCGCGTCCTCTACGTCGGAGGCCCAGCGGTCGAGAAAGCCGATCCTAGCCGGTGAGAGAACGAGTACATCAGCGTCCTCCGCAGCGTCGCCGAGTGTCGCCGCGGCGGCGATTCGCCCCACGGCGGCCGGCTCCTCCACGGGACAGGTGGCGACGAGAAGGACGTGGCGCCGGCCATCCTCGCCAGGCGAGCCGAGCGGGCCTCGCGGACTCTGCCGCACCGCGATCAAGACGATCGCGAACGCGACCAGCGCGGCGATCCCAACCCCCAGACCGGGGCCGGCGATCGCGAATCCCGCAACTATCGGGACCACGATCGCGGCCGCGATCAAGGGCAACTTCCAAGGGGCCATCAGGCCCGATTGTGGCGGATTCCGAAGCGTCTAAACGCGACGCCTGGTGCCACCGAACATCGGAAATAGCAGCATCGCCAGTCCGATCAGGATCACGATGATCCCGAGGATGTAGCTGACTAGCAGCGCGAGCACGATCCCAACGAGGATTACGACTATTGAACTTGGAGTCATGGTGGTCTGTCTACCCTGCCGCGATTCCCTCAAACGCCTGAATTGGACAGCGCCTTCCTCGCGGTTGGCGGCAAAGCTAACCTCGCGTGCCACCGCCGCTTCCGTCGGGCGACCAGCCGGGGGCGCGGAAGACATAGCCGAGTCGCTCGCGCCAGCCCCTCGCGGTCCGCACGTCACGTGCCAGGTCGGTGAACTCGTGGAAGGCGACACGAGTCGGGCGGAACGTGCGGATGTTCTTGGTCAACCCGTAGCGCGGTCGCTCGGTCTCACCCTGGAAGGTGCCGAAGATCCGGTCCCAGACGATCAGGATGCCGCCGTAGTTTCGGTCGAGGTAGATCTCGTTGGCGCCGTGGTGGACGCGGTGGTGCGAGGGCGTGTTGAAGAAGAGCTCGAACCACCTCGGCAGCTTCTTCACCCGCTCGGTATGGATCCAGAACTGGTAGATCAGGCTGACGGCCTGCTGCGTGAGAATCATCCAGGGCGCGAAACCGAGCAGCGCCAGGGGCGCCCAGAAGGGCAGCGCGGTCATCGGCGTCCAGGTCTGCCGCAGCGCGGTCGAGAGGTTGTAGTGCTGGGAGGAATGGTGGACGACGTGGCTCGCCCAGAAGACCCGCACCTCGTGGTGGATGCGGTGAAACCAGTAGTAGGCGAGGTCGTCGGCGAAGAAGAGCAGCACGTAGGTCCACCACTCGTCGGCCGGCATGCGCAGGGGAGTCAGCTCGTAGAGCCCGGCGTAAATGACGACGACCGCCACTTTCCAGACGGTGTTGATGACGACGTTGCCGCCGCCCATCGCCAGGCTAGTGCGGGTGTCGCGCGACTCGTAGCCGACCAGCTCCTCGTCGCGCGCGTACCTGAAGGAGAGCAGCTCGACCGCAAGCAACAACACGAAGGCCGGGATCGCGTAGATGATCAGGTCGACCATTGCCCGGAGAATCTACCGGCAGATCGTCCCCGCGCAGACGCGGCTAGGCGATTCGTCCGATCCAGAGGATCCCGGCGATCGAGGCCCCGGCCAGCACCGCCAGAGCGATATCCGTGTGGCGTTCGTGGTGAGTCATCGCACCGGTTTAAACACGGCAAAACACCGCGTGATGCTGCGCCTATCGTGGCGAGGCAGCCGCGCCTGCGCCGACCGCCCCGCCCCGACTCAGCTGTTAGCCGTGCTTGAGGATCTGCACCATCGGGCAAACGTCCCCCAACTTGACAACCTTCATGCGATCACCTCCTTCGTCTCGCCTTAATCCGAGCGGATTACCCGCAAAACGCTGGATTTTTCTCCAGCATTCGGTAACTCCGCAGCGTAGCCACTGGCGAGAACGGAACATTTCCGCTATACAGCCATCCGCATACTCAAATTGACCTGAGCAAGAAACGAGAGAGGAACAGCAGATGGATCATCCGAGCGAGCCCGCATCGGCAAAGGGGGGCTTCGCCGAAGGCTGGCGGGCGGCAGTCGTGGAGCTGGCGATCAGCTACGCCGTCAACCACCCGATCCGCCTCGACTGCCTGGCAATCCTCATCGTCCGGGTCGCCAGCGCAAGCGAAATTGCCAAAGAGCTCGGCATCGGCACCTCCGCCGCGGCGCACCACATCGCCGAGCTCCACAAAGACGGGGTGATCGAATACGTCAAGACCGAGATCGGCGGCTCCCGCCGCGGCGCCTCCGAGCACTTCTACCGGGCAACCGCCCTGCCCGAAGTGACCGAGGAAGACTGGCTGGTCATGCCCCGCGACGGTCGCCGGCAGATGGCCGGTCGCGTCCTCCAGGCGATCGTCGCCCAGAGCCTCGCGGCACTGCGCTGCCAGACGATGGAGTCTGACGACAGGCTGCACCTCGGCTGGCAGGCGATCGAGGTCGACGAGGAGGGCGAGGACGAGATCGCCGACCTGCTCGAGGAGACCTCGGAGCGCTTCAAGCAGGTCAAGGCGCACAACCTCGCTCGCCTCAAGGCAAAGGGCGAGGCAGGCAAAGTGCGGATCGTCGCCACCATGGGCTTCTACCGCGCCGACCCAGGCGAGTGGCCGGGACGGCCTGAGCCGCTGTAGTCGCGCACACCCCAAGGAGCGCAGCGTTCTCGCCGCGCGATAGCGCCCTTCAGAGCCTCCTTAGGTTCAACAGCCATAGTTCTGCCGCTTGCTCCGAGTTCAACGCCATGACCTGGGCCCACGCCTGTATGTGGTGGGCGTACGGGTGCACGAGTGCCACGCGGGAATCGTCCTCGCCGGCGCCGCCATGCTCACCCTCTTCGCCGAGTGGCCGCTACCGCACCTGCCCGTGCTCGGTCTGCTCCTGGTCGGACTGTGGATGCTCTGGAAGGACTGGCGGGACCTCTTCCCCCACCTCCGCGACAGCGCCGCGTGGAGCGCCGGCATACACCGCCGACCGATGCCGCTACGCAACCGCCGACCCGGACATTGGCTGGCGCCGCTCGCGGGCGCTTGCACCATCGCGATCGGCATCGTCAACATCATGTCCGCCCTGACCCCGAATTTGCACCCCCGGATGCAGGTGCTGCTGGAACTGGTGCCGCGTGAGGTCCCGGTCGCGGCGCATGCCCTCGCGCTCGCGGCCGGCGTCGCGCTGACGATCCTTGGGGCCTACCTGATGCGCCGCCGCCGCCGCGCCTGGGGCTTCGCGCTCGCCACCCTGCTGATCGCCGGGGCGCTCAACCTGCTGAAGGGGCTCGACGCGGAGGAGGCGCTCGCCTGTTGGAGCTTGGCAGCGGTCCTGGTCTGGGGGCGCGGCGCCTTCGTCGTCCTCCCCGCCGAGCTCGGCTGGCGCGGCCCCCTGCTGCGCAGCGTCGGGATCGCCGCCTCCGTCCTCGCGATCAGCATGGCGACCCTGATGGCTGCGTCCCACTGGGGGCACCCGGGACTCAATCCCGGCCGGGCAGCGGCGGAGCTGGGAGCGATTCTCACCCTCTCCGCCGGCCCGGTCGACTACCGCGATCCTTTCGAGTGGGTGCCCGCCTCACTCGTCCTCCTCTGGGGCGGCGGCGCCTTGACGATTGCCTGGCAACTGTTCCGGCCGCTCGCGAGGCCTACTGGTCTCCCGCCGGAGGAACTGAGGCCGCTGGCCCGAGAGCTGGTCGAGTCCCATGGCAGCGACACCCTCAGCTTCTTCAAGCTGAGAGCAGACAAGCGCCACTTCTTCGACCGCAGCCGACGAGCCTTCGTCGGCTATCGGGTAGAGGCGGGAACCTTGCTCGTTTCCGGCGATCCCATTGGTCCGCCGGAGGCGGTGCCGCACCTCCTCCGCGAGCTTTGCGGATTTGCCGAGGCGCGGGGACTGGCGCTTGGCGTCGTCGGCGCCAGCGAGGAGTTCGCCGAGCTCGCGATCGACGCCGGACTCAGCTCCTTCTACATCGGCGACGAGGCGATCGTCGACCTCGCTTCCTTCTCGCTGGAGGGGCGGGCGATCCGCAAGGTCCGACAGGCGGTGACGCGAGTCCAGAAGGCCGGCTTCACCGTCTCGCTGCAGACCATGGGCGAGCTCTCCGAGGAGGAGCTGCTGAGCCTCGAGGAGGTCTCGAATCGCTGGCGCGGGGAGGAACCCGAGCGCGGCTTCTCGATGGCGATCGACAGCCTCCGCGGCGATCACCTGCGGGAAAGCTTCGTCGTTGCCGCCCATGACGCCGAGGGCACCGCCCGGGGCTTCCTCCACTTCGCCCCCTGCTATGGGAGACCCGCCGTCTCGCTGGGGCTGATGCGGCGCGACCGCGGCAGCGTCAATGGGCTGGCCGAGTTCCTCGTCGTCAGCGCGATCGAGATGCTGCGCGAGCGCGGGATCGAGGAGATCTCGCTGAACTTCGCCGCATTTGCGCGCCTGCTGCGCGACCCTGGCAACCTCTTCGAGCGGACGTTGGGCCGGCTCGTCGCGCTCGCCAATCCCCACTTCCAGATCGAGAGCCTCTACCGCTTCAACGCCAAGTTCTCGCCACGCTGGCAGCCCCGCTACCTGCTCTACGAGCCCAGCCCCCTCGGCTTCGCCCGCACCGGCCTGGCGGCGATGTTCGCAGAGGGTCAGCTGCCGGCGCCGCAGCTGCCGGCCTGGGCCTTGCCGGGACGACTGGGCGCTGCACTGGCAGGATCGCCCGATGACGCTGTCGGCGATCGACACAGGTAGCGGCCCCGCCGTCGTCCTCCTGCACGGCCAGCCGGGATCCGGTGCCGACTGGTCGCCCGTGATCCAGAGGCTGCGAGGGCGGATGCGAGTGATCGCGCCCGACCGTCCGGGTTACGGGAGCACCGGGGGCAGGCCGGTCGGCTTCCGAGCCAACGCCGAGGAGGCGATGGCGCTGCTCGACCGACTCCAGGTCGACCGCGCCGTGGTGGTCGGACATAGCTGGGGAAGCGGAATAGCCCTCGCCGCGGCGCTCGAGTTCCCGCAGCGGCTCTATGCCTTGGTGCTCGTCGGGCCAATGGCGCCCACCGTCTCGCCCAGCCGCCTCGACCGTGCTTTTGCCAACCGCCTCATCGGTCCGCCCGTGACCCGCCTCGGCTTCTGGGCCGCCGGATTGGGCCTCACGCTGCCGCCGCTCCGACGGCTGGCCCACGCAGCGACGCCGGCCCTGGAAGCCGACCGCCTGGAGAGGATCGCCGCGGAATGGCGCGGTGCCGACGTCTGGCGAAGCTTTTATGCCGAGCAGCGCGCTTTCGTCGACGAGATGCCGGCGCTGGCCCACCGCCTTCCATCCCTCAGCGTCCCCGCGACGATCGTCGCCGGCACCCGCGACCGCATCTGTCCTCTCTCGCACGCCCACAAGCTGGCCAGGGACCTGCCAAACGCAAGCCTGATCGAAGTCGACGGCGGCCACCTCCTGCCGCAGCAACGTCCAAACTTGGTCGCGGACGCGATCACGGCCCACCTCGGCCCTTGACGCGCTTAAGGCCGGCTTGGCCGTTGCAGCGCCCAAATACCCCCGGCAGGATTCGAACCTGCGACCCGCTGCTTAGAAGGCAGCCGCTCTGTCCACTGAGCTACGGGGGCGGGTCCGCTTAGGTTACGGCTATAGCTGCCAGTTCCGTAGGATCGGGTTTCTATGCCGAGCGTGGACGCCGGGGGAACCGAGCTTTACTTCGAGCGCTCCGGGAGCGGCGAGCCGCTGCTGCTGATCCAGGGGATGAGTGCCACCCACATGGCCTGGGGCCGCGCCTTCCTCGCGCCGCTCGAGCAGAGCTTCGAGTGCATCGTCTTCGACAATCGCGGGATGGGCCTGTCGGGGCAGGCACAGCTGCCCTTCTCGATCGCCGACCTGGCCGGCGACGTCGCCGCGCTGCTCGACGCGCTCGAGATCGAGCGCGCTCACGTCGTCGGGATCTCGATGGGCGGGATGATCGCCCAGGAGCTGGCGCTCGCCCATCCCGAGCGGATCCGCAGCCTGACCCTCGGCGCAACCTACTGCGGGGGACCGGAGAGCTCGCTGATGGCCGAGGATGACCTGCGGATGCTCGGCGCGGCGATGGCCTCGGGTGACCGTGCGCAGGTCTTGCGGGCAATGTGGGAGATCAACCTCTCGCCCGGCTTCCGTGCCGAGAAGAGTCGCTACGCGGCATTCCAGGAGATGGCGGTCGCCCTGCAGGCACCGAGAGACGTGATCTTCCAGCAGATGCAGGCCTGCGCCGCCCACGACACCAGCACCCGGACCGGTTGCTCGGGGTCAACAACGGGATTCAGATCGCGGCGTCGCTCGCGGTCGAGCCGCACCTGATGGAGAACGTCGGCCATATGTTCTGGTGGGAGCAACCAGAGCGCTCGGCGGCGCTGGTCCGCGAGCACGCCCTGACGGCGACCTGAGAGACGCCCGTCAGCCCTTGTGGCCGACGTCGGCGCAGCTGGTGTCGAGCTTGCCCTTGACCTTGAAGACGTAGTCGGGCTGCGGGGTGATTTCCGGCTCTTCGATCACGAGTTCCAGCGCGGGGTCGGTTTTCAGCCAGGCGTAGACCGGATACCAGTATTCGGCCTCGGGAGAGTCCTGGGTCGCCTTGCTGGTGATCAGGAAGTCGTAGTTGCCTTCGTTGATCGCCTGGCGGAAGCGATGACAGGTGGTCGCCAGGCGGTAGGCCCCGTCCGGCCCTTTGACGCCGATGTACTGGACGTAGTTGTCGAGGTTGGCGCCGTAGAAGCCGTACTGGCCGAAGAAGATCTCACCCGAGCCGGCGATCCCGATCCTCGCCCCGTGTCGTTCGCGGGCGAAGGTGTAGGCCTTGCGCGGGCCGCCGTCCTGCAGGAACGGGGTGACACGCGTGTAGTGCTGGTTGTGGTACTGGACCTCCTGCGCCCGGCCGAGCACGACGGCGAGCAGCAACACTCCCCCGGCGGCGACCGCGACGTAGGCGCGGCTGACCGCCCGGCGCCCGCGAAGCAGGGCCAGCGCCGACGGCGCCCAGACCAGCGCCAGGGTGAGGAAGACGGTGCCGACGATGTAGCCCGGGTACCAGCGCGGCGTGGTCAGCACCGTGATCGCGTAGACCGCGACCAAGAAGTACAGCGTCATTCGGGCCCGCGAATCGGGTGCGCGCAGCGGACGGGCGATCGGCAGGAGGACCATCGCCAGCACCAGTCCCGGGGCGAGATAGCGGGTGTTGGTGAAGAAGCCGGTCGGCGAGCCCTCCTGCCCCGCCGCGGTCAGCGGGGTGAAGAGGTAGACGGCCGCGGTCAGCAGCGCCGCGGCCGCGATCACCCGCAGGATCCGGTTGCGCGAGCGCACCGCGATGAAGACGACGGCGGCGACGGCGACGATCAGGATCAGCGGCCAGAGCGGGCCGAAGGCATTGTCGAGCTGGGGGAAGAACCAGCGTCGGTAGATGGTCGGGTCGGTCAGGTAGTGGGAGACGGCGAAGCGCGGGCGCGGGTCGAGTGGCATCTGGTCGGGCTTGGGGAGGTGGAGCGGGCCGAAGCTGAAGGACGGGATCGGGTTGCCGCCGGTCTTGATCATCGCCCGCACGTACCAGTAGCCGCCGACCAGGAAGGTGGTGAGCCCGAGCACCCAGGCCGTCGTCAGGCGCCGTCCCCGGCCACTGAAGACGGCGACCCCGAGCCAGATCGCGACGACCGGGACGAGGAAGGTGAGCTTGACCGAGGCGGCCAGCCCGGCGGCTACACCGGCGAGGATCAGCGGGCCCTTGTCGAGTAGGGGCGCGTCCTGCTCGGGCGCGTCCTGGACCGCGCCCTCCTTCGGCGCCCGCCGCTGGTGCCCGTTGATCAGGAAGGCGGCAAAGGCGATCAGGAAGGCGAGCCCCATGATGTCGTTGCGCCCCTCCCCCGGCTGGGTTTCGATCATCACCCCGGCGTCGAGCACGATCGCCCCGGCGACCAGCGTCGCCGGCCCGACCTTGTACGGGCGGCCGACGCACCAGGCGGCGAGCAGGGCGATCGCGAGCCAGATCAGGTTGATCAGCGGCGAGAGCCAGTCGGTCTTGAAGACGACGATCCCGGCGGCGTGGATCAATTCCGAGCTCTGCGGGTAGAACCAGGCGACGAGGCGCAGCGGGTCGGTGTAGTGCAGGTGGACCGTCGACGCTTCCTGCGCGATCCGGGCGGCGAAGGGCATGTGGTACCAGGTGGTGTCGCCGCCGAACATGCCGTAGTCGAGGCTGAGCTGCGAGGGGAAGGTCCACTCGGCGACGGTGAAGGAGGCGACGCCGAGCGCGATCAGGAGGGCGACCGTCTGCACCCGCGGTGCCGCGATTTCGCCAGTGACCCGCGGCGCCATGCGCCGGCCGAGCCAGGCGGCGCCGAGGCCGATGCCGATGCAGACGACGACGATCCAGCCAAGGCGCAGGATGCTGAGCGTGCCGAGCAGCTCGAGCGATACGACCAGCAGGCCAACGGCAAGCGTCGCGTCCCCCAGCCGGGCCAGCGCCCCGGAGAACTCGGGCACGATCCAGCGCCGCAGCCAGTAGCCGCCGAGGCCGAGCGCCGAGACGATGCCGATCGTCGCCAGGCAGCCGCCGATGTAGGAGCCGAAGGAGGGGGTCACCGGCGCAGGATGCTATTCGGCGCGCCGGGCGCGGTGGCTACTCGGTCGCGGCGGCCGGGATGCGGCAGGAGACGCCCGTGCCGGCGAGCCCGCAGTAGCCGTTCGGCACCTTGTGCAGGTACTGCTGGTGGTAGTCCTCGGCGTAGTAGAACGGGCCGGCGGGCTCGACCTCGGTCGTGATCGGCTCGTGGCCGGCGGCGCGCAGCGCCTCGTCGTATGCCTGCAGCGCCATCTCAGCCGTCGCTTTCTGCGAGTCGTTGGCGAAGTAGATGCCGGAGCGGTACTGGGTGCCGACGTCGTTGCCCTGACGCATCCCCTGGGTCGGGTCGTGCTCCTCGAAGAAGACCTTGAGCAGGTCGGCGTAGGAGATCCGTTGCGGATCGAAGGCGACCAGGACCGCCTCGGCGTGGCCGGTCTGACCCGAGCAGACCTCCTCGTAGGTCGGGTTCGGCGTGGTCCCATTCATGTAGCCGGCCGCCGTCGTGTAGACGCCGTCGAGCACCCAGAACAGCCGCTCCGCCCCCCAGAAGCAGCCGAGCGCGAAGTAGGCGGCCTCGATCCCGTCTGGGAACGGCGGCTTCAGCGGCGCGTCGAGCACCGCGTGCCGCTCGGGCACATCGAAGGCGGGCTCACTGCGCCCCGCCAGGGCATCCTCGGGGGCTGGCACCCGCGCCTTCTTGCTGTTGAACAGCATCGACACACGGTAGCGTTCAGGCATCGGCTGCCTCGTCCTACTCTTCGCGCTGATCTCACCGCGCCTGGCGCTGTTCCTGCTCTTCTTGTTCAGCGACCTGCTCAGCCGCGCCTTCGACAGCTGGGTCCTCCCCCTGCTCGGCTTCTTCCTGCTGCCCTGGACCACCCTCGCCTACGCGGCGATGTGGGGGCTCTCGTCGAACGGGGTCACCGGCTTCGAGTGGTTCATCGTCGTCCTCGCCTTCCTGATCGACATCGGCGCCTTCGCCGGTGGCGGCAGGCGCCGCGCCGAAGCCCGCTGAGAGCTCAGGCCTCGTCCACCGGGTAGGCGAGCCTGATGTGCTCCTTGGCCAAGACGATGAATGGGCGCCGCACGGCCTCGCCGCCGGCGAGCGGCGTGATCTCGACCTCGAGCAACGGGATGAAGGCGACGTCGGCCCGATTGACAGCGTCCGAAAACCGGCTCTGGTAGCCCTCGGGAGGCAGCGTCACGTTGCCGACGACCAGATGCCGGTCGGTTTCGAAGACGACCCGTTCCCGGCGCCGTGGACTGCCATGTTGCCCCTCCATCGCAGCGCTTATCGGCATTTCCAGGCATTTCGTGAGCCGGATAAGCGTCCAGAGATCTGTCTGGGTAAATCGGGGTAGCTGCTCCGATCGGGGCGGCTGGATTTGAACCAGCGGTCTCCTACCCCCAAAGCAGGCGCGATGACCAGGCTTCGCTACGCCCCGTTAAGGGGATTCTACGCCCACTCGAAGCGGATGCAATCCATCCATGCATCGAGGCGGGCACGAAGATAGGTGTCGTCTACGCGGACCTGAAGCACGCCATATCTCGACCGCCACGTCCTGCCGGACAGCCTGCCGCTGTTCGACTTGCGCTGGAACTTGATGCTCGATGGTTCGACATTCAGGAGGTCGCCCCAAAACGTGCAGAGTTTCTTGGGGTCTTGATCGGCGTGATGCTGGAACGAATACGTCACCGGATGATCGGAGAGGCGGCGAATCCATCCAGCGCCAAGTACGACCACCGTCGGATCGGAGTTCCCGATCGAGACGACGTTGCGATTGCGCTTGTAGCCCTCGCCGATGTACATGCAGACAAAGTCGCGGAAGGTGGGCTGTGCGCAGAGAATCGGGAATTCGTCCCGGCCTTCCTTATAGGCGAGTTCTCGTTTGACCCGGTACCTGGCCTGCATCGTCGCCGTGCCCTTCTTCTGCGCGGCAGTTGGCCAGCTCGTGTTGGGCTTCCTCGGGATCTCCAAGTCGCGCACCCAGCCAAAGACGGTCGTGCGGGGAATCGCCAGTCGCTCCGCGAGCTCGTCGATCGTCAGCTTCTTCTCTCGTCGAAGCTCTCTTGCTTTCTCCCTGACGTACGCCGGATAGGCCATCTCGATACGAACGTATGTTCCCAGATGCGGCGGACGCCCGAAACCGTTAGGTTCCGCCCTCGATGGCCGACGTGCGCCCCATCCATGCGACCCACTACGACCTTGGGGTGGTCGGGTCTCTCCAAGATGTGGCCGCGCCCCCATATGACGTGATCGACGCCGAGATGCGCGCCGAGCTGCTGGCACGTTCCCCTTATAACGCCGTCGCGATCGACCTGCCCAAACCCTACGGCGAGACCGGGCCGCAGCAGACCGACGACGACCCCTACGAGCGGGCCGCGCGGACGATGGAGGAGTGGCGGCGGGCAGGCGCGCTCGTCGCCGACGCCGAGCCGGCGATCTGGGCGATGACCCAGGACTACACCGGTCCCGACGGCACGCCGCGAACCCGCCACGGCATCCTCGCCCGGGTCCGCGTCGAGGACTTCTCCTCCGGCCAGGTCCTGCCTCACGAGCGCACCCTGCCCGGCCCGAAGAAGGACCGCCTCGACCTCACCCGCGCGACCCACCACAACCTCTCGCCGATCTTCTCGCTCAGCACCGAGGACCCGTGGCCGCTGGTCGCCCCGGCGGTGGCGGCGGAAGATCCCTGGGGCGAGGCGACCGACGAAGGCGGCACCATCACCAGGGTCTGGCGGGTCGCCACCCCGGAGATCCTCGGCGAGGTCACCGAGCTGCTCGCCGGCGCCCAACTGCTGATCGCCGACGGCCATCACCGTTACGAGACGGCGATCGCCTACCGCGACGAGGTCGGGGGCGAGGGCGATCACAACTTCACCCTGATGGCGCTGACCGGGCTCGACGATCCTGGCCTCACCGTCTTCCCCACCCACCGACTGCTCTCCGGTCTCGGCGACGACCCCGAGCGCCAGCGCCACCTCGGTGAGGGTCTGCGCGAGCTGTTCGAGGCGACCGAGGTGCCGGTCGAGGAGCTGGATCCGCTCGGCGAAGAGGGCATCGGCGTCTTCGGCCTCTACGACTCCTTCCACAAGAAGGGCTTCCGCCTGAGGCTCAAGGACAGTGCGATCGCCGCACTCGACCAGCAGCTCGCCGGCAAGCCCGAGGCCTACCGCCGGCTCGACGCGGCGATCCTCGAGACGCTCGTGCTCAAGGGGATCGCCAGCCTCAGCGAAGACGACATCCTCGCCAAGCGCGGGCTCGGCTACTCGAAGAGCGTCGAGGACTCGCTGGCCCTGCTCGAGGCCGGCACCTACGACGTCGCCTTCATCCTCCGCCCGATCCCCGTCGACCAGGTCAAGGCGATCTGCGAAAGCGACGAGAACATGCCCCCGAAGTCCACCTACTTCTTTCCAAAGGTCCTCACCGGGCTAGTGTTCAACCCGGTTTGACGAAGATCTACACGCGCAAAGGCGACGACGGAACCACCTCCCTCTGGTACGGGGGCCGGGTGCCCAAGCACCACGGCCGCACCGAGGCCTACGGGGCGCTCGACGAAGCCTGCTCCCAGCTCGGCGTCGCCCGCGCGCTCTGCGGCCCCGACCAGGCCGAGCTGGCCGCCGATCTGCTCCGCCTCCAGGACGACATCTTCGTCGCCGGCGCCGAGCTGGCGACGGTGCCGGAAGCCGCCGAGCGGCTCGAAGACGGGGTAAGCCGCACCACCGAGGCGATGGTCGCCGAGCTGGAGGAGGCGATCGACCGCTACATGGACCGGGTCGAGCTGCCGCCGCAGTTCGTGATCCCGGGGGGCACCCAGCTCTCCGCCCAGCTCGACGTCGCCCGCACCACGATCCGCCGCGCCGAGCGCCGCATCAGCGCCCTCAACGAGAGCGGCGAGCTGGCCGGCGAGACGGTGATTCACTTCGTCAACCGGGCCTCCGACCTCGCCTACGCGATGGCCCGCTTCGCCGACGTCGACGACCCGGCCCTGTTCGAGGGTCGGCGAAAGGCGTAGCGATGAAGGTCGTCGCCCGCCGCCGGGGCGGCTACGTCCACGACATCGAGATCGAGGGCGGCCACACGATCGTCGTCGACGAGCCCGTCTTCGTCGACGGGGGGACCGACGCGGGCCCCTCCCCCACCCGCCTTGCAGCCGCCAGCCTCGCAGGCTGCACCGCGGTGACGATGGAGATGTACGCAGCGCGCAAGGGTTGGGACGTTGGCGCAGTCGAGGTCGACGTCGACGTCGAGTACAAGGACTTCACGCCCCTCTCCTTCGCGGTGACGCTGCGCCTGCCGGCCGGGCTGAGCGACGAGCAGCGGCAGCGGCTGCTCGCGGTCGCCGCGAAATGCCCCGTCCACAAGCTGCTGGCCGGGGAGACCGAGGTCGTCGTCTCCGACCGGATCGAGGATCTGCCCGATGCCTGACTACGTGATCGTCGGCGCCGGCTCGGCAGGCTGCGTGCTCGCCGCCAGGCTCAGCGAGGACCCAAGTGTCGACGTGCTGCTGATCGAGGCCGGCGGTAGCGACCGCCATCCCAACGTCAAGATCCCGGCCGCCTTCGCCAAGCAGTTCAAGAGCAAGCGCGACTGGGACCTCGGCACCGAACCAGAGCCCCACTGCAACGGCCGCTCGATCTACATGCCACGCGGGAAAGGCCTCGGCGGCTCCAGCTCGATGAACGCGATGCTCTACGTTCGCGGCCACCCGCTCGACTACGAGAAGTGGGCCGGCGGCGGCGCCACCGGCTGGGACTGGGACGGGATCAGGCCCTACTTCCTGCGGGCCGAGGACAACTCCCGCGGCCCGTCCGAGCACCACGCCGTCGACGGCCCGCTGCGCGTCGAGGACGAGCGCTCGCCGCGCCATCTCACCAGGCAGTTCCTCGAGTCCTGCGCGGAGACGGGCATTCCCCGCATCGCCGACTACAACGGCCACGAGCAGGACGGCGCCGCCCTCGCCCAGGTGACCCAGCGGGGCGGCCGGCGCTGGAGCACTGCCGACGCCTACCTGCGCCCCTCGCAGGGCCGCGAAAACCTCACCGTCGTCTCCGGGGCCCAGGTGCTCGGCGTCGAGATCCGCGACGGCCGTGCGACCGGAGTCCGCTACCGGCGCCGCGGTCGCGAGCGGGTTGCCACGGCCGAGCGCGAGACGATCCTCTCGGCCGGGGCCCTGGCCTCGCCACAGCTGCTGATGCTCTCCGGCATCGGCCCGGCCGAGCAGCTGAGGCAGCTCGGCGTCTCGGTGGTCGCCGACCTGCCCGGCGTCGGCGAGAACCTCCAGGACCACCCCTACCAGACCTCGGTCTGGGACGTCCCGGGCGGCGGCTCGCTTGCCGACGCCGAGAGCCCCAAAGCGATGCTCGAGTATCTGCTGCGGCACAGCGGCCCGCTGTCCTCCTCGGTTGCCGAGGCCTTTGCCTTCGTGCGCAGCCGGCCCGGCCTCGCCCAGCCCGACCTGCAGTTCCACTTCGCCCCCGCCTACTTCGTCGACAACGGCTTCCAGGAATACGACGGTCACGCGATCACGATGGGCCCGGCGCTTGTCGCCCCGCGCAGCCGCGGCTGGGTGCGGCTGCGCTCCGCCGACCCGACCGACAAGCCGCGCATCCTGACCAACTCGCTGGCCGAGCCCGATGACGTCGCCGCGCTGGTCGCGGGGGCGCGCCTCGCACGGGAGATCGCCGCGGCCGAGCCGTTCGGCTCGGTGCTCGGCCGCGAGCTGTTCCCGGGGACGGACATCGACAGCGACGAGGACCTCGCCGACGACCTGCGCAACCGCGTCGAGCTCCTCTACCACCCGGTCGGCACCTGCCGGATGGGGTCCGACGACGAGGCGGTGTTGGACCCGGAGCTGCGCGTCCGCGGTATCGGCGGGTTGCGGGTCGTGGACGCCTCTGTCTTCCCGATCATCCCGAGCGGCAACACCAACGCGCCGACGATCGCCGTCGCCGAGCGCGCAGCGGACCTGATCGCCGGCAAGCCGCTGCTCCGCGACGACGCGACCACTGACACCACGGCAAGCGAGTAGCCGATGGATCTCGGCCTGAAAGGACGGACCTGCGTCGTCACCGGCGCCAGTCGCGGGATAGGGCAGGAGACCGCCCGACTGCTTTGCGCCGAGGGCGCGAACGTCCTGCTGGTCGGACGTAACGAGGAGCGCCTCGCAGCGGCGCTGGAGGAGGCCGGCACCGTGGGAGCCGAAGCCGGTGGACGCGCCGAGGCGCTGGCGCTGGACGTCACCGGCGACGGGGCCGGCGAGCACATGGTCGCGGCGGCAAACGAGCGCTTCGGGCGCGTCGACGTGCTGGTCAACAACGCCGGCGCCGCCCAGTGGCGGCACATCGACGACGTCCCCGACGAGGACTGGTACGCGCAGTACGAGCTGAACGTGATGGCGCCGCTGCGGGCGATGCGCGCCGCCGCCCCCGCGATGGCCGAGCGGGGATGGGGCCGGATCGTCAACGTCTGCTCGACCGCCGGCAAGCGACCCTCGGCGGCGATGCCCGAGTACTCGGTCGCCAAGGCGGCCGAGCTGTCCCTCTCCCGCCTCTTCGCCGATCGCTACGCCAAGCAGGGCGTCCTCGTCAACGCGATCTGCCCCGGCCCAGTGAAAGCGGAGATGTGGATGGAGCCGGGCGGCCTTCTCGACCAGTCGCACCGCATGTCAGGGGCCGGGAGTCGCGAGGAGGCGCTCGCCGAGGCCGGCGCGAAGCGGCCGATCGGACGCCTCGCCGAGGTCGGCGAGATCGCCGCCGCGATCGTCTTCCTCTGCTCCGAGCGCGCCTCCTACGTCGCCGGCGCCGCCTGGTCGGTGGACGGCGGCACGGTGCAGGTCATCATTTGAGGGACGAAATCGATGCCGCGGTGCTGCTGCCGCTCTACGGCTGGCCCGAGGAGCCCGGCCTCGTCTTCACCGAGCGCCGCGCCGACATGCGCCGCCACGCGGGCGAGATCTCCTTTCCCGGCGGCCGCCGGGACGAGGCCGACGCCGACCTCGCCGCCACGGCCCTGCGCGAGGCGCACGAGGAGATCGGCCTCGACCCAGCTCGGGTCGAGCTCGGCGAGCAGCTGCCGGCCACCGGCACCTTCGTCACCGGTTACCGGATCCACCCCTTCGTCGGGCGCATCCCCCACCCGGGCGAGCTGGACCTTCAGCCCAACCCCACGGAGGTCGAGACCGTGCTCACCTTCTCGCTGGACGTACTCCGAGAGGGCTACAGCATGCGCCGCCTCGTCCGCCGCGGCATCCCCATTCACACCCCCACCTACGAGGTGGAAGGACAGATGATCTGGGGAGCCACCGCGCGGATCCTGAGCGACCTGATCGATCGCCTCGACTAGAGGCGGCCTAGCTCTTGCCGGGCTGCGGCACGATGCGGATGTACGGACGGGGCTCCTCCCAGCCGTCCGGGTAGGTCTCCTTCGCTTCGTCGTTGGAGACCGAGCCGGCGATGATCACGTCGTCGCCCTGCTGCCACTGGGCCGGGGTGGCGACTTTGTGCTTGGCGGTGAGCTGCAGCGAGTCGATCACGCGCAGGACCTCGTCGAAGTTGCGCCCGGTCGTCATCGGGTAGACGAGGATCAGCTTGATCTTCTTGTCGGGGCCGACCACGAAGACGTTGCGGACGGTCTGGTTGTCGGCCGGGGTGCGATCCTCGGCGCTGCCCGAGACGTCCCCGGGCAGCATCCCGTAGAGCCTGGCGACGTTGAAGTCGGTGTCGCTGATGATCGGGTAGTTGGGCGCCGTCCCCTGCGTGTCCTCGATGTCCTTCGCCCACTCCTCGTGCCGGTCGAGCGGGTCGATCGAGAGGCCGATGATCTTCACGCCGCGCTTGGCGAACTCGGGCTCGATGCTGGCCATGTAGCCGAGCTCGGTCGTGCAGACCGGGGTGAAGTCCTTTGGGTGGGAGAAGAGCACCGCCCAGGAGTCGCCGATCCAGTCGTGGAACTTGATCCGGCCCTCGGTCGTGTCGGCCTCGAAATCGGGTGCTACGTCGCCAAGTTGCAGCGCCATCGGACCAGCTCCTTTCGCTTTCGGCGTATTGCCTTAATTCCTATCCGAGTTTAGAGATATCGCCTGCTCCGCCCATGAGGCCGGGTCGGCGGACAGCATCGCGCTCGGGATCCGCCAGCGCGCCGAGGCGGCCTCGACCGCTTCTCGCCCCTGGGCCAGCAGCCCCGGGTCGACGCTTCCCTCCGCCTCGTAGAGGAAGCCGCGCACGGGCGTTTCGACGATCCGCTCGAGCACGCGTTCCAGCGCCCGGCCGTGCAGGCTTGCGATCTGCTCGGCGTCGCCCTCGGCGGAGCCGAGCAGCCAGGCGACGACAGCGACGTCGCCGACCAGGTCGAGCACGGTGCCGGGCCGGGCGGGGTCGGCGAGCGCTGCCTCGATGCCCGCCGCCTCGATCGCCGCGAGGCCCTCCTCGCGGCGGCTCGTCCCGCGCACCGCCCAGTCCGCGGCGAGCAACCGCTCGCCGAGCAGGCGCCCGCGACAGCCGCAACCGACGATCAGCGCCCGCGCCACAGAGGACAGACCCTCAAAATTCGGAGGGGTTGCGGCGGAGCCGCTCCAGCTCCTCCTCTTCGACCTCGGCCCGCAGCGCCTGCTCGTCGACCTCGGCGGCGCCGCGGCGGCGCCGCATCTCGTTCTGCGCCTCCAGCATCTGTCGCACGTCGTCGATTTCGTTCTGCGCCTCGACTTCGGGGCTGCGCGTCGGCTTCCAGTCGACCAGGTCGGCGCTGCTGCCCTGGTAGAAGTGGCCGATCAGCATCAGGACTCCGATGATCGCGGCCAGCATGCCGACGGTGAGGAGAACGAAACCCATGGGCGTCGAGGATACGCCGCGATGCCGTGTCGCATTTAATGACCTCCCATGCCTGACGCCTACATAGTCGATGCGGTCCGCACGCCGATGGGGTCCTACCGCGGCGCGCTCTCGACCGTCCGCCCCGACGACCTCGCCGCCCACGTCGTCCGGGCCGTGGTCGAGCGCAGCGGCGTCGACCCGGCCGAGATCGTCGACGTCTACTTCGGCGCCGCCAACCAGTCGGGCGAGGACAACCGCGACGTCGCGCGGATGGCGGCGCTGCTTGCGGGGCTGCCCGACAGCGTCCCAGGCGCGACCGTGAACCGCCTCTGCGCCTCGGGCCTGGAGGCGGTCAACTGCGCCGCCCGCGCGGTCAAGCTCGGCGAGGGCGACCTCTACCTCGCCGGCGGGGTCGAGTCGATGAGCCGCGCGCCCTGGGTCGTCGGCAAGCCCGAGCAGGGCCTCCCCCGCGGACCGCAGACGATGCACGACACGACCCTGGGCTGGCGCTTCGTCAACCCGCGCATGGCCGAGCTCGGCGTCTCGACCGAGTCGATGGGCGAGACCGGCGAGAACGTCGCCGCGCGCTACGGGATCGGCCGCGAGGACCAGGATGCCTTCGCCCTGCGCAGCCACCAGCGCGCGGTCGCCGCCGCCGAGGCCGGCCTCTTCGCCGAGGAGATCGTGCCGATCGTGGTACCCAGGGGACGGCGCGAAACTGTCCTCGTCGAGGCGGACGAGGGACCGCGCCCCGACGCCTCGCTGGAGAAGATGGCAAAGCTCCGGCCCGCATTCCGCGAGGGCGGCACGGTCACCGCCGGCAACGCCTCGACCCTCAACGACGGCGCCGCCTGCCTTCTGGTCACCTCCGAGGCCGGCGTCGAGAAGCTCGGCGCCGAGCCGCTCGCCCGGGTCCTGGCCAGCGGCGTCGCCGGCGTCGACCCCGCCTACATGGGGATCGGCCCCGCGGTTGCCGTCCCCCGCGCCCTCGCCGCCGCCGGGCTCAGCCTCGAGCAGATCGACCTGATCGAGCTCAACGAGGCCTTCGCCTCCCAGGTGCTCGCCTGCGCCCGCGAGCTCGGCATCGAAGAGGACCGGCTCAACGTCAACGGCGGCGCGATCGCCCTCGGCCACCCCCTCGGCTGCTCCGGCGCCCGCCTCGCCGGCACCCTCGTCCGCGAGCTGCGCCGCCGCAATGGCAAATACGGGATCGCCACGATGTGCGTGGGCGTCGGCCAGGGCCTGGCGACCGTTTTCGAAGCGGTCTGAGATAGCCTCGCCGCGGCGATGACGAGTGCTCTGAAAGAACTTGCAAGTGTCGACGGACGGGTAACCCCGACCGCCGAGGCGATGGTGCCGATGAAGGACGACGGGCTCTACCGTGGCGACGGCGCCTTCGAGGTGATCCGCCTCTATGAGGGTCGGCCTTTCGCGCTGGACGACCACCTCGACCGGCTGGAGCGCTCCGCCGCCGCGATCCGGCTCGAGTTCGATCGCGCCGCGCTGGAGCGGGAGATCGACGCCCTGCTCGCTGAGGCGGGCGAGCCGGATGGGCAGCTGCGGCTGATCGTCACCCGGGGCGGCCGCCGCATCGCCGCGATCGAGCCGATTCCGGCTCACGCCGAGTCGCTGGCGCTCGCCGTCGTCACCTACTGCCCGTCGGTGATCCTCACCGGCGTCAAGTCGCTCTCCTACGCGGCCAACATGCAGGCGACGCGACTGGCGAGGGAGCAGGGCGCCGACGAGGCCGTCCTGGTGACGCCCGACGGGTCCGTGCTGGAGCCACCGACCTCGGCGATCTTCTGGGTCTCCCCTGAGGGCGGCCTGCGCACGCCCGCGCTCGACGTGGGCGTGCTCGAGTCGATCACCCGCGACCGCTTGGTCAAGGCGCTGCACGTGGAGGAGGGCGCCTGGCCGGTTGCCGACCTGCGCGCCGCTCGCGAGGCCTTCCTCGCCTCGACCACGCGTGAGATCCAGGCGGTCTCGGCGATCGACGGAAGGGCGCTTGCCGAGGCACCCGGCCCCCGCACCCGCGAGGCACAGCAGGCCTTCGCCGCAACCCTGCGGGACGAGCTTTCGAAAGACGACTGACGAGAAGGAGCGAGATGGACTTCCAGCTGAGCGACGAGCAGCGCCTGATCTCCGAAACCGCGCGTGAATTCGCCGACAAGGAGATCGTCCCGCGGGTCAAAGAGAACGATCGCGCCGCCCGCTTCGACCGCGAGCTGGCGAGCAAGCTGGGCGAGGTCGGCTACCTGGGAGCGCCGGTCGCCGAGCAGTACGGCGGCCGCGGCCTCGACTACATCGGCTACGGCCTGATCGTCGAGCAGGTCGGCCGCGCCGACTCCTCGGCCCGCACCGTCGTCTCGGTGCAGACGTCGCTGGTCGCCGGCTCGATCGAGAAGTGGGGCACCGAGGAGCAGAAGCAGAAGTGGCTGCCGCGGCTCTGCTCGGGCGAGGCGCTCGGCTGCTTCGGCCTGACCGAGCCCGACACCGGCTCCGACGCCGCCAACCTGCGCACCCGCGCGACCAAGACCGACTCCGGCTGGTCGATCAGCGGCCAGAAGATGTGGATCTCACTCGCCAACTTCTCCGAGGTGGCGCTGATCTTCGCCCAGACCGACCCGGACAAGAAGCACCGCGGCCTCGCCTGCTTCCTCGTCCCGACCGCCAGCGAGGGCTTCACCACGCAGGAGATCCACGGCAAGCTCGGCCTGCGCTCCTCCGACACCGGCGAGATCTCGCTCGACGGGGTCGAGGTCGGCGAGGACGCCATGTTGGGGGCGGTGGGCGACGGCTTCAAGGTCGCGATGAGCGCGCTCGACAACGGCCGCTACAGCGTCGCCGCCGGCTGCGTCGGCATCTGCGACGGCTGCGTCGAAGCCTCGGTCGCCTACGCCAAGGAGCGCAAGCAGTTCGGCGTCCCCCTTGCCCGCTTCCAGCTCGTGCAGGAGATGATCGCCGACATGATCGTCAGGCGCGACGCCTCGCGGATGCTCGTCTACCGCGCTGGCGTGCTCAAGGACGAAGGCAAGCCGAACACGATGGAGACCTCGGTGGCGAAGCTGTACGCGACCGAGTCGGCGGTCGAGTGCGCGAACCTGGCGATCCAGGTGCACGGCGGCGCCGGCTACGTCGACGACTACCCGGTCGAGCGCTACCTGCGCGACGCGCGGGTCACGACGCTGTACGAGGGAACGTCGCAGATCCAGAAGCTGATCATCGGCCGCGCCGCGACCGGGATCAACGCGATGACGCCGATGGAGGCCGAGTAGCCCCATGGCCGAGCTGGTCGAGACCTCATTCGACGAGCCGCATGTCGCCCTGCTGCGACTGAACAGACCCGAGGCCCGCAATGCCCTATCGCCGGAGCTGATGGAAGAGCTGATCGTCGAGCTGGAGCGCCTCGATCCCGGTGCCGATGTGCGCTGCATCGTGATCGCCGGCTCCGAGAAGGTCTTCGCCGCCGGGGCCGACATCAAGGCGATGAGCGAACGCAGCTTCGCCGAAGCGCTCACCCACCCCTCCTCCTCGTTCTGGCGCCGCCTGGCGGCGGTGAAAACGCCGACGATCGCCGCCGTCTCCGGCTATGCGCTGGGCGGCGGCTGCGAGCTGGCCCTCGCCTGCGACATGATCGTCGCCTCCGACGCCGCCGTGTTCGGCCAGCCCGAGATAACCCTCGGCATCATCCCTGGCGGCGGCGGCACCCAGCGCCTGGCGCGGGTGATCGGCAAGCAGCGGGCGATGGAGCTCGTGCTCACCGGGCGCCGCTTCGACGCGCACGCCGGTCTCGAGCTCGGCCTGGTCAACAAGGTCGCGGAGAACGGCGACTGGCTCGAGGCGGCGCTGGCGCTGGCCCACGCGGTCGCCGAGCAGCCGCCGATCGCCTCCAGGCTCGCCAAACAGGCCGTGATCGCCGCCGAGGAGACGGCGCTTGCCGCCGGGCTCGAGAACGAGCGCCGCCTCTACGAGCTGGCGATGGCGACCGACGACCGGGTCGAGGGGATGAAGGCCTTCCTCGAGAAGCGCGAGCCGAAGTTCGAGGGCAAGTGAAGGTCGAGCGGGTCGGCGTCGTCGGTGCCGGCACGATGGGCGCGGGAATCGCCCAGATCGCGGCGCTCGGCGGTTACGAGACCCGCCTGCACGACCCGGTGGCCGCGGCTCTCGACAGCGGGCTCGGGCGCCTGCGCGCCGCACTCACAAGAGGTGCCCAGAAAGACCGCTGGAGCGAGGCCGAAGCCGAAGCCGCGGGCGCCCGGATCGGCGGCGCCGCCAGCCTCCGCGATCTCGGTGAATGCGACCTGGTGGTCGAGGCGGCGCCCGAGGACCTGGAGCTGAAGCGCAAGCTGTTCGCCGCGCTCGCGGATGCCTGTGGTCCCGAGACGATCCTCGCCAGCAATACCTCCTCGCTGCCGGTCGCTGCGATCGCCACCGAGACCCCCAACCCCGAGCGCGTCGTCGGCATGCACTTCTTCAACCCGCCGGCACTTATGAAGCTGGTCGAGGTCGTCGCCACCGCGAGCTCCGCCGAGCCGGCGCTGGAGGCAACCACCGAGGTCGGCCGCCGCATGGGACGCACGCCGATCCGCGCCAAGGACAGCCCCGGCTTCATCGCCAATCGCCTTGCCCGCCCCTTCAGCCTCGAGTCGCTGCGGATGCTGGCCGAGGGCGTTGCCGGCGCATCGACGATCGACCGCGTCGTCCGCCTCGGCGGCGGCTTCCGCATGGGTCCTTTCGAGCTGATCGACCTGATCGGCCTCGACGTCAACCTCAGCGTCGCCCGCTCCTTCTACGCACAGGGCGGCGAGCCCGAGCGCTGGCGCCCGAGCGCAATCCAGGAGCGGATGGTCGGCGAAGGCCTGCTCGGCCGCAAGGGCGGCCGCGGCTTCTACGAGTACGGCGACGGGCCGTACCGCGCGGCAGATCCCGACCTGGACATCGATGCGCCGACGCTCGACCCGGTCGATCTGGCGAAGATCGACCCGGCCGCCGAGGCGATCCTACCCCGCCTCTTCACCCAGATCGCCAACGAGGCGGCGTTCGCCCTCGAAGAGGGGATCGGCTCACCGTCCGACATGGACATCGCGATGCGGCTCGGCTTCAACTGGCCCCGCGGGCCACTGGAGTTGACCGAGCTGATCGGCGCCAAGCGTGCAGTACGACTACTGGCCGAGCTGCAGGCCGAACACGGCGACGCGTATCGCCCCGCACCGCGGCTGGCCGCGACCGCGGGCCAGTGAGCGAGCGCGATCTCGAAGAGGCGCGGCGCGGCCTTGTCGCCCCATTCGACCCGCCCATCGTCGAGGACGCGCGCGGCCGCACGGTCTGGGACCTGCGCCCCTACGACTTCCTCGACGGTGAGCCGCCCGAGACCGCCGACCCGAATCTCTGGCGACAGGGGCAGCTAACCCGGATCGCCGGCCTCTTCGAGCTGGCGCCAGGCTTCTACCAGCTACGCGGCTTCGATCTCTCGAACATGCACATCGTCGAGGGAGACGCTGGGATCGTCGTGATCGACCCGCTGGTCTCCGCCGAGACCGCCGCGGCGGCCCTGGCCCTCTACCGCGAGCATCGCGGCGAGCGCCCCGTCACCGGCCTGATCTACACCCACAGCCATGTCGACCACTTCGGCGGCGCCAGGGGAGTCGCCTCGGCGGAGGCGGTGGCCGCGGGGCGGATTCCCGTCCTCGCTCCAGCCGGGTTCCTCCACCACGCGGTCAGCGAGAACGTCTTCGCCGGCACCGCAATGGGTCGTCGTGCCGGCTACATGTACGGGGCACTGCTCGACCGCGGGCCCGCGGGGCAGATCGGCTCCGGCCTGGGGCAGACGACCTCGCTGGGGTCGATCACGCTGATCCCGCCCACGGTCGAGATCGGCGCGACCGGACAGACCGAGATCGTCGACGGGGTCGAGATGACCTTCCAGCTGACGCCGGGCACCGAGGCACCGGCCGAGATGAACATCCACTTCCCCGGGGCGAAGGCGCTCTGCGTCGCCGACAACGTCGCACGCTCGATGCACAACATCCTCACTCCCCGCGGTGCCCTGGTCCGCGATCCGCGCATCTGGGCCGAGTACCTGGACGAGGCGGCCGAGCTATTCGGCGCGCAATCCGAGGTCCTCTTCAGCGGCCATCACTGGCCCTGCTGGGGCCGCGAGCGGATCGTCGACCTGCTCGAAAAGCAGCGCGACCTCTACACCTACCTGCACGACCAGACCCTGCGCCTGCTCAACAAGGGCCATACCGGACCCGAGATCGCCGAGCTGATCGAGCTGCCGCCGAGCCTTGCCGAGGAGTGGCACTGCCGCGAGTTCTACGGCTCGGTCAGCCACAACACGAAGGCTATCTACCAGCGCTACATGGGCTGGTTCGACGGTAACCCGGCGCATCTGTGGGAGCACCCGCCGGTCGAGCAGGCACGCCGCTACGTCGATTTCATGGGGGGCGCCGAGGCGGTGCTGGAGAAAGCCCGTCGCTGCTTCGAGGACGGCGACTACCGCTGGGTCGCCGAGGTCGTCAACCACGTCGTCTTCGCCGAACCGGAGAACGAGGCGGCGCGGGAGCTGCAGGCGAGCGCTCTGGAGCGACTCGCCTTCGGCGCCGAAAACGCGACCTGGCGCAACTTCTTCCTGATGGGAGCGAAGGAGCTGCGCGAAGGCATCACCGGTACGCCGACCTCCGCCGCTCCGCCCGACATCGTCGCCAATCTCTCCGTCGCACAACTGCTCGATGCGATGGCGATCCGGCTCGACGGGCCGCGGGCCTGGGACTCCCACCTACGGATCGACTGGGTAATCGCCGAACCCGACGAGGAGCACGCGCTGACCGTTCGCAACGGCGTCCTCCGCCATCGCCCCGGCCGCCACGAGCCAGCCGCCGACGCAGCTCTGGTGATCGACCGAAGAGGGCTCGACCAACTGCTGCTCAAAACCGCCGACATCGGCGAGCTCATCGAGAGCGGCCGCCTGCGGTTCGAGGGCGACGGCGAGAAGATCGGCGATCTGCTTGGCCTGCTCGACGAACCGGATCCCGGCTTCCCGATCGTCACGCCAAGGGCGTGACTCAGCCGGGACCGAGGCGGAGCATCGCCTCGTCGACGTAGCACCAGCTCCAGTCCTCGCCCGGCTCGGCGGAGCGGATCAGCGGGTGGCCGGTGTCCTCGTGATGAGCGGTCGCGTGTTTGCCCTGTGAGTTGTCACAGCAGCCAATGTGAGCGCAGCTCTGACACATCCGCAGGTGGACCCAGCTCATCCCAAGCTTCAGGCACTCCTCGCAACCCGCCACCTCGCCCGGCGGATCGAAGTACGCGACCGAGTCGATATGGGTGCAGGTCGGCATCGAACCCGACCTTAGCCGACGGCCCGCCGGGCCTCGCGAGATATGGAGGCGATGCGACGGAGCTGGACAGGCGGCCCCGTCGTCGACCCGCGGCGGATCGCGCATCTGCAATGGTGGTTGCGATGAGCGGCGCCAATGGAGGCGGGGAGCCGATCACCGAGGAGGGGATCGTCGCCCTGCGCGAGGAAATCGAGCAGCTGGAAGGCCCTGCCCGGACCGCGATGGCGGCCCGGATCAAGGTCGCGCGCGAGGAAGGCGACCTCAAGGAGAACGCCGAGTACCACATCGCCAAGGAAGACCAGGCGCATCTCGAGACCAAGATCAAGCGACTGCGCGAGCGGCTGCGCACCGCGGTCGTGGTCGAGGTCGACGACGGCGCGGAGTGCTTCAGCTTCGGCCGCACCGCCGAGGTCCTCGACGAGGAGAAAGGCGCCGTCAACACCTGGACCCTGGTGGGCTCGACGGAAGCCGACCTGGCGGCGGGCCGGCTCTCAGCCGAGTCGCCTATCGGCCAGGCCCTGATGGACGCCGAGCCCGGCAAGCCGGTCGAAGTGCAGACCCCCCGCGGCAGCAAGATTTTCGTGGTCCAAAAACTGCTGGGCTAGAGAGGGACTCCTAAGAGCCAGGCGTCGGAGCTATCTCTGACGGCTCGCCGCCCGGCAGCCAGTGGGTCTCGGGCATCGGCGGCGTGTCCCGCAGGTACCACTCGGCGTCGAGGGCGCCCATGCAGCCGGTGCCGGCGGCGGTGACCGCCTGGCGGTAGGTGTGGTCGACGACGTCGCCGACGGCGAAGACGCCGGGCAGGTTGGTCTTGGTCGAGCCGGGCTCGGTGCGGATGTAGCCGTCCTCGTCGGTGTCGACCTGGCCGGCGACGATCTCCGATTTGGGGATGTGGCCGATCGCGATGAAGGCTCCTTCGGTGCCGAAGTTCTCGGTCTCTCCCGTCTCGGCGTTGCGCAGCCGCACGTGGTCGAGCTTCGCCTCGCCCTCCGCAGCGACGAACTCCTCGGGGACGAAGGGGGTCTTGAACTCGATGTTGGGCCGCTCGGCGGCGCGCTCGCGCATGATCTTGGAGGCGCGGAACTCGTCACGGCGGTTGACGATGGTCAGCTCGCTGGCGAACTTGGAGACGAAGATCGCATCCTCCATCGCCGAGTCGCCGCCGCCGATCACGATCACCTTTTTGCCTTTGAAGAAGGCTCCGTCGCAGACACCGCAGGTCGAGACGCCGCAGCCGCTCAGCTCCATCTCGCCGGGGATTCCGAGCCGACGCGGCTCCGCTCCCATCGCCAGGATCACGGTCTTGGCGATGTGCTCCTCGTCGCCGAGGAAGACGCGGTGGACGCCACCGTCGGGGCTGAGCTCGACCCGGTCGACGTCGTCGGTGACGAAGCGGGTGCCGAAGCGCTCCGCCTGGGCGCGGAACTGGTTCATCATCTCCGGCCCCATGATCCCCCCGGGATAGCCCGGGTAGTTCTCGACGTCGGTCGTATTCTGCAGCTGGCCGCCCCACTGGAAGCCCTCGAAGACGAGCGGCTCGAGGTTGGCGCGCGCGGTGTAGAGGGCGGCGGTATAGCCAGCCGGCCCACCGCCCACGACGATCACGTTCTCGACCTTGCTCTGTCCTTGCTCTGGCTCACTCATATCTGCCGCCTGGAAGTCTAATACTTCACTTTTTATAGTAACACCTGGGTCAGGCGACTTTGCCGGTCTCAGCGGGCAGCGGAGCCTCTTCCAGATGCCGACCGCGGTTGATCGGCAGGCCCTCCACTTCCCACTGCGCGACCCGTTTGCGCAGCTGGAAGAAGGCGACGATACCGGGTGGGATCGGCAGCCAGAAGGCAACCAGGCGATAGATCAGGATCGCCGGGAATACCGTCTCCTCGGGGATGCCGAAGAGGACGAAGGCGCCGATCATGCCTGCGTCGACCGCCCCCACCCCCGCCGGCGCGAGCGGGAACAGGTTGGCGACCATGCCGAGGAAGAAGCCCTGCACGACGACGGCGATCGGCACTTCCACTCCGAATGCCTGGAAGGAGGCCCAGAGGATGCCGATGTTCGCCGCCCAGAAGCCCGCCGCACCGATCACCGCGAGGCCGCCGCGCGAGGGATGGGCGAAGAGGCTGAGCGCGAACCTGAACCCTTCCGCGGCAATCGCCGGCACTTTGGCGATGCTGGCGGCGATCGACTGCGCCCGCTCACCTCGCGCGTGGGCAGCCACCCGCCGCCCTAGGTCGGAGGGTATGAGCGCCAGCAGCACACCAAGGATGAGCAGAACGCCCGCGACCGCCGCCGGCACCACGGTCAGCTCGACCGAGTGCTTGCCAGGCAGAACCCCGGTCCGCAGCAGGATGCCGAAGACGATCAGGGCGACCGGGTAGAAGACGTAGTGCAGGGCGAGGAAGGCAACCATCCGCCGCCCGACGTCGCGCCGCCGCATCCCCGCTTTGCGCAGCGCCCAGTAGGTGATGGCGATGCCGCCGGCGCCGGCCGCCGAGAAGAGCAGCGTCGCCGCGACCCCGGCCATGTTGATCTCGTAGGTCTCCGGCCAGGTCAAGCGCAGCGCGTCCCCCCCGACCACCGCCTTGAAGAGGGCGATGTAGGTGCCGATCGCGACGACGTTGAAGCCGATCGCGACGGCGATCCAGCCCAAGTCGGCTTCGCTGAGCTTGCTCAGCGCGTCCCCCAGGCCGACCAGCCTCGGAAAGAGGAAGTAGATGCAGATCAGCAGGGCGAGGACTACCAGCAGCGTCTGCGCAACACGCCGCCGCGTGAACAGCGGCAGCTCGTAGCCGCCGTTTCCGTTCGCCGGCTGCTCGGGAGACACACTCGGGACGCTACCCGTTGGCGAGGCGCTCCAGACTTTGCAGGCGTCGATTCACCGCTTCGACCGCCGGCTCGGCGAGGTGCTCCCCACCCCGCACCGAGGCGACCAGCCCGGCGCCGGCGATGAGATCGGTGACGTAATGCTCGCCCAGGTAGACGAGGGCAAAGCCGAGCGTCAGCGCGTAGGCCCAACCGGCGGTTCCGGCGGTCCGCCCCGTCTCGGCCAGTGAGATCGCCGCCGTCACCGAGGTGGCGAAGTGCAGCGAGGGCATCGCCGCCCAGGGGTTGCCGCCGAGCGCGGAGTACATCCCCGGCCAGGCCGATTTCCAGGTTTCCTCGCCGACCTCGACCATGATCCGCCGCACCTCTTCGCCCGTGTGGCCCTGCTCGGAGGCCCACCATGGCGGCGCGGTCGGCACGGCGAAGTAGGCGGCGCAGCCGATGTCGAAGACCGCCGCGAGTCGGCGGGCGGCTCGCGGAAAGCGATCGGGATGGCGCAGCAGGATGAACGCCAGCGCCACATAGGGCTCGAGGAACCAGAGCCAGTGCGCCCAGGCGAGGAAGCGGTTGAGCGTCCCCACTCCGCGCAGACGCGCGAGGCCGCGCTGCAGGCGCACGTTGGGCAGCCGGCCGAGGCCGATGACCCGGTCGGCGACGATCGGGTAGCGGACCTGCAGGCGGGCGCGGAGCCGCTCGGCGTTGTCGTAGGGCAGCTCGTGGACCATCGTGAAGGCCCACATCTGCAGGGCATACATCGCGACGTCGCGCTTGTGGGAGCGCGGATACAAAACGGCGAGCCCAAGCGGGCCTCCGGCGCAAGCGGCGACCGTCACCGGGGCGGGAATACGCGCCCGGTGGCGCAGCAGCGGCACGGCGATCGCCGCCCCGATCACGGCGGCTGCTCCGGCACGCACCGCCTTGCGCAGCGCCGGAGATGGCGAGGTCCCTTTCATGAGGGCGGCGAGTATAGGATGGCCGCGCTTTGACGCCTCACAGCCCTGGCACCGACCAGATCGACACCCTGCTTTGGATCGGCTTCGTCGCCGCCGCGATTCTCGTCGTCGCGGTCGTCGTCGGGCTGCTCTACGTGCTGCGCCGCTACGCCGCCGAGCGCGGCGCCGAGCCGCGCCAGGTGACCGGCGGCCGTCGCATCCAGCTCCGCGTCGGCGCGGCGCTGGGAGCCTTCGCCGCCGTGCTCCTCGTGCTCAGCATCGTCTACACCGACAAGGCCCGCGAGACGCCGCTCACGGGCCCGGCGGGCCTTCAGGTCGCCCACTCCGAACCGCTGAAGATCCAGACGACCGGGCAGCAGTGGCTGTGGCGCTACGACTATCCGAACGAAGCCTTCTCCTATTACAAGCTCGTCGTCCCGGTCGACACCACGGTCGAGCTCGACCTCGTCTCGACCGACGTCGTCCACACCTGGGACGTCCCCGACCTGGCCGGCAAGCGTGACGCCGTGCCCGGCAAGACCAATCACGTCATCTTCCGCGCCGACGAAGAAGGCACCTACTCCGGCCAGGCGGCGACCCTCTCCGGGCAGGCCTACGCGGCGATGCGGACCGAGGTCGAAGTCGTCTCGCCGGAGAAGTACAAAGCCTTCATCGCGAGCCAGAAGAAGGACATCCAGGCCGCCCAGGACCGCGTCGTCGGCCTGATCGAAAACGGAGAAACGCCATGAGCGCGCCCGCACGCAATCCCGAGCTGGTCGTCGACGGCTTCCCGTCGCGCCGCCCCCGCTGGGTCGAGATCGCCACCAGCGCCGACCACAAGGACCTCGGCCGTGTCCTGATCACCGGCGCCCTCGGCTTCCTCTTCATCGCCGTGATCGAGATGCTGCTGATGCGCCTGCAGCTCGCGGTCCCCGAGAACACCTTCCTCACCCCGGTCACCTTCAACCGCATGCTCTCGCTCTACGGAGCGACGGCGATCTTCTTCTTCGCCGTCCCGTTCGCGCTCGGCTTCTTCTACTACGTGGCGCCGCTGCAGATCGGCGCCCGCGGAACGGCGCTGCCCCGGCTCGGCCAGCTCGGCACCTGGCTCTTCATCGCCGGCGCCACCGTCCTTTACGCGGGCTTCCTCTTCACCCCGACCGAGGCCGGAGTCAACCCGCTGCCGCCGCTCTCGGGCATCGCCTTCCTGCCCAACAACGGCGTCGACGCCTGGGCTGCGGCGACCGGCCTGGCGACGCTCGGCTTTGTCCTGATCTCCGTCGACCTGGTGGCGACGATGCGCCGCCTGCGCGCGCCGGGCATGGCCTGGCGCCGGCTCCCGGTCTTCTCCTGGGCTGCCGCGATCTGCTCCTGGCTGCTGATCGTGATCGGCGCGGTGATGCTGGCGGCGATCACGATGCTGCTGATCGACCGTAACTTCAACGGGATCTTCTTCGCCGGGGACGCCGGCGGCTCGCCGCTGCTCTGGCAGCACCTGAGCTGGATCTTCTACACCGGCACCTACATGCTGATCCTGATCTTCGCCCTCGGCATGATCGCCGAGATCGTCCCGGCGCTGGCCCGCAAGCCGCTCTTCAACCGCGGCGCGGTGATCGGCTCGCTGGTCGCGATCGCCGTGATCGGCACCCTCGCCTGGATGCAGAACATGTACACGGCGCCGATCGGAATCGGCTGGATGTACTTCGCGATGATCATGTCGCTGGCGCTGATCGTCCCCTTCGGCCTGATCTTCTTCAACCTGATCGCGACCCTCTCCGGCGGCACGGTGAAGATGCGGGCGCCGCTGCTCTTCGCCGCCGGCGCGATCGTCGCGATCGCGATCGGCCTCGCGACCGAGATGAACCACTCGATGGTGGCGCTCGGCTGGCGCCTCCAGCACACCACCGACAGCACCGCGGCAACCCACTTCGCCCTCGTCGGCGGCGCCGTCTTCGGCGGTTTCGCGGCCCTGCACTGGTGGTTCCCGAAGATGACCGGGCGCACGATGGGCGAGACCCTGGCGCGCTTCTCCTTCTGGACGATGCTGCTGGGGACGCTCGTCGCCTTCGTCCCGCTGATGCTCGCCGGCACCGAAGACGGCCAGGTGGTCGACGCCTACAAGTTCTTCGGGAGCAGCGGCCTCGACGCCTACAACCTGATCGCCACGATCGGCACCTTCATCCTCGCCGCGGGCATCGTGATGACCCTGGTCAACGCGATCCTCAGTCGCGAGGGCGGCGCCCCCGCGGGCCACGACCCCTGGCGAGGCGACTCTCTCGAGTGGTTCGCGCTCTCGCCGCCGGAGCCGCACAATTTCGACGTGCTGCCCGACGTGCGCAGCCCCAGGCCGATGCGCGACATCCGCGAGGCGATCGCCCACCGCAGCGCCCGCGCGGAGCAGCCGGCCCGCGAATCGCAGCCGGTAGCCTGACCGCGGTGATTCGATGAGCAGCGCCCAAACGGCTGCTATCTCGCAGCGCTCCGTCGTGCCTTCGCTGCTGCGCGACTTCCTCACGCTGACCAAGCCGAAGGTGCAGTCGCTGCTGCTCTTCACCACGGCGACGACGATGTACGTCGCCGGCGACCCCTCGCTCGGCCTCGTCCTGCTCACCTGTCTCGGCGGCGCCCTCTCCGCCGGTGGAGCCGGGGCGATCAACCACGCGATCGACCGCGACATCGACCGCACGATGGCGCGCACGGCCGATCGGCCCGTTGCCAGCGGGCGCATCTCGGCGCGAACCGCGATCGGCTTCGGCGCCCTGCTGGAGCTCTGCTCGTTCACCCTCTTGGCGACGACCGTCAATCCGCTCGCCGCCGCACTCTCGTTCTCGGGCTTCGCCGGCTACGTCTTCGTCTACACGCTCTGGCTCAAGCGCACGACTCCCCAGAACATCGTCATCGGCGGCGCCGCCGGCGCCGTGCCGCCCCTGGTCGCCTGGGCGGCCGTCACCGGCGGCCTCAGCGGCACCGCCTTCTACCTCTTCGCGATCGTCTTCTTCTGGACCCCACCCCACTTCTGGGCGCTCTCGCTGCTGATGAAGGACGAGTACGCCAAGGCCGGCGTGCCGATGATGCCCGTCGTCCGGGGCGAGGCCGAGACGCGCCGGCAGATCCTCCTCTACACGATCCTGCTCTACGCGGTGACGCAGCTGCCCTTCTGCGCCGGCGGCTTCGGCGTCGTCTACCTGGCCGGCTCGATGACGCTCGGCGCCGGCTTCATCTACTGCGCCATCCGGCTCCTGCGCAGCGCCGACCGGCGCTGGGCGCTGCGTACCTACCTCTTCTCGCTCGCCTATCTGGCCCTGCTCTTCCTGACGATGCCGATAGACGTGCGGCTCTAGAGGCACCTCTAGCGCCCGGCGCCCTGCCTGCCTGATAGAAATCCGCCCGTGGACCGCGAGACCTCGAGACGAGACATGGCAGCAGGCCTGATGGCGGGCGGCATCGCCGCCGCGATCTTCGCTCTCTGCTTCGTCGCCGCAACGCTCTACATCGCCTCGTGAGCGAGCACCGCGACATCCCTGAGCCCGGCGAGCTGGTCTACCCGCCCCGACCCTCCTGGGCACCCGCCTTCTTCGCCTTCGGCGCCGCGGGCGCGGTCTGCGGAATCTTCGCCGAGGGCTTCATGTTCCGCGGCTGGATCTACTCGATCGTCGCCATAGTCGTCCTCCTCTTCGCCCTGCGGGCAATGATCAAGCTTGCGACGCGGGATTACTTCCGCTTGCCGCGCAAGCAGCACGTCCGCGGCGCCGTGCTGCCGGTAGAGACGATCTCACCACCCCGCCCCTGAGCAAGAGCCCATCCGGTAGGGCTGAAACGTCTTGTACTTTTTCGGTGCCAGCTCCGGGCGCCAGCCCACAGGCGATCACCGAAACAAGTTAAGTGGAAGCCCTACCGGATGGGCTCTCTAGTCAGGCGTCATCCCTGAAGTGGCCCCTGCAGACGTCCACACCCTGACGATGTCGCGGATGGACAGCACGCCGACCGTCTCGCCGCCGTCGAAGACGACGAGGTGGCGGATGCCGCGACTCGACATCTCCGCGGCGGCGTGCTCGAGGCTCCAGTCGGGCGCCGCAGCGACGACGCCCTCGCTCATGTGCTCGGCGACGAGCTCGGCGTCGGGGTCCTGCCCCCGCCCGAGCGAGCTGAGGATGTCGCGCTCGGTGACTATGCAGGGCACCGGGCGCTCGTCGTCGGTCACCAACGCGGCGCCGATCCCCTTCTCGACCATCATCGTCGCGGCCTCGCGCAGCGTGTGCGATGGACCGACGGTCAGAACCACTTCCGACATCCCGTCCCGTACCTGCATCTCGTCGCTCCCTTCGCTGCTCGGGGGTTCGTGTGAATCGTCTCAAGCCTACCCGACTGTCGTGCCTTCACACGCAGCGTTTACGCGTCCTCGACCTATAGACTCCGGCGCGCTCCGCGCCGTATGACGACGATGCTCAAGCCACCGAACCCGATCCGCCTACTGCTCGCCCTCGCCGCCCTCGCGGCGATTGCCCTTGCGGCCTCAGGGTGCGGAACGAGCACCGCCGACGAGCAGCACGGCCGCGTCCTCTTCGTGCAGAAATGCGGCGTCTGCCACACGATGGCCGAGGCCGGCACGACGGCCCAGGTCGGGCCCAACCTCGACGACGCGTTCGCCGCCGCACGGGCCGCGGGCGAGGGCGGGGACACGATCGAAGGGATCGTCAAGGCGCAGGTGGAGTTCCCGCGCCCGAGCACCGACAACCCCGACAACTCGATGCCCGCAGACGTGGTCAGCGGCCAGGACCTCGAGGACGTCGCCGCCTACGTCGGCCGCTATGCGGGTGTGCCGGGCGCGGCGCCGCCAGAAGTATCCGGTGGTCCCGGCGCCCAGGTCTTCGCCAACAACGGCTGCGGCGGCTGCCACACGCTCGCCGCGGCCGAATCGGGGGGCGTCACCGGGCCCAATCTCGACGAAGTGCTTCCGGGTCAGAGCGCCGCGATGGTCGACAAATCGATCGTTGACCCGAACGCGAAGATCGCCAAGGGATACCCGGCAAACGTGATGCCGCAGAACTTCGGCGAAACGCTGTCCCAGAAAGAACTCGAAGACCTCGTCCAGTACCTGCTGCAGGAAACGCAGTCGGGCGGCAGCGCCAAAAAGGGCGGCTGAGCCGACCGCGGCCGGGGCCTGGCCGCTGACATCATCCGGGGTAACGATGGGCACCCGCCTCAAAGACCGCCTCGACATCTCCCCGCAGCGCTACGCGCAGGTGACCCTCGTGGCCCTCGGCGCGCTGGCCCTGATCGTCCTCACCGGCGCCGGAGTGCGCCTCACCGGGTCTGGCCTCGGCTGCCCCGACTGGCCCAAGTGCTACGGCGGCACGGTGCCGCCGCTCGACACCCACGCGGTGATCGAGTACGGCAACCGCATCCTCACCGGCTTCGTCGGCCTCGCCGTGATCGCCGCCAGCGTGCTCGCCTGGTTCCGGCGACCTTTCCGCGGGCACCTCGCCTTCTTCGGCGCCCTGCTGCCATTGGGCGTGATCGGGCAGGCGATCCTCGGCGCCCTCGTCGTCAAGTACCACCTCGCCCCCGGCCTCGTGATGAGCCACTTCATCCTCTCGATGCTCTTGCTCGACGCCTCCTTCGCCCTCGCCTGGTGCTCGCGCTACGAGCCCTGGGAGCGGCGGCGCTCCAGCGACCGGCTTGGCGTCTGGGCGGTGCGGGCATTGATCCCGCTCGGCCAGCTGACGATCGCCGCCGGGACGGTCGCCACCGCCTCCGGCCCCCACGCGGGCGCCCATGCCGGCCAGCTCGTCCGCCGCTTCACCTTCGAGGGCACCGGGACGCTGGAATGGGTCGTGGAACGCCACGCGGCGATCGCCACGGTCTTCGGTTTGGCAGCAATAGCCGTCTGGCTGCTCCTGCGCCGCCCTGGCGGCGACAGACGCGCCCTGCGGCCCCTCGCCGCCGTCCTCGCCCTCCTAGCCCTACAGGGCGTCGTAGGCGGCATTCAGTGGTGGCTGAAGCTCCCAGGCGAGCTCGTCTGGGTCCACGTGGCGCTGGCAACCCTGACCTGGCTGGCGATGCTCTGGACGGTGGCCACGGCCGGGAGGCTCGAGCCCCACAGGGTTCAGCCCGGACCTTCCGGCCAGGAGCACCGCGATCAGGCCGCTCCAGAGCTAGTGAGCCCCTGAGCGCATCCGATCTAAGCGCATAGCAGACGAAACATTCCCGAGCTTGAGGTCAGCCCGTGGTGACCAGATCGGCCGACGGATCGACGACGACGCGGGGTGATCAGCAGGTCGACCTCGACACGATCAGTGTCGTCTCAACCACCGATACCCGTGCCACGCCGCGGCGCAGACGAGCACGAGCGCCCAGAGCGCCCCGACCAGCGGCGTGATCAGCAGCGTCACCGCGGCAATCGAAGCTGCGGCCAGCGCCACGATCACGACCCAACGAAAGACCGCCTCCTCAGAGATCCTCATATATCCCTTTCCGTCCCGCGCACGGCCGCGAAAACCAAGCAGGTCGGGGGACGCAGGGAGCGAGGTGAGGGGAGCGCACTGTTAGTGCGTGACCCGATCCGAGTCGACCGAGGACCCCGAGATGCGCCGGTTTGCAGCGGCCGCGCTAAAGGATATAAACCGCCGTGTAGACGATCAGCCACATTACGTCCACGAAGTGCCAGTAGATGCCGGGCACCTCGACGCCGAGATGATCCTCGGCGTCCGGGCCGAAGTGGCCGCGGAAGGCGCGGATCGTGGCGAAGCTGAGCAGCATCAGGCCGACGAAGACGTGGGCGCCGTGCAGGCCGGTGAGGCCGTAGAAGATCGAGCCGAAGGCGAGGTCGCGGGCGCTGAAGCCGATGTGGACGTACTCGTTGATCTGGATGAAGAGGAAGGTCGCGCCGAGCAGCCAGGTCAAGACCAAGCCGAGTTTGAGCCCCTTCTTGTTACCGCGCCGGATCGACTCGAGCGCGTAATGGATCGTGAAGCTCGAGGAGACCAGTATCGCCGTGTTCACCCCGGCTACCGCGACCGGCAGTTCGTAGGGGTGCGGCGGCCAGCTCGGCGGGTGGACGACGACGCGGAGGAAGAAGTAGGAGGCGAAGAACGCCCCGAAGAGCATCACCTCGGAGACGATGAAGAGCAGGATCCCGAGCGTCTGTTTGTCGATGCGCGAGCTTTTGTTGGCCTCCGGCGGCCCGTGATGCTCCTCCTCGTGCGAGTGGCCGAGGGCGACGGTCGCGCTCTCCATCAGCTCGTCTCCTCGCCTTCGGCGACCGCGGCGGCAACCGCTGCTGCCGGACGACCGACCTCGAGATGTTCGACCGTCTTGTCGGTGATCTCGCGGGTGCGGCCGAGCAGGTCCTCGTCGAGCCAGCGCGATTCCTCGCCGGCGAAGGTCGAGATCAGCACCTCGTCGACGCGGTAGTGCTCGATCGCGTTCTGCACCGCGTGGAAGGGATCGGGGCTCATCGGCTGGCCGGTGGCGTCGACGTCGGCCTTGTACAGCTCGGCCAGGGTCGAGGCCAGGTCGCGGACGATTTCCGCCTCCGAGACGCCCTCGGCGCGTGGGCAGATGATCGTGTAGCGGTGTGGATGCCCGGCGGCGCGCTCCTTCAGCCTGGCGACCAGATCGGGGGCGGCGACGGTCTGGGTGGCGACGACGAGCGTGTGGCTTTTCTCCCAGCTGATCGAGTCGTCCTGGACGCGCACCGGGATGTGCGTCACTGCGACATCGGGCTCGAAGCGGTCCTTGGCCCACTCGACGAGGTCCTTGCGGGTGATGCCGAAGCGGGTCCCGGAGCGGCAGGAGAGCAGCAGCTCCCCGGGTTCGTGGGCCCGCACCGCGTCATCCATGGCCAGCGCCGGATCGCGATCCATCACCTCGCCGACCGACTCGATCCCGTACTCGGAGAGGATCGACATCGTCACCTCGACCCTGGCCCGGGCGGCCTCGCGCAGCTCGCCGCTGTCGATCAGCTGGCCGACGGCGGGCTGGTTCTGCGGCGCGGCGACGGCGACGAACGGCACCTTTCCGGCCCGCTCGCTAACGGCCTGCAGAAGCTTGCGGCCACCGGCGACCTCGTTGAGGAAGACCAGCAGCGGCTGTGCCTGGGTGGAATCCCCGCTCACGTCTGTCCCACCACAGCAGGCTCGGGTTTGGCGACCTCAGCGCCTTCGCCGGCCATGATCGCGTGGCGGGCGCCAGGCACGCCGTACTCATACGGCCCACCGACGACCCTGGGGATCTCGTCGAAGTTGAAGATCGGCGGCGGCGAGGAGACCTGCCACTCGATCGAGTTCGCCCGCCACGGGTTGGCGACGGCGCGCGGCCCGAAGCGCCAGCTGACGATCATGTTGTAGAGGAAGACGAGCTGGCAGGCGCCGAGGAAGAAGGCGCAGACGCTGATCAGCAGGTTCCAGTTGCCGAACTGGGTCGCGTAGTCGGCGACGCGGCGCGGCATCCCGTCCATCCCGATCCAGTGCATCGGGATGAAGGTGCCCCAGGTGCCGACCAGCGTGCCCCAGAAGTGGACCCGGCCGAGTTTCTCGTCGTACATCCGCCCGGTGATCTTCGGGAACCAGTGGTAGATGCCGGCGAAGATCGTGAAGACCGAGCCGCCGAAGAGGACGAAGTGGATGTGGGCGACGATGAAGTAGGTGTCGGAGACGTGGATGTCGAGCGGCACCATGCCGAGCATGACGCCGCTGATGCCGCCAATCGTGAAGGTGACGATGAAGGCGAGCGCGAACAGCATCGCGGTCGAGTAGGTGTGGATCTTGCCGAAGTAGAGCGTCCCCAGCCAGGAGAAGATCTTGATCCCGGTCGGCACCGCGATCAGCAGCGTGGTGATCATCATCGGCACGCGCAGCCAGCTGAACATGCCGGCGACGAACATGTGGTGGGCCCAGACCGAGTAGCTGAGCACGACGATCCCGATCAGGGCCAGGGCCATCAGCCGGTAGCCGAAGATCGGCTTGCGGGCATGGGTCGAGATGACCTCGGAGATGATCCCGAACCCGGGCAGCATCATGATGTAGACGGCCGGGTGGGAGTAGAACCAGAAGATGTGCTGGTAGCTGATCACGTCGCCGCCGCCGGCGAACTGGAAGAACTGGGTGCCGAGGACGCGGTCGAGGAGGACCATGAACTGGGCGCCGGCGATGAACGGGGTCGCGGCGACGACCAGCAGCGAGGTCGAGAGGTTGGCCCAGACCAGCAGCGGCATCCGCCAGAAGGTCATCCCCGGCGCGCGCATGGTGATGATCGTGACGAGGAAGTTGAGCGCGGTCGCGATCGAGGAGGCGCCGGCGAACTGCACGCCGAGGTTGAAGAACGACTGGCCGAGCGGCGCGCCCGTCGAAAGCGGCGCGTAGCCGGTCCAGCCGGCGTCGAAGGCGCCACCCGGGGCGAGGAAGCTGCCGATGAAGAGCAATCCGGCGAGCGGCAGCATCCAGAAGCTGAGCGCGTTGAGGCGCGGGAAGGCCATGTCGGGCGCGCCGATCATCAGCGGCAGCACGTAGTTGGCGATCCCGGCGAAGACGGGGATCACGAAGACGAAGATCATCAGCACCGCGTGGGTCGAGAAGAGGCTGTTGTAGGTGGCCGCGTCGACGATCTGGGTGCCCGGCTGGGCCAGCTCGGCCCGGATCAGCATCGCCATCAGGCCGCCCACGAAGAAGAAGAAGAAGGTCGTGCAGATGTACTGGATGCCGATCACCTTGTGATCGGTGTTGAAGCGGA
>JAPVSJ010000014.1:0-3211 GCA_047519745.1 Actinomycetota bacterium | reverse complement strand
CTTCTTCGGCGCCCAGACCTGCGGCGTCTTCCCCTACGACCAGTACCTGCACCGCTTCCCCGCCTACCTGCAGCAGCTGACGATGGAGTCCAACGGCAAGCACGTCACGCTCGAGGGCGCCCGTGTCGACTACGACACCGGGGCGATCTTCTGGGGCGAGCCGGGGACCAACGGCCAGCACTCCTTCTACCAGCTGATCCACCAGGGGACGCGGCTGATCCCCTGCGACTTCATCGGCTTCATGCGCTCCAACAATCCGCTCGGCGACCATCACGACCTGCTGATGTCGAACGTCTTCGCCCAGAGCGAGGCGCTCGCCTTCGGCAAAACGCCCGAGCAGGTGCGGGCGGAGGGCACGCCGGAGGAGATCGTGCCGCACCGGGTGATGGAGGGCAACCGCCCCTCCAACACGATCCTCGCCGAGCGCCTCGACCCGTTCACGCTCGGCACCCTGGTCGCCCTGTATGAGCACAGCGTCTTCACCCAGGGGGCGATCTGGGGGATCGACTCCTTCGACCAGTGGGGGGTCGAGCTGGGCAAGGCGCTCGCCGTCGCGATCATCCCCGAGCTGCAGGCCGGCGAGGAGCCGAAGCTGAAGCACGACAGCTCGACCAACGCGCTGATCCGCCGCTACCGCCAAGCGAGGGCCAAGGTCTAGACGTGCTCGGCCTCGACGCGCTTCCGCTCGCCGCGTCGGAGTCCAACCTGCTCGCCGCGCGCGAGCTGATGGCGTTCACGCTCGCCTTCCACATCGTCCTCTCCTGCCTCGGTGTCGCCCTACCGGCGATGATCCTCACCGCCAACTGGTTCGGGCTGAAGCGCGACGACGCCGATGCGATGCGGCTGGCGCGGCGCTGGTCGAAGGCGATGGGCGTGACCTTCGCCGTCGGCGCCGTCACCGGCACCGTGCTCAGCTTCGAGTTCGGCCTGCTCTGGCCGCACTTCATGTCGCGCTTCGGCGACGCCTTCGGCATCGCCTTCGCGGTCGAGGGGCTCTTCTTCTTCACCGAGGCGATCTTCCTCGCGATCTACATCTACGGCTGGAAGCGGCTCAGCGGCTGGGCTCACTTCTGGTCCGGCGTGCCGATGGTGATCACCGGCATCGGCGGCGCCTTCTCGGTCGTCACCGCGAACTCGTGGATGAACGCGCCACAGGGGTTCACTCTCGACGCCGCCGGCAAGGTGGTCGAAACGGAGCCCTTCAAGGTGCTCTTCAACCCGGCCTGGAGCTACGAGGTCCCGCACATGATCCTCGCCGCCTACATGGTCGTCGGCTTCCTCGTCGCCTCGATCTACGCGACCGGGATGCTGCGCGGGCGGCGCGACCGCCTGCACCGGCTCGGCCTCTTGATCCCGCTGACGATCGCCTGCATCGCGACGCCGATCCAGCTCTTCGTCGGCGACACCGCGGCGCGCGAAGTCGCCGACCACCAGCCGGCCAAGTTCGCCGGCATGGAGTGCATCCAGGAAAGCGGTGACGACCAGACCGAGTACATCGGCGGCATCTGCACCAGCGACGGAGTCAAGGCGTCGATCCCGATCCCCGGCCTCGACTCCTACCTGGTCGGCTTCAGCAAGAACACCGACGTGACCGGCCTCAACCAGATCCCGGCTGACGAACGACCGCCCGCGAACACGATGCTCCACCTCGCCTTCGACGCGATGGTCGGGATCGGCAGCGCCCTGCTGCTGCTCGGCCTCTGGCTGGCCTGGGCCTGGTGGCGACGGCGCGACATCCCCAGAACGCCCTGGTTCCTGCGCGCGGTCGCGGTCTCCGGCATCGGCGCGATCCTCGCCCTCTGGTTCGGCTGGATCGTCACCGAGGTCGGCCGCCAGCCCTGGATCGTGCAGGGCTACATGCGCACCTCCGAAGCCGTGACCGACGCGAAGGGGATCTGGTTCGCCTTTGCCGGTGTGCTGATCCTCTACGCCGGGCTCGGCACGGGGGCGATCCTCGTCCTGCGGGCGATGTCGCGCCGCTGGCGGACCGAGGGCGAGGACGTCGCCGACGCCGAAGTCCCCTACGGCCCCGAGGAGGCGGCGGCGCCGTGAGCCGTGCCGATCTGGCCGCGGCGATCCTCTGGACGGGGGCGACGCTCTACGCGCTCTTCGGCGGCGCCGACTTCGGCGCCGGGCTCTGGGACCTGATCGCCGGCGACGCCGAGCGCGGCGAGCGGCCGCGGGCGCTGATCCAGCGCTCGCTGACCCCCGTCTGGGAGGCCAACCACGTCTGGTTGATCTTCATCCTCGTCGTCCTCTGGACCGCGTTCCCGGAGGCATTCGGCGCCGTGATGTCGACGCTGTACGTGCCGATCGCCCTGGCCGCGGTCGGGATCGTCCTGCGCGGCGCCGGCTTCGCCTTCCGCAAATCGATCCGCCGGCTCGAGTACCGCCGCGCGATGGGGGCGGCCTTCGCCGTCTCGTCGGTGCTGACGCCGTTCTTCATGGGCACGGTGGTGGGGGCGATCGCCGCCGGCAACGTCCCGGCCGATGGCAACGGCGACGCCTTCTCCAGCTGGCTGGCCCCGCTGCCGCTGCTCACCGGCGCGCTCTTCGTCGCCAGCGGCGCCTACCTGGCGGCGATCTACCTGCTCGTCGACGCCCACCGCGCCGAGGACGAGCCGATGGAAGGCTACTTCTCCAGCCGCGCCCTCATGGCGGGCCTCGTCGCCGGCGCCGTCGCCCTCTTCGGGCTGATCGCGCTGCACTCCGAAGCTCGTTACGTCTACGACCGGCTGATCGTCGAGGGGCTGCCGCTGGTGATCGTCTCGATCCTCTGTGGCTTCGGAGTCCTGGGAATGCTGCTCGGCCGTTACCGGCGCGGCCTGCGCCCGCTCGCCGCCGGCGCCGTGATCGCGGTGATCTGGGGTTGGGGCGTCGCCCAGTTCCCCTACCTGCTGCCGACCTCGCTGCGGATCGACCAGGCCGCGGCGCCCGGGCCGACCCTCGACGCGGTCCTGATCGTCTTCGTCATCGCCGCGATCGTCGTCCTGCCCGCCCTCGGCCTGCTCTACTGGCTCAGCCAGCAGGAATTGCTCGGTGAGTGAGCCGAGCGAGATCCGCGCCGTCCTGTTTGACATCGACGGCACTCTCCTCGTTACCGGTGGCGCCGGCGGCGTCGCCTGGCAGCGCGCCTTCGAGGAGCTGCACGGGGTCGAGGCCGACGTCGCCGAGCACACCGACGCCGGCATGACCGACCCCGAGATCGCCG
>JAPVSJ010000013.1:0-33240 GCA_047519745.1 Actinomycetota bacterium | reverse complement strand
GTGTCGCCCCGAGAGCGCCGCTGGGCAGCTGCGACCCGTCAGGGGTCCGATCGACCCTGGGCACTTGACGAGGAGCTCTCCATATGAGGACGCAGGGAGCGTGGCGTGCTCTGCACGCGAGCGACCGAGGACGCCGATATGTGCCGGTCAGGCGGCCTTGAGGAGCTCGCGGGCGTGCTTGTCCGCCCCCTCGTCGGCGCGCTCGCCGCCGAGCATGCGGCGGATCTCCTCGACCACGCCCTCGCCGTCGAGGCGTCGCACGGTGGCGGTCGCGCGGTCGCCGCTGAGGTCCTTCTCCAGCCGGAAGTGGGTCGGGGCCAGCGAGGCGACCTGCGGCAGGTGGGTGATGCAGAGGACCTGGCGCGCCTCGCCAAGCGCGCGCAGTCGCTCGCCGACGACACGGGCGGTCTTGCCGCCGACGCCGGCGTCGATCTCGTCGAAGACGAGCGTCCCCGCGCCGGCGCTCTCGCCGAGCCCGCTGAGGGCCAGCATGACCCGCGAGAGCTCGCCGCCTGAGGCCGCGTCGCGCAGCGGCGCCGCAGCCATACCGGGATTGGGTGAGATCAGCAGCTCGACCGACTCGCGGCCGTTCGGGCCGAAGCCCTCCAAGTGCGGCTCCAGCTCGACCTCGAGCGTGGCCCCCGGCATCGCCAAGCGCTCGAGCTCCGAGGCGACTCGCCCCCGCAGTGGCGCCACGGCCGCAACCCGGCCCTTGCTCAGGCGCTTGCCGAGCTTCTCGCGTCGCGCTTCGGCCTCGGCCAGCGCGGCCTCGGCCTCGGCACCCCGGGTCTCGGCGCTCTCCAACCGCTCGATCTCCGCGCGGCAACGCTCGGCGTGGGCGAGCACCGACTCGACGCTGCCGCCGTGCTTGCGCAGCAGGCGATCGACCGCTTCCAGGCGCTCCTCGACCGCTGCGAGGCGGCCCGGGTCGGCCTCGATCCGGTCGAGGTAGCCGCGCAGCCCTGCGGCGACGTCGTCCAGCTCGACCGCCACCGCCGCCAGGCGCTCCGCCAGCGAGTCGAGCTCGGCATCGACGCCGCCGGCACCGTGCAGGAGCGATTCGGCGCCCGCCAGGGCGCTCGCCGCCCCACCGCCGTCCTCATCAGCCCCCGCGACGCCCGCCAGCGCACCGCCCCCCGCCTCACGCAGGGCCTCTGCATGGCGCAACCGCTCGCGCTCGGCGGACAGCTCGGCCTCCTCGGCCGGGTCGGGCGCCACCCCCTCGATCTCGGCGAGCTCGTAGCGGTGGAGATCGAGGTCGCGCTCGCGACTGCCGTCGCGCTCGCGCAACTCGGCCAGCTCGGCCGCCAACCGAGTGCACTCGCGGTGCGCCTCTCGGTAGGCCTCGCGCAGAGCCAGATGCTCAGCACCGGCAAAGCCGTCGAGCACCTCCATCTGGGCAGAGGAGATCGTCAGCTTGCGGTGCTCGTGCTGGCCGTAGAAAGCAAGCAGCCGACCGCCCAGGAGCTTCAGGTCGGAGGCCGAGGCGGCGCGGCCGGCGAGGAAGGCGGCGGTCCGCCCCGAGGCCGACACCCGGCGCCCGAGGACGATCTCCGCCGCACCCTCCGGCAGTCGCTCGGCAACCTCCCCCATCTCGGGCTCGGCCAGCAATCCGGGTGGCAGGTCGAAGACCCCCTCGACCCAGGCCTCCTCGGCCCCCGGTCGGACGATCTGCGGCCGCGCCTTGCCGCCCATCAGCAGGTCGAGCGAGTGGGCGAGCACCGTCTTGCCGGCGCCGGTCTCACCGGTGATCGCGTTCAGCCCCTCCCCCAGCCGCAGCTCGGCTTTCTCGATGAGCAGCAGGTTCTCGATCCGAAGCTCGCGCAGCACGTCCTCTGTGTACCACCTGGAGCGGCGGGTTCAGGCGGGCGCGGGCTCCGTCGCCTCGGGTTGGGGGGAGCTTGCGATGAAGTCCCGCGGATGGATCAGGGCGAAGCCGAGGGCGGCACCCGCGAAGGAGAGGATCGCGCCGATCAGGAGGATCTCGTTGAAGCCGCTGACGAAGGCGACCTTGGCGGCGTGCACGACCTCGGGGCGCTGGGCCGGCGTGGCGATCCCGGCGGCGGCGCGGGAGCCCCCCGAGGAGATTGCTTCGGCGAGGCCGGGCGGGGCGCCAGGCAGCAGGCTGGAGAGCTTCGAGGAGACCTGGGACTGGAACACCGCGCCGAGCGAGGCGACGCCGGTGGCGATCCCGACCTGGCGGAAGGTCGTGTTGATCCCCGAGCCCATCCCCGCTTTGGCCGGCGGCACGACCGCGATCGCGACCTGGCCGATGCTGGGATTGGTGAGGCCGATCCCGACGCCGGCGATGAGGAAGCCCGGCAGCAGCGCCGAGATGTCCGAGTCGGCAGCGAGGCCATGCATCAACAACAGGCCGAGGCCGACCAAGCCGAGGCCGAGGCCGACGAGGATGCGGATCGGCACGCGCTGGGAGAGCTTGCCCGCGATCGGGGCGACGATGAAGGAAAGCACCGTGAGCGGCAGGAAGCGCAGCCCGGTCTCCAGCGGTGAGAAGTCGAGTACGCCCTGCATGTAGATGGTCAGGTAGAGGAACATCGCGAACATCCCCGCCGAGAGGCCGAAGGCGACCGCGGAGACGCCGTTGAAGGCGGGCTTGCGGAAGAGGCTGAGGTCGAGCATCGGGTGGCTGCTGCGCGCCTCGACTGCGAAGAATGCGAGCAGCAGTGCCGCCGAGCCGACCAGGGAGGCGACGATCGTCGCGCTTCCCCAGCCTTCGGGGTTGCCGCGGATCAGGCCATAGATGAGCAGGAAGAGGCCGCCCGAGAAGGTGGCGAGGCCGGGTAGGTCGATCCGCTGCGGGTCCTGGGCGGCTACGTTGGCGAGCCGGAGCTCGGTCAGCGCCACGGCGACGACGCCGATCGGGATGTTGACGAAGAAGATCCATTCCCAGCCGAGGTGCTCGGTGATCAGGCCGCCGACGAGCGGGCCGATCGCAACGGCGCCGCCGACGGTCGCGCCCCAGATGCCGAACGCGGTCGCCCGGTCCTTGCCGTGGAACTCCTGGCCGATCAGGGCGAGCGAGGTGGCGAACATCGCCGCCCCGCCGATCCCCTGCAGGCCACGCGCCAGGTTGAGCAGGGTCGGGTCGCCGGCAATGCCACAGAGGAACGACGCGAAGGTGAAGAGGCCGAGGCCGAGCGAGAAGACCCGGCGGCGGCCCAGCCGGTCACCGAGCGACCCCGCAGTAAGCAGGAAAACGGCGAGCATCAGCGAGTAGGCATCGACCACCCACTGCAGGCTGGAGAGGCTGGCGTTGAGGGCGCGCTGGATGTCGGGCAGGGCGACGTTGACGACCGTGATGTCCAGCAGCAGCATGAACGTCGCGATCGAGCTGAGGACGAGGGTCCACCATTTCCGCTCCATCGCCCAAACCCTAAACAACCGCCGTGGTCGTCCTAGACAGCTAAATGGCCGAACTTCTCGCGTATCCGCTGGTAGAAGCTCGTCCCCGGAAGTTGGGCGAGCCGCCCGGCACCCTCGGCAAAGCTCACCTCGAGCGCCGCCCCGGACTCGAGCGTGCCGGCGTGTTCGCCGTCGATCGCGACGTCGACAGGCTCGCGCCCGCTTGCATTGCCGACGTGCAGGACGTCACCGGGCGCGACGACGAGGGCGCGCGCGGTCAGCGAGTGCGGGGCGACGTAGGAGACCACGTACCCCTTCACGCCCCAGGCGAGGATCGGGCCCTGGTTGGCGAGGTTGTAGCCGGTCGATCCGACCGGCGTCGCGGCGACGAGGCCGTCGCAGCGGACATGGCCGACCTCCTCGTCGGCGATCTTGTAGCTCAGCTCGGCGACCCGCTCGTGCGGGCGACGGATGAAGCTGACGTCGTTGAGGGCCACCCGCGGGACACCGTCCACCTCGATCTCGAGGCCGGGGAGCTCGACGGCCTCGATCTGGCCGGCGAAAGCGCGCCGCATCCCGTCCGCTGCCTCGTCGCGCTCGACCGCGGCGAGAAACCCGACGGTGCCGAAGTTGACCCCGAACACAGGCACGCCGCTGCGGGCGAAGTGACGCAGCGCATAGAGGATCGAACCATCGCCGCCGAGCACCAGGCAGAGGTCGGCCTGGTGGGGGAGCTCCGCAACGGATTCGATCTGGTCGGCGGCGCCGCCGTGCTTGGCGAGCTCCCCCGCGGTCGCCACCAGCCGCCAGCCGGCGTCCCGAGCAGCGGAGATCGCAAGCGTCACCGCGTCGGTGGTCGCCGGCGGGTGCCCGTGGGTGATCAGGGCGGCAACCCGGTCGCTCACGGATCGACCTCACGGACGGCGCCCGGGAGGTCGGCGAGCGGCTCCCCTTCGCCGCCGCACCAGATGAAGGTCTCGCGGTTGCCCTTGGGACCGGGCAGTCCGGAGGAGGCCACCCCGCGCACTGGCAACCCCAGCTCGCTCGCGGCTGCGGCCACCGAGAGGATCGCCTCGTGGCGGTCGGCCGCGTTGCGGACGACGCCCTTGTGTACCCGTGCGCGCCCCAGCTCGAACTGGGGCTTGACCATTGCCAGGACCTCGCCGCCGGGCGCCAAGCAGTCGGCGATCGCCGGCAGCACCTTGGTCAACGAGATGAAGGAGACGTCGACGGTGGCAAGATCGGGCCTGAAGGGCAGGTCGTCGGGGGAAAGCGCACGGGCGTTGAGCCGCTCGATCACAGTCACGCGAGGATCCTCGCGCATGCGCAGGTCGATCTGGCCGTAGGCGACGTCAAGGGCGGCGACCCGCGCGGCGCCACGCTGCAGCAGGCAGTCGGTGAAGCCACCGGTCGAGGCGCCGGTATCGAGGCAATCACGCCCGGCGATGTCGATTTTCAGGGCCTCGATCGCGTTGTCGAGCTTGATCCCGCCGCGGGAAACGAAGCGCGGCCCCTGCTCGAGGCGGAAATCGGCCTCGGGATCGACGAGTTGGCTGGGTCGGAGCGCGACAGGGCCGTCCTGGCCCACGCGGACCTCTCCGGCACGGACCGCACCGGCGGCGGCTGAGCGCGAGGGAAAGAGGCCCCGCTCGGCCAAAACCGCGTCTATTCGTGCCCTGGAGCCGGTCTTCGCCACGCAGGAACGGTACAGCCGCCCAGCTGGCAATCCATAAGAAGCCCTTGCCAGATGTTTAGCGACACCTTAGAATTGGGTAGAACAATCGCTCCCAGGCAAGTTCCCAGGCGTGCTGGAAGCCTCTGTGACTCGCCTCACACACAAATCGCACGTATGTTCGTATCTTGATTCAAGGATTTACGAGAGAGGATCGATAAAGGGCTTACAAAACTTCCTGGTCGGGTCCGGCACCGCACATATGGCAGTTGACTCCCATCGACTTGCCCCGCGGCACACAAGGGCCCACCTACCTCCCACGGATCCACATATATAGAGATACATATCTCTCCTCCCTGTAGTAACCCCAGAAACGCCTCGCCTCCCCGGCGGGGCGTTTTCTGTTGGGGAGCCAAGTCCGGCCGTCCCGCCCCTTACCAGGGCCGACTGAAATCGGGCAATGCGCCAGTGGATTCGCCAGTGCCGCAAGGAGATGGCGGCGATGAGGTCCGTCACCGATGGGTCAGATCCCGCCTCTAAGGTGGCCAAATCATGTTCGATCTCTTTGGGGCCGCTTGGTCAACCTTGCCGTAGGGGATGTGGAGGCATTCCTGCGCGAGGCCGACCTAGAGGGCGTGACCTGGGAGGCCAAGGCAGATACCGAGCAATCCCCGCTGCGGCCGGATTCGATCCGAAACGCTGCCTGCAGCTTCGCCAATCAGATCGTCCCGAAGGCCGCCCAGATGATGTCAAGCAAAGGCAGGAGCAAGATGCCCATGCGGCCTTGCTTCATTTCGATGAGCACAGGACGTGGGGCGTCAATAATGAAGTTGTCGCCACGACCCGCAGCACTTGGCTGGCGCAGGCCAATTGGGACGGATCAGTCGCTGCCAGCCTGATGCTCAGCGATGGCGACGTGGCGCAGGCACCTTCACCAGGAGAGATGATCGCCGCCCTCTGGCGGGTCATCGTGCCGCTATGTAGTCGGCTGGGCGGGTACGGATCGAGCCAGCTCAGCGTCGTCATTGCCGTAACCAAGACCTCTCAGTCGATTGTTACGGGTCAGATCGCACATTCCCCGGGACGACCACCGCCCGACGACTCCCTCTACTCCAAATTGGGAGAGGCCACGCAAGCTGATCGGGCTGTCGATCTCGCTGACCCCGACAACGAAGTGGTGGTAAGTCTCGACCGTGAGATCAGGCGCGCTGCGGGCGAGATTCAAGACGAGGACCGGGGCGGCTACCTGGACACAGCGGACGACACGAGGTAGCTGTCCATACGCTCGCGCACCTCGTCATGGCTGCCGGGCAGAAGGTGCGCATAGACGTCGAAGTGATCTCCGCCGAACTCGTTGGCCGGTCAGCTCCAGCGACCTACGACACGCGTGCACCAGGCAGTACGATCCTCCCGTGGTCGCACCGCAGACAAAGACAGTCGAGCTAGATGCCAACTTGGTGGAACGCTCCCAACGAGAGGCCGACAAAAGGGGCATCAGGTTAAAGCAACTGGTCGACGAAGCGCTTAAGCGTTGGTTGACCAACAACGAGCCCGTCGTGACCAGGGACGCCGCATGAACACTCCCAGCGCGAGGAACAAGCCCCAGAAAATCCTAGACCGCCAGGGCCGTGACGTTCTGTTGAGCCCCGAGCGGTGGCAGCACATCATCACCGCCCATCCCGAGATTGAGGCTTGCGATAAGGAGATCTGCCGCGCGGTCGAATCGCCGACGACCGTCTTGGCGGGCCGCGAGCCCGACGAAGAGTGGCTTTACTTGGAGGGTGCCGGCCCGAGCCGGTGGCTCAAGGTCGTCGTGGCCTTTGATCGCGAGGGCGGTGGGCGTATCATCACCTCGTTCGCCCGTAGAAGGAAGCCATGAGCGTGACGATCGCCGACATCGAGTTTGATCGCGTCGAATACGACGCCGATGCCGACGTGCTTTACCTTCACGTCGGCGACCCCGCGCGTGCCGTCGACTACGACGAGACGCCGGAGGGCCACGCGGTCCGCTTCGACCGCGAGGGCGAGCTGGTCGGTTTGACCTTGGTCCGCCCCAAGCGACTGCTGGAGCGTGACGGCGAGCTGCGCGTCACTGTGCCGGTGCCGAGCGACGTGCCCGCCGCCGAGCTGACTCCCGCGCTGAGCGCATAGAGCGCTGCCTTTAGGCGACGGTTCGCCCCGCTGGTGCCACAGTCGTGCCACAGTCACGCGCGGATTCAGCCGGTAACAACCGGAGTTGGCCGGATGAGATTTGGCTTTGCGAGCGGTTTTCCGCTTTGCCATGCGGGCAGTCGCAGTTCTCTCCTCCCTGTAGTAACCCCAGAAACGCCTCGCCTCCCCGGCGGGGCGTTTTCTGTTGTGCTGGACCCGGCAGAGCCGAATGCGAGGCCGTCGGGGACTCCCGGTCCTGTCAAGGCACGACCCGCCTCAGTCGCCGTGGCCCAGGGACAGCTCGATGTCCTTGACCAGCAGCTGGAGGTTCATCGGGTCGGTGGGCGACGGTTTGAAGGCGTGGTGGAGATAGAAGCCTCGCGCCGACTCGTCCAGAGCGTGAACGAGCATGATGCGGATGCCGAGCCCGGCGGCCGCGGCGAAAGTGCGCGCCATCGCGTCGCGCAGCAGGAACGCACCGAGGCCGCGGCCCTGGACGCTCCGATCAACGGCAAGCCGCGCCAGCAAAACGGCCGGGATCGGATGGCGCGGCATCCCGCGGCCCGCGCGGGCGCTTGCCTCGCGCTGGCTCACCGAAGCCGCGCAGAGTGCGTGGTAGCCAACCACGCGGCCCTGCTCGGCATCTTCGATCACATAGGTCCGTGCCGAGCCGGACGCAGCAGCGGGGCGGGCGTGCTTGGGCAGCCAGGTGTTCAACGAGTCCACCCCGCAATCGAAGCCACCCAGCAGGTGATCCGGCCCCAGCGGCTCGGGGTCGCCGAAACGCGGCACGCAGGCCCTACTCGGGTCGGGGACGGGCGAACAGCCTCGCCAACTCCGGACGCGCCTCGGCCGGGCGGTCAAGGGCCGCGGCGAAGGCTCGCCAGTCGGCGTCGTCCAAGGCAAAGCTGGTCCGGTCGGCAAGCAGCCTCTCCGCTCGCTCACGGCCGCTCTCAACCAGGAATTCGGTCAAGGACTCCTCATGCAGGGAGCCGGCTCGCTCGAACAGCTCCTTGTCTTCGGCAGCAATCCGCAAATGGACTCGCGCCGTCTTGGTCGTACCCATGTGGCAAGTGTACACACGCCCGCACGCGGCTGGGAGCTACAGATTTCGGGCCCGGCGACCGATCTCGTGGCTTGGGGGTAGCCGGCGGACTCCCAGAACGCGCCGGCTGAGGTTCCCTCGCCATCCATCCCAGCCGGCTATCAGAGCACCGATGATCTCGTATCGCAAGACCGGCTGGCCCCGCTCGCCGACAACCGCCGACGAGCGGGCCAGGACGGGCCGGATCAGCCGATTCCGTATGTGCCGCTGTTTTCTCCTTCGATCGTGAGCGAGCCGGAGGTTCTGAATATCTGTTCTTTTTTTTCGTTTTCGAGCTTGCCGTCGAAGGCAAGGCCGGTTACTTCGGTCCTATTTGGTTCAAGTTTGACTGTCATGCTCGCGATCGTCTTGTCGAGTTCTGGTTCTTTGCATTCGGCGCCTTTGAAAGTGTGCTTGGTGCGCCAGTTTGTGACCGTCAGATCTTCTGCGTTAACGTCGACGGTCCAGGGGAGGCCCTTCCCTTCGCCGACATTCAGTTCGCATTTTGTCGTGCTGAAGCTACCGAAGCGGCCTTCGCATTTTTTGATTTCGAATTTGGTGATTTTCCCGGTGCTCCCACCTTCAGTGGTCATCGTGGCGTGGATTTCGCAATCCATGCCATTCCCTTCGGTGGTTTCGAATATTTCGGCGCCGTTCATTGTGAATTCGGTGAATTTCGTGACTTTGGTGCCGTTTTTGTCCTTCCATTCCGCCGCCAGAGCCAGGACTGGCACGGCGAGTACCACCATCGCGGCGATCACGCCGGCGATCAGCAGCCGTCTATTGCTTTTCATCTCTCCCATTTCCTTTGCTTGATGACTGTTCACCCTCCAGCCAATATCGGAAGGAGGGCACGTCTTTTAGACAAGCAGGAGATTATAGTCAAATAAATTAGACAAAAAGGCCAATAACCATCCGCGCCTAGATCGACGCTCGCGGTGCAATCAGCCTTGGCGGCGAGCCAGCCTGAATACAACCGGCATCGACGCCGTTTCCGTAAGGCCGGACGTCGGCATGTAGGTGAGCTGCACCCTCACTCGCAGCTTGTGCTTACGCCTCAGAGCGGCACGCGCCGCCGGCGTCGGCCTCAGATGGAGAGTCACCGTCCTGGCGGTGGCCACGGGGACGGTCACAGGCTCGATCGACCCACCGGCCTTCCCCGCGCTGCTCGGCCTGCCTCGAATCGCCGGGGCGAGACCAGGCGCCTTGGCCGCCCGGAGCAACCCGGACCCGACGACGCTGACCCGCAGGGTGACTATGCCGCTGCGCCGGTTCACCTTTGGCTTGCCGAAGCGAAAGCCGACCGGGCCCTGCTTCGACGAGAAGTTGCCCGGCGGCCCGCTGGCGATCGAGACCGCATCGATCCCGGCGTTGAAGACTTCCTCGGTTACCGTGTTGGCGATGCGCAGGCGCACCGTCTGGCCGGCGAAGGCGCTGAGGTTAGCGGTCAAATTCCGCGGCGCCATCGTCGGGCGATCGCCCGGCTTCGTGGCAAGCACCGTACGGAGGATGTCGGCCGGGTTGAGCGATTCGAGCGGTGCGTCCGGCCTCATCACATCGATCCGGAACTGCTGGTTTTCCTGGAATTTGCCGTTTGGTAGCTGCAGGGCTTCGGCGGCGATCGAGAGGGTGTCCGGGGTCGGGATAGCGATCGGCTTGTAGGAGTCGTAGTAGGCGGTCAGGTTCAACTGGTAGTCGAAGCCGGGCTCCAGCGACACATCCTGGTAGAGAATCAGGGTGTCGGGGTCGATCTCGTCGGTGACGGCGGCGTAGCTGCCCTGTGGCGGAGGCTGAACCGGCATGTCACGCCCCAGGCTTTGTTCCTTCCTGCTGGCGCCGATTGGCGTCTCGGTTCCCCGGTAGGCAAACCAGTCGCCGAACGGATTTGCCTGGTAGACGCTCCAGCCGTTCAGCGTCCCGGACTCGAAGTTCCCGTTGACGACATTCGCTGCGTCGGCGCTCCCCGGCGCAAGCAGGCCGACGAGAACGGCCGCGAGAAGGACCGTCCGTCCGATCTCAGGCCGCAATCCCATGCTCATCCCGAGATCGAGAACTTCTTCTTCGCCGGGCTCAGGTCGACGTGCCCGGACGGACCGACGGCGCGTACCCAGAAGGTGTGCCTACCGGCACCCAGGCCCACATATCCCTTCGGCGACCTGCAGATATCGAACGGCTTGTCGTCGAGTCTGCAGAGAAAGGTCGAATCTGCCTGATCGGCGTCGAAGGCAAAGCGGGCGCTGTGGTGTCGCAGTCTCTCCCGCAGGATCTTCGTGCGTGGCCGGATCGGCGCCGCCGCATCTCCGAATACGCCCTGCGTTCCTACCCCGAAAGCATTGCCCGCTCCGGCCGGGCCCGCGGCCCCATCCGTCGTCGCCATCGCCAGCTCCGAGGTTGCGCCTTCCCTGGTCTGGGTGGCGGCGATAATCGTCCCCGCCGGAATCTCCCCGTCATAGACGACATCCCAGCTGCCGTTACTGTCGGCGACCGCTTCGCCGAGGAACGACTCGAGCTCCCCCGCCGAAGACGTCTGCTTGCGGAAGACCCGGACGATGGCACCTTCTACCGCGCCACCGCTCGCACCGGTCTGCGTCGAAGTCGAGAACGCGGGCGGTTTGATCCCTCTGTTGGGCCCCACTTCGGTAGCCGGAGATTTTGCAACGAGGTCGATGAAGAGACCGCCGTTGTCGGTCCCGCGATTACGGGCCACTTCGTTGCTGGTGTTTTCTTTGTTGGAGATCTCGATTGCGGCGCCGGCGCTGCCGTCGATTACGTTTTCGTCGCGGCCGGAGTCGCCGCCGACAGAGTTCTGAATCACTTCTGCGGTGCTCCCCTGAAGCCAGATCCCGGGTCCGCCACTTCCGAGGACTTCGTTGCCGACGATCTCGTTGAGATTATTTTCGACCTGGATCCCGCTGGCGCTGGATCCTTCGATCAGATTGCCTTCGACCACGTTGCCGTAGGCGGTCGGCCCCGAGGTCTTGACCCCCGTCTGGGAGCCGAAGGCCTCGTTGCCGTGGATCCAGGCTCCCTCGCCTCGCTGCAGGATCGCAACGCCACCTTCCATCCCGATCTCGTTGTCGGCGATCTCCGCTTCGAGCGCCGGGCTCGCGAGTTCGGCCGAGTCGACGACGATCCCATCGTCGGGTGGGCTCATCGTCCCGGTTCCCCCGGCGCCGATCCCGATCAGGTTGCCGCGAATGGAAAGGTCGCCCGCAGCCGGACCGGCGAGGACACCGGCGCTGCCGCCGTTGATGCGGTTGGCTTCGCCCGCGGAGGGCCCCCCGACGACCGTATGCGACGCTTCGCCCACCTCGACACCGGCTTCAGCGCTGGGAACCGCCGCCGTCCCGTCCACATTGACGCCGATGTGGTTGCCGAGCACCGACGTCGACACCGCGGGGCTCTCCCCGCCCTCGCCCTGCAGGTCCACCCCATCCGCAGCTGCGCCGGAAATCACATTGCAGCCGCCATCGCACCCTGGACTCACGGCGGCGCTCGGCCTGACCCTGGTGCCGATTTCGGTGCCGGTCACTTCGCCCCCTCCGGTCGAGACGACCTCGATGTCGTCACCGCCATTGAGGCTCGGCGTGATCCCGTCCGGCTCGACGCCGAAGTAGTTGCCATAGACCCTGGCGGCGTTCCCCCCGTGGACATCGAGCCCATCGGCCGTATTGCCGGCGAAGACGTTCCCCTGTTCGGAGCCTTCACCGCCAATGAGGCTGCGGTTCGAACCCGGCCCGATGAGGACGCCGGTCCCATTCCCGACGACGGCGCCGCCCAGCGCGACGCCAAACCAGTTGCCTTGGATCTTGGTGCGAGGAGATCCCAGCAGACTGACCGCCGTCTGCGCCCCCGTGATAGCCAGGCCTGAGATCTCGCTTTCTTCGGCGTTCGAGACAACCAACGCCGGTTTTCCACTCGGGCCGCTGATGCCGACGCAGGGGCCGAGGGTACCGGGGCCGGTTTCGCAGATCCCTTCGATGAACACGGTGACCGTGATGTCCGGTAGTTGACTACCCAGGGCTATCGTCGATGAGGCCTGGCCGTCGAAAACCCCTTCTTCGAATTCAATCGAGGTCGATTCCCCCAGGCTGTCGCCCTCTTCGATCGCGGCGCGAAGGGTGCACACGCCTCCGGGAGTCGTGTGGCAGCTTTCGTCGCCGAGCGAGTCGTCGACTTCGTCGGCGGTGCTGTTGACGGTGAACTGTTCGGCGGCAGCAGCCGGGGCGAGGACGAGCGCGCAGGCGAGAGCGATCAGAGCCACGATCAAGCTCCCACCTATCTGTCTGCCACCTCCCATGCTGACCGACACGGCGCAACACTAACCGTCAGCAGGCTGATGGGCAAGCTTTTTCGATCCAGTTGAGTAAAAGCGAGAATAAACAACACGATTCCCTACAGCATTCGTCCAATCTCTAGAGTGGGGCCGCAAACTTCCACGTGCAAACTTCAACCGGAGGTCGTCATGGCTGCTCGTCGTTCAGTGCCGCTTCTCGCCGTCCTTGCCGTTGCCCTGCTGCTGCCCGCCGTCCCGGCGGCCGGCTCTGGCAACTCGACCACGATCGTCGTCAGCCTCAAGACCCCCGCATTCCACGGCACCTTGAAGTCCGCCAAGAGCGCCTGCGCGACGGACCGCACGGTCAAGCTCTATCGCGTGACGCCCGGGCCGGACAAGCTCCTCGGCACCGACAGGAGCGACGCCAAGACCAAGTGGTCGATCCCGCTCGGCAAGAAGCTCGTCGCCGGCTCCTACTACGCGAAGGCTCCCGCCAAGGGCAGTTGCCGTCCGGCGAAATCGAAAGTGCTGCCGATCGCCTAGGACTGCGGGGCGTCCGGCTGAGGCTCGCCTGAGCCCTCGAACAGCTTGCCGCTGCGGATCCGCTCCGCCATGTCCGCCGATTCCGCGCGGTAGACCTGGCCGTCCTCGAACTCGATCGCCGGGTACTTGCGCTGGCCGGAGAGCCGCTCGAGGTCATTGCGCTTACCCGGTCGCAGCGGCCCCTTGACCACCTCGTACTCGATGCCCTGCTCGTCGAGCGCCTTCTGCACGCGCCAGCAGGGGTGGGCGTCGATCTTGACCCACATCGTCGAGCAGCGGTGGAGCTTTACGGCCATCGACGCCACCCTAGTCGGACACGGCGCCGGGAGCAAGCTGGGCGGGCGACCTATGCCCCACCCGAGGGCATAGGTCCGCCTGCCCAACGGACCCTGCATATCCAGAGATACGCGCCCCCTCTCCCTGTAGTAACCCCAGAAACGTTCCGCGAAGCGGGCCGGTTCCGGTGCAACCAAGGAGGCCGCCGGGCAGGCTAGCCGATTGAGCGCTTTGGTGCAAGCGCAGTAGAGATTTCGTTAACGAGCCGGGGCCTCTAGTGCAACGCCGGCTCGCCCGAACGCAGCGCCGCCAGCACCCGCTCGGCCACCGACTCGCCCGTCAGGCCGACCTCCTCGCGCAACAGCGCCGGCTTGCCGTGGGTGACGTAGCGGTCGGGCAGGCCGACCCGCATCACCCGGGCCCGGTCACCGGGACGGTCGGCGAAGGAGTCCTCGAGGTGCTCAAGGACGCCCGAGCCGAAGCCGCCGGGCAGCACGTTCTCCTCGATCGTCACGACCAGGTCGTGGCCGAGCGCAAGCCGCTCCAGCAGCTCGGCATCGAGCGGCTTGGCGAAGCGGGCGTCGGCGACGGTCGGCCGCAGGTCGTGCGTGGCGAGGATCTCCGCGGCCTGCAGCGCGACCGAGACCCCGTAGCCATATCCCAGTAGCGCCACGCGCTCGCCGCTCGCCAGCAGCTCGCCGCTGCCGATCGGGATCGCCTCTGGCCGGGCGGGCAGCGCTGCGCCCTCCGCGGCGCCGCGCGGGTAGCGCAGCGCGGCCGGGCCGTCGTGGGCGATCGCCGTGCGCAGCATGTTGACCAGCATCGCCTCGTCGCGCGGGGCCATCACCACGACGTTCGGCAGGGGCCTGAAGTACGAGACGTCGAAGACGCCGTGGTGCGTCGGCCCGTCGTCGCCGACGAGGCCGGCCCGGTCCATCGCGAAGGTGACGTCGAGCTCCTGCAGGCAGACGTCGTGGATGATCTGGTCGTAGGCGCGCTGGAGGAAGGTCGAGTAGATCGCGCAGACCGGCTTCGCCCCCTGCAGGGCCAGACCCGAGGCGAGCAGGACCGCGTTCTGCTCGGCGATGCCGACGTCGTAGTACTGCCCGGGCACCTCGTCGGCGAGCTTCTGCAGGCCGGTCCCGCCCGCCATCGCCGCGGTGATCCCGATCACGCGCTCGTCGCGCCGGGCCTCGGCGACGATCGCGTCAGCGAAGACCTGGGTGTACTGCGGCGGCGCCCCCGCGGCGGGGGGCTTCTCGAGCCGCTCGGGAGCGATCGCCTCAGGCGAGTCGGACTCCTTGACCGGCACCGGCTTCGGCGCGGGCGCCCCGTTGACGATGCTCTTCGGCTTGGCGGCGTGCCACTGCTCCATCCCCTCCAGGCCGCCGTCCTCCGCCGGCGCGAAGCCCTTGCCCTTGACCGTGTGGATGTGGACGACGACCGGGCGGTCGGCATCGAAGGCCTCGCGAAGCGCGTCGCGCAGCGCGTGCACGTCGTGGCCGTCGATCACCCCCATGTAGGCGAGATCGAGCTCCTCGAAGAAGAGACCTGGCGCCCAGTAGGCCTTGATCGCCGACTTGATCTCCGGCCCCAGCCGTTCGATCCGCCCGCCCAGCCCCAGCGGCAGCTTGGTCAGCCGGTCCTCGACCCCCTCGCGAGCGTGGTAGAGGCGCGGGTTGAGCCGCACCCGGTTGAAGTAGCGCGAGAGCGCGCCGACGTTGGGGGAGATCGACATACCGTTGTCGTTGAGGACGATCACGATCGGCGTCTGCAGGCCGCCGGCGGCGTGCAGCGCCTCGTACGCGACGCCGCCGGTCAGCGCCCCGTCGCCGATCACCGCGGCCACCCTGCCGTCCTCGCCGATCCCCTTGCGCATCGCCTCCTTGAGGCCGACCGCGTAGCCGATCGAGGTCGAGGCGTGTCCGGCGCCCATGATGTCGTGCTCGGACTCGAAGATCGAGCAGAACGGCGCCAGCCCGTCGTATTGGCGGATTGTCGGCAGGGCGTCGCGGCGGCCGGTGAGGATCTTGTGCGGGTAGGACTGGTGGCCGACGTCCCAGAGGATCTTGTCGCGGGGCGAGTCGAGCAGGCTGTGCAGGGCGACGGCCAGCTCGCAGGTGCCGAGGTTGGCGCCGAAGTGGCCGCCGATCTCGCCGATCGTGTCGATGATGTAGGTGCGCATCTCCTGCGCGACCTGCTGCAGCTGCTCGTCGTCGAGCTCGTGCAGGTCGGCGGGGGAATCGATCCCCTCGAGCAGTCTTGGTGGCTTGTCGCTCATTCGTTCCTGGTGAAGATGTAGTCGGCGATCCCTCTCAGGTCGCCCGTGTCGCCGCCGGCCTCGGCCAGAGCGGCTGTCGCCTTCGCGTGGGACTCGGCCGCCAGCTCGCGTGCCCGCTCGAGGCCGAAGAGGCTGACGTAGGTGAGTTTGCCATGTCGCTCGTCGCTTCCACGGGGCTTGCCCAGTTGCTCGTCGCTTCCGGTCACGTCGAGGATGTCGTCGACGATCTGGAAGAGGACGCCGAGCTCGCCGGAAAACCGGCGATACGGAATTGTCTCAGGTTCGGCCACTCCCTCGAGCGTCAGCACGACGCCGACGGCCGCGGCGATCAGCCGGCCGGTCTTCAGCCCGTGCAGGGCGCGCAGCGCCTCGGCGTCGTCGGCCTCGCCGATCACGTCCACGTACTGGCCGCCGACCATGCCATCCACACCCGTCGCGGCGGCCAGCTCCGCCAGCGCGGCCAGCACCTGCGCCGGCTCGCCGGGCTGCTCGCAGAAGAGCCGGATCGCCTCGGCGAAGAGGCCGTCCCCGGCCAGGATCGCGACGTCCTCGCCGTACTTGACGTGCGCGGTGGGCAGGCCGCGGCGCAGCCCGTCGTCGTCCATCGCCGGCAGGTCGTCGTGGATCAGCGAGTAGGTGTGGATCAGCTCGAGCGCCGCGGCCACCGGCAGGTAGCGCGCCGGGTCGGCGCCGAGGGCGCGCGCGGTGGCCAGGGCGAGGACCGGCCGCACTCGCTTGCCGCCGGCGAGCAGCGAGTAGCGCATCGCCTCCTCGAGCCCTGTCGTGGCGGGGTGGGCGGCGAAGCGAAGGCGCTCCAGCCTGGCATCGACCAGGGCGCGCAGGTCCTCGGGATAGGTCACCGCGGGCGCTGTTCGCTCACCGCGAGCCCCCCGACTCGCGGATGCGGCGGTTGGCCTCCTCGACCGCCTCGGTCGAGAGCTCGGCCGCCTCGTGGGCCAGCTCGGCAGCGCGCTCGTCGCTTGCCTCCGAGCCCTCCAGCTCGGCGGCGATCGCCTGCAGGCGGGCCGAGATCTCACGCAGGCGCTCCTCTCCCCCGCTCACTTCACCGCACCCCCGTGACGCTCGCGTACGATCGCTCCGAGGATGCCGTTGACGAAGCCGGGGGCATCGACGCCGCAGTACTCCTTGGCGATCTCGACCGCCTCGTCGATCGCGACCTCGTCGGGCACGTCCTCGCTGTGCTCGATCTCGTAGAGGGCAACCCGCATCACGTTCAGCTCCAGCGGCGCGATCCGCTTCAGCTCCCAACCGCGGGCGTGGGCCCCTATCGCCGCGTCGAGCTCCTCGCGGTGCGCCTCGACCGCCTCGGCGAGCTCGCGGGTGAACGGCCGCGCCTCACCCAGCAGCTCCCCCAGCGGCCGCCCGGTGACGTCGCGCTGGTAGCAGGCGAAGACGGCGTCGCGTCGCTGGTCGGATCTGCGCATCGGCCTATTCTCGCGCTTCGGGCGGCGGGGCTCTGCACGCCTACGCGCGCGAGACGTACTTGCCGCTGGCGGTGTCGACCCGGATCGTCTCGCCCTCGTCGATGAAGAGCGGCACCTGGACGACCACACCCGACTCGAGCGTGGCCGGCTTGCTGCCGCCGCCGGAGGCGGTGTCGCCCTTCACCCCGGGATCGGTCTGGGTGACCTTCATCTCGACCGCGCCCGCGACCTGCACGTCGCTGGGCGATTCGTCGACGAAGAGGACGTCGACCTCGTCGTTGGGCAGGACCCACCGCATCGACTCGCCGGCGATCTCGCTCGGGATCTCGATCTGCTCGTAGTCGCCGGTGTCCATGAAGACGGCGGCCTCGCCGGAGTCGTAGAGGTACTGCATCTTGCGCGACTCGGTGTGGACCGGCCTGAACTTCTCCCCCGCCCTGAACGTCTTGTCCTGCACCGAGCCGTCGTCGATCTTGCGCAGCTTCGTCCGCACGAAAGCCCCGCCCTTGCCCGGCTTGACGTGCTGGAACTCGAGGATCTTGAAGACAGACCCGTCGATTTCGATGTGGCTGCCGTTCTTGAACTGGTTGGTCGAGATCACGGTCGCGAATCCTAGAGACCTCAGGCAGTGGCCGGGCGGCGAGGGGCAGCCTTTAACCTGGGTGTGCCTGGGAGATGAGGAGAACGCTGGGGACATCCGCTGCGATCGTCATCGCGATGCTTGCCATCGCGCCGCTTGCCGCCAGCGAAGAACAGACGCGGGAAAGCTACAAGGCGCAGGTCGAGCCGATCTGCCAGGCAAACCGCAGCGCCAACGAAAAGATCATGGCCGGCGCCAAGGAGCGGATCGACAAGGGCAAGCTCGAACTTGCCGGAAAGCAGTTCATCCGGGTCTCGGGCTCCGTGGGCGGGCTGATCGAAAAGCTGGCGACCGTCCCCGCGCCAATTGCCGACCAACGGCGCATCGAGCACTGGCTCGGCTCGATACGGCTACTGAAGCAACGACTGCGAGAAGTGGGCAAGTACTACAAGGCCGGCGAAAAGATCAAAGGCACGCACACCGCGATCCTCGCCGAACGCGCCGGGCTCTCGGCCAACAACACCAGCATCGTCTTCCACTTCCACTACTGCCGCTTCAGCCACATCGGGGCCTGACCACAGCCGGTCGGGGCGCGCTCAGTCCTCGGCTTCCGCCGCCGTGCTCGTCGTCAGGCTCGCGGCGGCGCCGCCGGACAGCACGCGGCGGACCAATCCCGGCATGAGGATGCGGGCTACCCCGGCCAGCGCGTAGGGGCGCGGCACGTAGCGCTCCGCCTTGCCGCGCAGGCCGGTCTCGACGATCGCCTCGGCGACCTTCTCGGGCTTGGAGACGGTCCAGCGGGTCAGCGCCCGCTCGCGCAGCTCGGTCGCCGGGAACCCCTCGGTCTCGATGAAGCCGGGCAGCACCATGCCGACGTGGACGCCGTGCGGGCGCTCCTCGGCGTAGAGGGCGTCGGTCCAGCCGATCAGGGCGAACTTGCTCGCCGAGTAGGAGCCGGTCCGCGCCCGCGCGACCCGGCCGGCGGTGCTGGCGACGTTGACGATCGCGCTCGGCGTCGAGGCGCGCAGCGCCGGCAGCAACGCCTCGGTGAGGCGGGCGACGGCGTCGAAGTTGATCTCCATGTGGCGACGCACGTTCTCGTAGCCCTCTTCGCCGAAGGAGCCGCGCCAGGAGGCGCCGGCGTTGTTGACCAGCAGGTTGAGCCGCCCGCCGTGCTTCTCCGCGACATGGTCCCGCACCCGCTGCGGGGCATCCGGCGCAGTCAGGTCGACGGCGAGCCAGCTCGTCTCGCACGGCAGCGCCTCAGCCAGCGAGCGCAGGCGCTCCTCGCGGCGAGCGACCAGGATCAGCTCGGCGCCCGGCTCGTGCGCGAGCCGTTTCGCGGCCGCCTCGCCGATGCCGCTCGAGGCTCCGGTGACCAGGTACGTTGCGGTTGCTTCGCTCACCGAGGGAAAACTATTCCAATTGCCTCGTTGCGGACGTCTGTTCGACTCGACATACTGCTGCCTTCGCATGGCCGAGATCCCCCCGCTGCTGAACAAACTGCTGCGCGCCGGTGCGCCCTCCGGGCACGAGGGCCCTGCCGCATCGATCTGGCGCGAGGAGGCCTCCTTCGCCACGCTGACCGCCGACGGCCTCGGCTCCTCGATCGCCCGCGTCGGCGAGGAGGCCCCGCTGCTCGCCGTCGTCGGCCACATCGACGAGATCGGCCTCGTCGTCACCCACATCGACGAGAAGGGCTTCCTCTGGTTCGCTCCGATCGGCGGCTGGGACCCTCAGATCCTCGTCGGTCAGCGGGTCGAGGTGCGCGGCCGCGACGGGCTCGTGCCCGGCGTCGTCGGTCGCAAGCCGATCCACCTGCTCGACCCCGACCAGCGCAAGAAGGTGGTCGAGCTGAAAGGCCTCCACGTCGACATCGGCGCGGCCGATCGCGACGAGGCGGCGGCGCTGATCCGCATCGGCGACCCGATCGTGATCGCCGCCGAGCCCGTGCGCCTTGCCGGCGACCGCCTCGCCTCGCGCGCGATGGACAACCGGATCGGCGCCTACGTCGCGCTCGAGGCGCTGCGCCGCTGCCACGAGCGCGACTCGCTGAGCGGCAGCTTTGCGGCGATCGCCGCCGTTCAGGAGGAGATCGGGCTGTTCGGCGCGCGGACCTCGGCCTTCCAGGTGCGGCCTGACCTCGCCGTCGCGATCGACGTCACCCACGCCACCGATGCACCCGGCGTCGACGAGAAGGAGGTCGGCAGCCATCCGCTCGGCTCCGGCCCGGCGATCGGACGCGGCTCGACCCTCTCGCCGAAGGTCTTCGAGCTGCTGGTCGAGACCGCCGAGGAGAGCGGAATCGAGCACACGATCAGCGCCAGCGGTCGCGGCACCAGCACCGATGCCGACTCGATCCAGATCTCGCGCTCCGGAATCCCGACCGGTCTGGTCTCGGTCCCGCTGCGCTATATGCACTCGCCGGTCGAGCTCTGCGATCTCGGTGACCTCGAGGCGACCGTAGAGCTGGTTGCCGCCTTCGCCGCGCGGCTACGGGCCGGCATCGACCTCAGTCGCTGAACAGAGAAGAACCGTCAGTTGTAGGCGCCTACGACCACCTGGTCGCGTCCATTTGCCTTTGCCGAGTAGAGAGCCGTATCGGCGACTCCGACCAGCTCGTCGGTCGCGAGCGGCCCCGGCCGGGAGACCGCGACGCCGATGCTGACCGTCACCTCGACGCCGACCGGGCGACGCTCGCGCACCTCTCGCCGCAGCCGCTCGGCGATCTGCACCGCGTCCGCTTCGACCGCCCCGGGCAAAACAACGAGGATCTCCTCGCCACCGACCCGGTAGATCGAGTCGCCGGCGCGCAGGACGGCCCGCATCGTGTATGCGACGTCCTGCAGCACGGCATCGCCGGCGGCGTGGCCGAGCCGGTCGTTGACCAGCTTGAAGTTGTCGAGGTCGCAGAGCAGCAGCGCGTGCGAGAGGCCCTCGTCCTCGCTGGTCGGCTGGCCGTCGAGCTCGCTGAGTCGCTGATCGAGCGCGTTGCGGTTGTACAACCCCGTCAACGGATCGAGCGTCGAGCGACGGCGATGCGCACGATCGGACTCGACCAGGGCGCCGGAGAGGATCACCGTGCTGAGCACCAGGGCGATCGCCGCGATCAGCTCCTGGTGGTGGGCCGAGGCGGTGACGGGGTCGAGGCCGACGGTGGCGACCAGGAGCAAGGTCAGGATGTAGGCGGTGCCGAGCACCATGCCGCGCGGAGAGAAGCGAGCGCCGAGCGTCACCGCGGGCAGCGCGAACCACATCAGCACGGGGCTCGCGGCGCCTCCCGTGGTCACCACGGCATCGGCGAGCAGCAGCGGGAGCATCCCCCAGGCAGCGGAGATCCACAGGCCCGGATGCCTGCTCTCGCGCATGAACCGGTCCGCGACGGCAAAGCCGACAAGACCGGCGAGCAGAGGCGCGATCCACCACCAGCCGACCTCCGCTCCGACCGAGGCAAGCGTCAGAGCGAGGATGCCGAAGCAGGCGAAGCGATAGGGGCGCAGCCTCACCTCCATGTCGAGCAGGCGCTCGCGACGCGCGTCGTCGCGGATTGCGACCAGCGACTCCTTGGACTGAGTCGAGGCGTCATCGCCGGCGCTTCGGGTCGCCGGGCGATTGTGCACAGTCGGTCTCACCGGATGCGCATCGGCCCGGCGGGGCGCAGACTTTAGGTTGCAGGGCAGATCCCACCTCAACCTTTTGTCTACTGTGCGCGCCTGACTCAGGCGACGATCTGGAGCTCTTTGGGCAGGCGGCTGAGGATGCGGCAACCGCTGTCATCGACCACGACGAGATCCTCGATCCGCACGCCGAGCTCGCCCGGCAGGTAGACGCCCGGCTCGACCGTCACCACTTCACCCGCCCCGAGCACGTCCTCCGAGCGCGGCGAGACGCGCGGCGCCTCGTGCACCTCGAGCCCAACGCCGTGGCCGAGGCCGTGGCCGAAATGCTCGCCATGGCCGGCCTCCCCGATCACTCGGCGGGCGACCGCGTCGAGCGCCTCGCCGCTGATCCCCGCGGCGACCGCGTCGAGCGCGGCCGCTTGCGCCGCCCGCACCGTCTCGTATACCTCGCGGCCGCGCTCTCCCGGCTCGCCTACGGCGAAGGTGCGCGTGCCGTCCGAGCAGTAGCCGTCGAGCTTCGCCCCCATGTCGAAGACGACAAGCTCGCCGTCGCCGATCGGTCGCTCGCCCGGCTCGGCGTGCGGCAGCGCCCCGTTGGGGCCGGCGGCGACGATCGCCGGGAAGGAGGGGTCGCCCCCCAGCTCGCGGATCCGTGCTTCGGCGGCGCGGGCGACCTCGCGCTCGGGACGGCCGCCGAGGCCGCGCTCGACGCTCCAGGTCCAGACCTCGTCGGCCAGCTCGGAGGCTGCCGCGATCGCGGCCAGCTCGTCCTCGTCCTTGACCCGGCGCAGCTCCTCGACCGAGCCGCCGGCGGGCACCGACTCGGTCCCCTCCCCCAGCTTGCCCCGCAGGCGCTCGAGCAGGCGGACCGAGACGTGGTCGTCCTCGAAGCCGACGCGGCCGGAGAGATGGGCGGCGATACCCCCTAGCCAGTCGTCGCTGACCGTGATCGTCTCCCAGCCCTCGACCTCAGCGGCGGCCCGCTCGGTGTAGCGGAAGTCGGTCAGGAAGAGGCGCTTCTCGGGGCCGCAGACGCATGCGCCGTTGGTGCCGGTGAAGCCGGTCAGGTAGCGGATGTTGACCAGCTCGGTGACCAGCATCAGGTCGAGCTCGCGCTCGGCCAGGCCTGCCGCGAGGCGCTCGCCGCGGCCCTTCATGCGCCGCCGGCGACGTCCAGATGGCGGGCCAGGACCGCGAGCGCGTCGCGATAGCCGTCCGGCCCTTTGCCGGAGATCTTCTCCAGCACCAGCCCGTCGAAGACCGACTCGCGGCGCCAGTCCTGGCGCGACTCGACGTCGGAGAGGTGGACCTCGACGGCGGGCAGCCCGGTCAGCTCGAGCGCGTCGGCGATCGCGCGGCTGTAGTGGGTCCAGGCGCCGGCGTTGATCACGATCGAGTCGGCGAGCTCAGGGGCGCGGTGCAGGTATTCGGCGAACTCGCCCTCGGAGTTGGTCTGGAAGAAGATCGCTTCGAGGCCCAGCTCGCGCGCCATGCCCTGGATCCGCATCTCCAGCTCGCTCAGCGAGAGCGCGCCGTAGACCTCGGGGTCGCGCCGCTCGAGCACGTCGAAGTTGACCCCGTGCAGGACGGCGACCCGGTTGTGGGCGGAGGTCATCCGCACAACTCCAGCACAGCGACACGCACCACGTCGGGGTCGAGGACCTGCCCCGGCCGCGGCTTGCCCGGCTCGGAGAGGAGGACGAAGCCGACGCCTGCCGCCGTCCGCTTCTTGTCGCGCTGAAGGGCGCTGAGGATGTCGTCGACCTCGATCGCCGGGTCGAGCGCTGTCGGCAGCCCGTGACGGCCGAGGATCTCCTCGACCTCGTCGCGAAGATCGGCCGCCTCGGAGAGGCGCAGGGCTGCCAGCAATCCCAACCCGATCGCTTCGCCGTGACGGTAACGGCCGTACCCGGAAGCCGCCTCGATCGCGTGACCTACGGTATGGCCGAGGTTGAGGATCTCCCGAAGCCCGGAATCGCGCTCGTCCTCGGCGACGACCTCGCACTTGTAGCGGGCGCAATCGAACACCACATCGTCCAGCTCACGTGAGCTGAGCGACTCGATGGCTCGCACTCGCTCCCACAGACCCCCTCCCGCGAGGAGTCCGGTCTTGAGAGCCTCGACAAATCCCGCCGCCAGCTCCTCGGTCGGCAGGGTTTCGAGCGTGTCGATATCGACGACGACCGCCTCAGGCAGGTGATACGCGCCGACGTAGTTCTTCGCCTCCGATAGATCGACCCCGGTCTTGCCGCCGTAGGCGGAGTCGACCTGGGCAACCAGGGTGGTCGGGACCTGCACGACCGGCATTCCTCGCTGATAGGTGGCCGCGCAGAACCCGGCCAGATCGCCGACCACTCCACCGCCGAGTGCGACGACCAGATCGTGGCGGGTGAGCCCAAAATCGACCATCGCTCGCCAGACCTGCTCAGCCGTCTCGAGGGTCTTCCGCTCCTCGCCGGGATCGATCTCCAGAATCCCCTCGGCGGCGAGGAATTTCGCGTAGCGGGGGGCGACGTTGCGGTCGGTCACGCAGAACACTCGACGGCCCAGCAAGTGGAGGTCGGCGTCCAGCAGGCCCCGGCCGACGTACACCGGGTAGCCCCCCGACTCGCTCATGGCGAAAAGCAGCTTGGCGTCAGCCAGCTCTTCGTAAACTGGCCTGCGCTCGGCATAAAGGCGATCGAAGCGGGCACGATCCTGTGCGAGAGGGCGCTCCGAATCGCTGACACGCTCCCATGCGGCCTCAGGACTCACGTCGAGCCAGGCCACCGTGTGGCGCGAAAGCGCCTCCCGCACGCGTGGGAGAAGCACGCTGCCGCCACCCAGCGCGATCACACCTCCATCCGCATCTTCCAGGAGCGACCCCGCAACTCGCTCCTCGACCTCGCGGAATCGGCTTTCGTCGTGGCTGTCGAAGAACTCCCGCACCGACATCCCAACCTCGTCTTCGATCAGGTCATCGACGTCAACGCGCTCGCCCAGCGCCGCCGGCATCGCGGCGAGCGCTGTCGACTTGCCCGCGCCCATGAAGCCGATGAAGACGATGGCCGGCTTGGGCACCCGACTCACCGGCGGAAGTCGATGCGCTTCTCGTAGGCATCGACGGCGGCGTGAACGTCGTCGATGTGGTCGCCGCCGAACTTCTCGCGGTAGCAGCGGGCGAGGACGAGGCAGACCATCGCCTCGGCGACGACGGCGGCGGCGGGGACGACGGTCGAGTCGGTGCGCTCGCGCAGCGCCTGCGCCGGCTGCTTGGTCTCGGTGTCGACCGAGCGCAGCGGCTTGGTCAGGGTCGAGATCGGCTTGATCGCGGCGCGAACCGAGAGTGGCTGGCCGTTGGTCATCCCGCCCTCGAGCCCGCCCGCGTGGTTCGTTTCGCGCTGGTAGCCGTGCTGCTCGGACCAGAAGATCTCATCGTGCGCCTCCGAGCCGGGACGGCCGGCGACATCCCACGCTTCGCCGATCGCGACGCCCTTGACCGACTGGATCGAGGCGACGGCGCCGGCCAGCCGGCCGTCGAGCCGCTCTTCCCAGGAGATGTGCGAGCCGAGGCCGGGAACCAAGCCGAAGGCGCGCACCTCGAAGCTGCCGCCGAGGCTCTCGTTGGCCTTGCGCAGGCGGTTGATCTCGGCGACCATCGCCGCGCTCGCCTCGGAGTCGAGGCAGCGCACCGGGTCGTCGTCGACGGCGGCGAAGTCCTCCGGGCCCAGGTCAGGGCGCTCGGGCGCCTTGACCGAGGCGATCTGGGTGACGTGGCTGTGCACGCTGACGCCGAGCGCCGTGAGCAGGCCGCGCGCTATCGAGCCCGCCGCCACCCGCGCCGCGGTCTCACGGGCGCTCGCCCGCTCCAGCACGTTGCGGATGTCGCGGTGCCCGTACTTCTGGGCGCCGACCAGATCGGCATGACCGGGGCGCGGCAGGTGCACCTCGTCCGGCTCAAACCCCTCGACCGGCCAGGGGTTCATCCGCTCCTCCCAGTTGGCGTAGTCGCGGTTGGCGACCAGGAGTGCGATCGGGCTGCCTAGGGTGCGGCCGTGGCGGACGCCGGAGCGGACCTCGACCGAGTCGGTCTCGATCTTCATCCGCCCGCCGCGGCCGTGGCCGAGCTGGCGGCGGGCCATGTCGCGGTCGAGCGCCTCGCGCTCGAGCTCCAGGCCCGCCGGCATGCCCTCGACGATCGCGACCAGGCCGGGGCCGTGCGACTCGCCTGCCGTGGTGAATCCGAAGCGCGTGCTCATCGCCGCCTAGGCTATCTGCGCGCCGCGGCTCGCATCGCTTCCAGCGACGGCTCGCGCCCGGTCCAGATCCGCAGCGAAAGCGCGCCCTGGCGCACGAGGACCTCGATTCCGTCGACCGTGGTCGCCCCCGCCGCCTCGGCCGCGGCGAGCAACGGGCTGGGTCGCTCGCCGTAGACGAGGTCGACGACGATCTGGCCGGAGGCGAAGCCCGCGGGCTCGAGTGGCAGCTCCGCGAATGGGTTCTCCCCCTGCAACCCCGCCGCGCTGGTGTTGACGATCAGCTCGTAGGCGTCCTGAACGGGAGACGCCACTGGGGCCCCGCCGAGCTCGGCGCAGAGGTGCTCGGCGCGCAGCGGCGTCCGGTTCCAAACCTCAACTTTGGCGCCTTCCCGCGCCAGAGCCCAGACGACGGCGCGGGCGGCGCCGCCCGCGCCAAGAACCAGCGCCCGCTTGCCCGCCACCGGTGCCGGCAGAGCCTCCAATAGGCCCTGCGCGTCGGTGTTGTCGGCGCGAACCTCCCCGTCCTCGAAGCTGAGCGTGTTCGCCGCGCCGATCTCGCGCGCCGTCTCGGACAGCGTGTCGGCGAGCGCGAGCGCCGCCCCCTTGTGGGGGACGGTGACGTTGGCGCCGACGAATCCCTCGCCAGGCATCTCCCGCACGCGGCGCTCGAACTCGTCCGGCGCGAGGTCGATCGCCTCATAGGTCCACTCGTCCGCGAGGCCGAGCTCCGACAGCGCCGCGCCGTGCATGGCCGGCGAGCGCGAGTGGCCGACGGGGTGGCCGAGGACGGCGAGTCGCTTCATTCGCCGCAGGTGTCGGGCGATTCCCCGCCCGCCGCTTCGCGCGCTTCGTTGTATTCGGCCACGTCGGCTTCGAATTCCGCCGCGGTCGAGGAGAAGGAGTCTTCGCCGCAGGTGCCCGGCTTGACCACGTAGTAGAGGTAGTCGACCTTGGCCGGGTGGGCGGCGGCTTCGATCGAGGCAAGGCCGGGGTTTCCGATCGGCCCCGGCGGCAGCCCGGTGTGGAGACGCGTGTTGTAGGGGGATTCGACCGCGAGTTCGGATTCGGTCAGTGGCCGGTCGTAGTTGCCGGTGGCGAAGCGGATCGTCGCGTCGATCCCCAGCGGCATCCCTTCGTGCAGGCGGTTGTAGATGACCGCCGCGATCAAAGGCCGCTCCTTCTCGAGCTGAGCCTCGCGCTCGACCATCGAGGCGATCGTGACCACGTCGCGCGTGGTCAGGTTCTTGGAGCGGGCGTAGCTCATGTCGACGCCCTTGACGCGGCGCTTGAAGTCCTCCAGCTGCAGCTGGGCGAGATCGGCCGCGGGCGCGTGCTTTTCCAGTTCGAAGGTGTCCGGGAAGAGGAAGCCTTCGTGGCCCTCGCTGGCCTTCATGTAGCTGCCACGCAAGCCCGCTTCCCTGGCGATCTGGGCGGTCTGCGCGCGCGTGTAGCCCTCCGGGATCGTCACCGTGACCGTCTTCAGGACGACGGGCGGCGGCGCCGGGTTGTGGAAGTGACGGTAGGCGAGGGCCGCCCCCACGGCGACGAGCGCCAGCGCAACGAGGGCGGCGACGAGCGCCACCCGGCGGCGGCGCTTCACCGTCCCGGCGCGCCGGTCCTCGCGCTGCTGCCGGCGACGCTCCCGCTCGGCGACCGCGGTGTCGTCCCCGGACCAGTCCTCAGCCATCGTCGTCGGAGCCTTCGATCGCCGCCTGCCCGGCGAGGTATGCCTGCAGCAAGTGGGCCGCGGCCAGGGAGTCGGGTGCCGCGGCGGCGCCTTCGCGCTTGCTCGCCTCGGCCATCCGCGTCGTCAACCGCTCGTCGTAGGTCTCGACCGGAATCTCGAGCAGCGCTTCCAGTTCGGCGCAGAAGGTCCGGGTCAGCGCGGCCTGCGACCCCTCCTCGCCGCTGAGGTGCAGCGGCAGGCCGACGACGACGCGCCCGACCTCGTGCTTGGCGACCAACTCGACCACCGAACGCGGCTCGGCGGGCTCGATCACCGGCAGCGGCGTCGCCAGGGTGCCGCTCGGGTCCGAGATCGCGCAGCCGATCCGGGCGGTGCCGTAGTCGAGGGCGAGCACGCGCATCATCCGAGCTCCCGCTCGATTGCCTGCCTGGCGACGTCGAGTGCCTCGTCGAGCTTGGCGGCGTCCTTGCCGCCTGCTTGGGCCATCTCCTCGCGGCCGCCGCCCCCACCGCCGACGAGCGGCGCCGCCTCGCGCACGACCGTCGCCGCGGAAACGCCGCGCCCGACCGCGCCCTTGGAGACGAGCACGACCAGGCCGACCTTGGCGCCCTCGGCACCGCCGAGGGCAATCGCCGACTCCCCCCCGAGCTTCGACTGCACCCGGTTGGCGAGCTCGAGCAGCTGCTTCTGGTCGCCGATCGGCGCCTCGGAGGCGATGACCGCGACCCCGTCGACCCGCTCAGCCGTCGCGACGAGCCGCTCGGCCTCGTCGCCAAGCAGCTGCTTGGCGGCCTGCTTGGCGCCCTCGCCCGCCTCCCGCAGCCGCTCCGCCGCGCGGCGGGCGCCGGTCAGCGGGTCCTGGGGAGATTCGAGCAGCTCGCCGACCTCGCGCAGCTGCTCCTCTCTGCCGCGGAACCAGTCGATCGCCGCCGGCCCGGTCAGCGCCTCGATCCGCCGCACGTTGGCAGCGCTGGAGCCCTCCGAGACGATCTTGAAGATGCCGACCTCGGCCGTGTTGGCAACGTGGGTGCCTCCGCAGAGCTCACGCGAGACCTCGTCGACCTCGACCACCCGCACCCACTCGCCGTATTTCTCACCGAACAGCGCCATCGCGCCGAGCTTTTCGGCCTCCGCCCGGTTCATCTCCAGCCAGCGCACCGGCCGGCTCGCCTTGATCCAGCCGTTGACCCGCTCCTCGATCGCGGCAATGTCCTCCGCCGCGAGCCCCTGCCCGTGGTTGAAATCGAAGCGCAGCTTGTCTGGGCGCACGGCCGAGCCGGCCTGGCGCACGTGGTCGCCGAGGCGCTCGCGCAGTGCCGCGTGCAGGAGGTGGGTCGCGGTGTGGTTGCGCATCGTCGCGTGCCGGGCCTCGTGGTCGACACGGGCCTCGACGGCGACGCCGGAGGGGACCGAGCCGTTGCCGGGCTCGACCTCCAACGCTTGGTCTTCGCCCAGCCGGTAGACGTCGACCACACGGGCCTCTCCCCCATCCCAGCGCAGCACGCCCGTGTCGGCGACCTGGCCGCCGCCCTCGGCGTAGAAGGGGCTCTCCTCGAGCTTGACCAGCGCCCGCCCGTCGTCGGCAGCAACCGCGGCAAGCCCGGTCGTCGCCCTGAGCGTCTCGTAGCCGACGAAGCGGGTCGGCGGCGCCTCCGCGGCGAAGGCGATCACCTTCTCGTGGCGGTCCTCGGAGCCGTGCGCGGTGGCGGAGCCGACGCGGGCGCGCTGGCGCTGCTCCTCCATCAGCTCCTCGAAACCGCCGTCGTCGACCGAGAGGCCTTGCTCGGCGAGCAGCTCCTTGGTCAGGTCGTAGGGGAAACCGTAGGTGTCGTGCAGCTTGAAGGCCTCGGCGGCGTCGATCCAGGAGGTGCTCGACTCGCGGGCCTCGGCGACCAGCCGCTCGAGCAGCTCGCTGCCGCGCTCGAGCGTGCGGCCGAAGCTCTCCTCCTCGTCGCCGACCCAGCGGGCGATCGTCTCCCGCTCGGCGGCCAGCTCCGGGTAGGCCTCGGCCATGATCTCGACCGTGCGCTCGGCGAAGCGCCCGAGCCAAGGCGCCTCCAGGCCCAGCGTGCGGCCCTGCTGGATCGCCCGGCGCATGATCCGCCGCAGGATGTAACCACGGTCCTCGTTGGAGGGGACGACCCCGTCGGCGATCAGGAAGGCGGCGCCGCGCGAATGATCGGCGACGATCCGCATCGCCCGGGTCACCGCGCCGCCCTCGGCATAGGAGCGCCCCGACAGCTCCTCGGCGAGGTCGACCAGCGGCCGGACCAGATCGGTCTCGAAGACCGAGGGGACGTCCTGGAGGATCGCCGCCATCCGGTCGAGGCCCATGCCGGTGTCGATGTTGCGCATCGGCAGCTCGGTCAGCGCCCCCTCGGTCGAGAGGTCGTAGGTCATGAAGACGTGGTTCCAGAACTCGAGGAAGCGGTCGGTGTCGTCGCCGGGCCGCTCGCCGGCAGCGCCGAAGTCCTCGCCGCGGTCGAGGTAGAGCTCCGAGCAGGGGCCGCAGGGGCCGGACGGGCCCGCCTGCCAGAAGTTGTCCTCGCGGCCGAGCGGGACGATCCGCTCCTCGGGCATGCCGACGCCCTTCCAGATCTCGATCGCCTCCTCGTCGGGCCCGAGGCCAAGCTCCTCGTCACCGCCGAAGACGGTCGCCCAGATCCGCTCGGGGTCCATCCCGAACCCTTGCGTCGCCAACTCCCAGCCCCAGGGAATCGACTCGGCCTTGAAGTAGTCGCCGAAGCTCCAGTTGCCGAGCATCTCGAAGAAGGTGAGGTGGCGCGCGGTCTTGCCGACCTCCTCGATGTCGGTCGTGCGAAAGCACTTCTGCACATCGGCGAGCCGCCGCGCCGGTGGCTCCTCCCGCCCGAGGAAGTAGGGCTTGAACGGCTGCATCCCCGCAGTGGTGAGCAGCACCGAGGGATCGTGGACGGAGGGAACCAGCGATGCCGAGGGCACGATCCGGTGGCCCCGCTGCTCGAAGAAGGACAGGTAGGTGTTGCGGATCTCCGCGGCTTTCATCGGCAACGAAGCCTAAGTGACACAGCGCTGACACCTGGACCGCAGCTCCGTTGAAGCTACCGATGGACCTCGCCGTAACCTTCAGTAGATGCCTACGCATGCCGAGATGGGTCCGGCATGAGCTCGGACGAGCGCCTTGCGCTGCGCGCTGCCGAGGGGGACGAGCGTGCCCTGGGCGAGATCTACGAGCGCTACCACCAGCAGCTCTACCGCTTCTGCCTGGCGATGGTTCGCAATCCCGAGGACGCCCAGGACGCATTGCAGAACACGATGGTCAAAGTGCTGCGCGCCCTGCCCGGGGAGAAGCGCAAGATCGAGCTGAAGCCCTGGCTCTACCGGATCGCCCGCAACGAGGCGGTCGAAGTGTTGCGCCGGCGCCGCGACAGCGCCGAGCTGGAGCCGGAGCTGGCGGCGGCACCCGGGGTCGCGGAGACGGTCGAGACGCGCGAGCGACTGCGAACCCTGCTTGCCGATTTAGAGCAGTTGCCCGAACGGCAGCGGGCGGCGCTGCTGATGCGCGAGCTCTCCGGCATGGGTTTCGCCGAGATCGGAATAGCCTTCGACACTTCCGCGGCGGTCGCCCGGCAGACGCTCTACGAGGCCCGGCTCGGCCTGCGCCAACTGGAAGCGGGACGTGAGATGCACTGCGCGGACGTGATGCGCGAGCTTTCCGACGCCGACGGGCGGGTCATGCGGCGACGCGACATCCGTGCCCATCTGCGCAGCTGCGCCGACTGCCGCGCGTTCCAAGACGGCATCGCCAAGCGTCACGAGGATCTGGCCGCACTCGCGCCGCTGCCGATCGCCGCTTCCGCCGCGGTGCTGCACGGGGCGCTCGGGCAGGCAGGCGCAAACGGAGCTGCCACCGCCGCCGGTGGCAGCCTGACCGGTACGGTCGGTGCAGGGGCCGGCAAGGCAATCGCCACGTCCGCGCTCGTCAAGTCCGCCGCTACCGTCGCCGTGGTGGCGGTGGTTGGCGTGTCGGCCGCCGGGCGGAGCGGGCTGATCGACGTGCCGCTCGTCACCGGCGGACATGACTCCGCGGCGGCGGAGAAGGCAGCGGGACACGGCTCGGGCGACCACGGCGACTCGACTCGCGGCACGCCCGCGGCCTCGGCGGGCGACCCGGTCGTCGCCAAACAGCACTCGAGCGACAACTCCAGGGCCGACGAACACCAGGGCGGAAATCCGCAGGGGGAAAACCGCGGCTCCGGGGCGGGAGTGGCGCAGAACAAAACGCAGTCCCGCTCCCAAGCCGGCGTCAGCCCGCCAGGCGGCGGCTACGGTCGAACCGCCTCGGAACGCAAGGGTCGGCCCGAACAGCCTCCACAAGCCGCCGAACGCGGCCAGCAGACCGCTGCCACTCATAAGCCCGCCGAAAACGGCGCCGCATCCAGCCACGGCGCGGCCGGCGAAGACCATGGCAAGTCGTCTGGCGACCGGGGTTCGAGCGCGACCGGCCCGGTGACTCCGGCCAAGCCACCCGCGACGACGACGCCCCCCGCCCAAGCTCCAGTCGAAACGCCTCCCCAGGGCAACGGCGGCTCCGGGGAACCAGCGCCAGGCGAGGCGCCGCCGGGCCGCGAACGCTGACCGAGTCCGCTTAGGAGATCCGTCCACAGGCCGGCTCTCCGGGCCGGTCGGGGCTGACATCCGCTCTCGCGCAGCGTTTATAAGCCGACAACCTGGGCCTCACGCGCCGCAGGGACAAGTACTCGCAAGGAGGCACCATGAAGGCCATGTTGAAAATCGCACTTATAACCGGCGTCCTCGCGCTGGCCGGCGGCAGCGCCGCCCTCGCAACCGGCAAACCCGAAGGATCACCGCCGTACGGAAAAGGCGCGGCCAACGGCAGAGGCCCCACCTACACGCCCAGCGAAAAACCGACGCCAGGGCCCAAAGAAGGCCTTCCCGCCAAGGCAAAGGCCTATGGCCGCTACTGCCAGGGCAAAAGCAAGAAACACGTCGCGGGCGAAAAAGGGACCGAGTTCTCGCGCTGCGTGAACAACGTGGCCCAGGCGGCGCACCACAAAGAAATGGCGCCAGGCCAGGTCTGCAAGGGCGAAAGCAAGAAACACGTGAAAGGCAAGAAAGGGACCGAATTCTCGGGCTGCGTGAAGAGCGTCAACGAACTACGCAAGAAAGAACACGAAGAAGAAAGCGCCGCCGCCTGACGAATCAGGCAATCGTGCCGTGACCGACGATCGTCTCCCCCGCCAGCAGCACAGCTGCCTGGCCGGGGGAGGCGGCGTCGAACGACTCGCCGAGCTCGACGGTGAGCACTGGGTGACGGCCGGCCTCGCAGGCTGAGACAGAAGCCGGGATCTGGGTGGCATGGGAGCGCAGCTTCACTGCGTCGACGCGCGCGCCGTCGCGGTGCAGGACCGCGTCGCGAATGCCCACGCACCTCGTCGCCAGCTCTGCGCGTGGGCCGACGGTGACCGTATTCGCTCCGGCGTCAGTCGCCAGGACGTAAAGGGGCTCCGGCGCGGATACGCCGATTCCCCGCCGCTGCCCGACGGTGAAGTTGTGGTGGCCGCGATGGCGGCCGATGGCTCGTCCGCTGCGGTCGAGCAGATCGCCCTCGCGCTCGCCGAGCCCGGCGTGCCGGCGCAGGAACCGCTCCTTGCCCTGTCCGGCGAGGAAGCAAAGGTCCTGGCTCTCGGGCTTCTTGGCGACAGAAAGGCCGTGGCGGGCTGCTATCTCGCGCACCTCGGGCTTGCTCAGGTCCGTCAGCGGGAAGCGCAGGCGATCGAGCATCTCCGGCGGCAGTGCGGCGAGCATGTAGCTCTGGTCCTTGTTGCCGTCCGATGCCGCGGCCAGCAGGGGCCCGTCCTCGTCGTCGACGATCCGCGCGTAATGGCCCGTGACGAGATGGTCGGCACCGAGTCGGCCGGCGAGGTCGACCATCGCCGCGATCCGCACCTCGCCGTTGCAGACGATGCAGGGGTTAGGCGTAGCGCCGGCGCCGTAGCCGTCGAGGAAGGAGCCGACGACGCG
>JAPVSJ010000012.1:0-10427 GCA_047519745.1 Actinomycetota bacterium | reverse complement strand
GTCGGCGGTTCATGGCCGAGCAGTCCAAGGACGCAGGGAGCGAAATGTGCTCTGCACATGAGCGACCGAGGACACGGGAATGCGAAGCGCCATGAATCGTCGAGACGACCTACGGAACATCGCGATCATCGCCCATGTCGACCATGGGAAGACGACGCTGGTCGACGCGATGCTGTGGCAGAGCGGCGCCTTCCGCAAGGGCCAGGACGTGAACGAGCGGGTGATGGACTCGATGGACCTCGAGCGCGAGAAGGGGATCACGATTCTCGCCAAGAACACGACCGTCAACTACAACGGCGTCAAGCTCAACATCATCGACACCCCGGGCCACGCCGACTTCGGCGGCGAGGTCGAGCGCGGGCTGACGATGGTCGACGGCGTGCTGCTGCTGGTCGACGCCTCGGAGGGCCCGCTGCCGCAGACGCGCTTCGTCCTGCGCAAGGCGCTGGAGGCGAAGCTGCCGGTCATCCTCGTCGTCAACAAGGTCGACCGCCCCGACGCCCGCATCGCCGAGGTCGTCGACGAGGTCTACGAGCTCTTCCTCGACCTCGACGCCGACGACGAGCAGGTCGACTTCCCGATCGTCTACACCAACGCCAAAGCAGGCTGGGCGGCGCTCGCCGAAGGCGAGGAGGGGACCGACCTGACGCCGCTGATGGACCTGATGCTGGAGCGCATCCCGGCGCCGACATACGACCCCGACCACCCCTTCCAGGCGCTTGTCACCAACCTCGACGCCGATCCCTACGTCGGCCGCCTGGCGCTCTGCCGCGTGCGCCACGGCAAGGTTCGCAACGGGCAGCAGATCGCCTGGTGCCGGGCCGACGGCAGGATCGAGCGGGCGGCGATCTCCGAGCTCTACGTGACCGAGGCGCTCGACCGCGTCGCCGCCGCGGAGGCCGGGCCGGGCGAGATCATCGCCGTCGCCGGCCTGCCCGACGTGACGATCGGCGAGACGCTGGCCGACCCCGACGATCCGCGGCCGCTGCCGGTGATCGCGGTCGACGAACCGTCGCTCTCGATGGTGGTCGGGATCAACACCTCGCCGCTGGCCGGCACCGAGGGCAAGAAGCTGACCGCGCGCCAGGTCCGCGACCGGCTCGACGCCGAGCTGGTCGGCAACGTCTCGATCCGCGTCACCGACACCGAGCGGCCCGACGCCTGGGAGGTGCAGGGGCGCGGGGAGCTGCAGCTGGTCGTGCTGCTGGAGATGATGCGCCGCGAGGGCTTCGAGCTGACCGCCGGCCAGCCGCGCGTGATCACCCGCGAGGTCGACGGCAAGGTCCACGAGCCGGTCGAACGGCTGGCGATCGACGTGCCCGAGGAGTACGTCGGCGCGGTCACCCAGCTGCTGGCCGGCCGCAAGGGCCGCCTCGACCACATGGTCAACCACTCGACCGGCTGGGTGCGGATGGACTACCTCGTCCCGGCCCGCGGCCTGATCGGCCTGCGCACCGAGTTCCTCACCGAGACCCGCGGCTCGGGGATCCTGCACCACGTCTTCGACCGCTGGGAGCCCTGGGCGGGGGAGCTGCGCACCCGCCCGACCGGCTCGCTGGTGGCGGACCGGCGCGGCTCCAGCGCCAGCCACGCGCTGATGAACCTGCAGGACCGCGGCACGCTCTTCATCGGCCCGGGCGAGGAGGTCTACGAAGGCATGATCGTCGGCGAGAACGCCCGCTCCGACGACCTCGACGTCAACGCGATCAAGGAGAAGCACCAGACCAACGTGCGCGCCGCCAGCGCCGACATCCTCGTCCGCCTCGAGCCGCCCAAACGCCTCTCGCTGGAAGCTGCGCTCGAGTTCCTGCGCGACGACGAGTGCGTAGAAGTGACCCCCGACTCAGTCCGCCTGCGCAAGGTCGAGCTGGACAAAAACAGGCGCCAGAAGGCGGCGCGCCAGATGGCCCGCGCCACCTGACCCTCGCGCTGCATGTTGCAGGGTTGTCCTCACGCCTGTGGGGACAACCCTGCAATCGCCGTGGCTAGACGGTCGCTGCGGCCTGCTCGGACTGGCTGTCGCGGGCGGCGTCGGCCTTCTTGGCCTCCGCCTCCGGGGTGGGCTCGTCGACCGGGCGCGGCAGCAGCACTTCTTTGGCGATGACCAGGCGCTGGATCTGGCTGGTCCCCTCGTAGAGCTGCATGATCTTCGCGTCGCGCATCAGTTTCTCCACCGGGTACTCCTTGATGAAGCCGTAGCCGCCGTAGACCTGCACGGCGTCGACGGTGATCTCCATCGCCGAGTCGGCGGCGAAGCGCTTGGCCATCGAGGAGACGCGGCTGTTGCGCTGCCCCTGGTCGAGCAGCACCGCCGAGTTCCAGACCAGCAGGCGGGCCGCCTCGACCTTGGTCGCCATGTCGGCGATCATGAACTGGATCGCCTGGTGCATCGCGATCGGCACGCCGAATTGAACCCGTTCTTTGGAGTAGTCGACGGCGTACTCGAGAGCGGCGCGGCCGATGCCGACGGCCATCGCCGAGACCCCCGGGCGGGTGCGGTCGAGGGTCATCATCGCCAGTTTGAAGCCCTTGTTCTCCTCGCCGATCAGGTTCTCGGCGGGGATCTCGACTTCGTCGAAGGAGATGGTCGCGGTGTTGGAGGCCCGCTGGCCCATCTTGTCCTCCTTCTTGTCGACGCTGACCCCGGGGAGGTTGGCGTCGACGACGAAGGCGCTGATGCCGCGGTGGCCGGCCTCCGGGTCGGTCTTGGCGTAGACCGTGAACCAGTCGGCGTAGCTGCCGTTGGTGATGAAGCACTTGGAGCCGCTGATGACGTACTTGTCGCCCTTCTTGACGGCGCGGGTCTTCATCCCGGAGACGTCGGAGCCGGCGTCGGGCTCGGTCAGGCAGAAGGAGGCGAGCTTGTTGCTTTCGGTCAGCATGCCGAGGTACTTCTTCTTCGTCTCCTCGGAGCCGCCGAGGGTGACCGGGGCCGAGGCGAGGCCGTTGGCCATCAGCGAGGTGGCGATACCGGAGCAACCCCAGCCGAGCTCTTCCTCGATCAGGCAGCCGGAGAGGTAGTCGAGGCCGGGGCCGCCGTAGGCCTCGGGGATGTGGGTGTTCATCAACCCGACCTCCCAGGCCTTGTCGATGATCTCCTGGGGCCAGGTGCCGTCCTTGTCGTACTCCCAGGCGACCTTGCGGATCTCTTTCTCCGCGAAGTTGTGCGCCAGCTCGCGCAGGTCTTTCTGCTCGTCGGTCAGGGTGAAGTCAACCACTGCAGCGTGCTCCTTTATCTCGGTGGGAGAGGGCCGATTGACTGGTCAGTCAACCAGCTGCAAAGGGTAGCGGATGGCCAACCATCTAGGCTGGGGGACGAGGTTATGGAGGCGCTGATCGACATCCAGGCCGGCTACGTGCTGACCCTGATCGCCTTGATCGCCCTGCCGATCGCGCTGGTCGCCTTCGCCCGCAGCGGGCCGCTCTGGGAGAGCGTCGGCAAGGGGCCGTTCGCGATCGAGCAGGAGATGCCGCCGCCGAGCCGCCTCGCCCAGCCCGAGCCGCCCGTCGATCGCAGGCTGCAGGAGGCAGAGGCGCGGCAGATGCTCGAGGCGAAGTCCTACCGGCGCCGGCAGCGCGGCGAAGCGCCGCTCGACGTCGAGGCCGAGGTGGCGCGGCTGCTCGAATCCCCCGGCGCCGCGGGCCCGGCGATCGACGAGAAGCTGCGCGCCGAGGTGCGCCAGCTGGTCGTCGCCCGCAACGAACGGCGCATGCGCCGCGGCGAGGCGCCGCTCGACGTCGAGACCGAGATGGAACGCCAGCTCGCGGATTTGTAGGATCGGGGAGCGATGGCCGCCGACCGCGACAACCTCTACGAGGTCGAGGAGCTGCTCAACCAGCCCGGGACCTATTTCAACCCGCAGACCGAGGTGCTGGTCGTGGTCGACGACTCGACCTCACTCGGCCAGGACATCTTCAATCTCGAGGATTACGAGGGCGCCGACTGGGTGCGGATCTCCGACGAGGTGCCGGTCGACGAAGACCGCCGCGACCGCGCCCTGGAGGCCTTCCAGACCCACTACCACCCCGGCTCGACCGGCTCGGTCTCCGAGACGGCGCTCGAACAGGGTGACGAGGAGCTCGACGAGGACGAGGACGGCCAGGACCCCGGCCGCGAGGACTGACCCCGGCGTGCTCGAAGCAGGCGACCCGGCCCCCGACTTCACCCTGCCCGATCAGGACGGCAGGGAGCTGAGCCTTTCGAGCCTGCGCGGCCGGGTCGTCGTCCTCTACTTCTATCCCCACGCCAACACCGTCGGCTAGCCACCTCGACGCCCTCGGCCCAAGCGTCGGCCGCGAGCGCTGCGTTTCCTGTGCGTGCGTGCCGCCGGCTTACTCGCTGAGGCTGGTCCCCACATCAAGCGGGCACCACGCTTGCTGATCGGATCGTTCACGATCACGCTCGGGCACTTCTTTCCGGTCTTTGGGCTCTTCCACTTGTAGGTGAGGGCGTCAAGGCGGCCACCGAAGCGTTCGCGGATATCCAAGTAGCCGGACTGGCAGTGCTTGTTCCATTTCTCGTATTTGCCCGCGTAGACGGCGCTGGCGATCGGCGCCAGGATTGCGGAGCAGAGGAGATCTGCGATCTGGAGACCGGCGTGGTTATCGCTGTGGCCGAACACGGGCATATCGACCAGGCCGAGATGTTTTGGATGCTGGCCGAACCGCTGCGTGAAGAGGGAGTGCGCCAAGCGGTGGTTGTGCTGGTAGGTCTGGCTGTCAACGACCACCATGCCCCGCTCGTCCTTCGGCAGGCTCGCGTCGAACCCGCGGCAGATGAACTGCAGGCTGCTGGCGTGGATGCCCATGTCGTTGTTCTCGGTGTCCAGCCTCTTCATCCACACCCGCCCGAGGATCTTCGCGTCGTACTCCTCCAGAAGCTTCAGCGTGCCGTCGATCACCCCAATGGCCCGCTTTCGCTGCCGCACCGACGCGCTGGTACGGAACCCTTTGCGGAGGTTGGCACCCTTCAGTTCGTGGAGGATCGCGTCCAACCAACCTTTCCCGGACCTCGCCAGCACCGGCTCGAAGCGCTTCTTGAGGGCGATCCAGTCGTGCGTGATCTTCGTGAGTTCGCACTCGGGCAGCGACACGCCCGCGATGACGATGACGGGCTGCTGGTCGGGGTCGGCCTTGACCAGCATCTCCGCCGTGCCCGACTCGTCCACGTAGCATAGCCGCATCGCTCGTCAGGCCCCCGGAATAGCCAAGGCCGCTCGAAAGCGGCCCTGGAGGTCGGGCGACCAGCTATGGGCCGCCCAAGTGCTGGCCTTACGGCCCGCACGATTTGTATGTGCCCAGGCTACCGGAATCTGGCTGGTAGTCAATGGGCGGTCCTGCCGGCGGGAACCGGTTCGACGAGGTGACTTCGGGCACATTTAGGGAATGCAATCAGACGCCCCTGATGTCAATGAGCCGTCGACTATCGGTTCTCGCAGGCTGAACGGCTCAGCGTACCCAATGTCCTTGGGCTAGCCTCCCGGCACGAATGCTCAACTCAGGCGACAAGGCTCCCGACTTCGAGCTGCCCGATCAGGACGGGGCGGAGCTGAGCCTCTCCAGCCTGGGCGGCCGGCCGGTAGTCCTCTACTTCTATCCCCGCGCCGACACGCCGGGCTGCACGACGCAGGCCTGCGGCGTGCGCGACCACTTCGAGGACTACGTCGAGACCCACGCTGCCCGGGTGATCGGCATCTCCCCGGATGAGGTCGCCGACGTGAAGAAGTTCCACGAGAAGTACGACCTCAACTTCACCCTGCTGGCCGACGCCGACCATGCCGTAGCCGAGCGCTACGGCACCTGGGTCGAGAAGTCGATGTACGGGAAGAAGTACATGGGCGTGCAGCGGGCGACCTTCCTGATCGACCCAGAGGGCAGGATCGCCAAGGTCTTCCCCAAGGTCTCGCCGAAGACGCACGACGACGTCGTGCTCGCTGCACTGGCCGGCGAACGCATGACGCCGTACTAGCGTTTCCAGCAGAGATCGTCGCCGTACCTTAGATTTACCTGTGGTGGATTCGCAGGGTGACTTCGATCCGGAGCTGAGCGCGCTCTTCGACAACCTCGCCGGCCCGGGCAGGCTGTATGGGATGGAGCGGCACTACTGGCTCGATCTCTGGCGCGTGCCGGTGTTCGAAGCGGTGGAAGAGGACGGCATCGAGGTGCGGCACTACGGCCCGATCCGGGCATTTGCCATCGCCGACGAGCCGCGCATGCCCCTGTTCAACCTCATCCTCGGCGCTACCGCGCCCGGCGCGGTAGCGGACGGTCACCTCGCCGAAGCGCTCGACTGGACCGAGTCGCTCGGCCTCGATTGCCGTATCCCGGTCCGGCCGGAATTCGGCGAACCGGGGGCTGTCGAAGACCACCTCAACCGGCGGGGCTACCGTCACACCGCGTACCTGGCGACCTTCGTCCGCGGCGGCAGGCCGCCGGATTTCCCCGAGCCGCCCGGGATCGAAGTCGAGGAGGTTGTCGAGGAAGGCGAGGCGCTCAGCTACTTCCTGGCCAACGGAAATCACCTCTGGGCGGGGAGCGGGTTCGTGAATGGCCTGCCGGGTCGCCGCGACTGGCGCAGCTACATCGCGATCGACGCGGAGAACGACGAGGGAATCGGCGCGGCGACGATGATGCTGCATCACCAGGTCGCGCAGATGGGCTTTGTGTGCATCTGCGACTCAGCCCGTGGCAAGGGTGGCCACCTGGCGTTGCTGCGCAAACGAATCGTCGACGCTCGCGCCGCCGGCGCGCGGGAGATCTTTGCCATGGCCGAAGAGTCGCTCGACTTCCCGGACAGCATCTCGCCCGCCGCACGAAATCTCGTCCGCGCCGGCTTCTCGCTGGCGGCGGCGCGATCGGTCTGGCGACCACCGGAGGATCTGGTTGCCGAGGCCGACGACTGAGGCGGAGGTGACCTGGGCCCTCAGGCGCTCTCGAGCTGCTCGATGCCGCTGGCGCGCTGGCCGCCGGCGGCCAGCATCAGTTTGAAGTCGTGCGGGCTGGAGGCGTAGTCGAGCGCGACCTGCTCGGCGATCTTGCCCTCCATCACGTAGCGCAGCAGCGACTGGTCGAAGGTGCGCATGCCGTAGTACTCGCCCTCGGCGATCACCTCGGTGATCTTGCCCGTTTCGTCGGGGTTGAGGATCAGGTCCTGGACGCGACCGGTGACGACGAGCACCTCGGACGCGGGGACGCGACCCTCGCCGCTGATGTCGGGGACGAGGCGCTGCGCGATCGCCCCTTTCAGGGTCGAGGAGAGCATCACCCGCGCCTGGTGCTGGAGGTGAGGGGGGAAGAAGTCGATGATGCGGTTGATCGTCTCGGTCGCATCCAGGGTGTGGACAGTGGAGAGCACGAGGTGGCCGGTCTCGGCGGCGGAGAGCGCCGTGCGCACCGTCTCCTCGTCGCGCATCTCGCCGATCAGGATCACGTCGGGGTCCTGGCGCAGGACGCGGCGCATCGCCCGGGCGAAGCTCTCGGTGTCGGAGCCGACCTCGCGCTGGTTGACGATCGAGCCTTTGTCTTCGTGCAGGTACTCGATCGGATCCTCGAGCGTGACGATGTGGTGCGCCCGGGTTCGGTTGATGTGGTCGATCATCGCCGCCAGCGTCGTGCTCTTGCCCGAGCCGGTCGTGCCGGTGACGAGGATGATCCCGCGCTGCTCCTCGGCCAGGTTGGTGACGACCTCCGGCAGGCCGAGCTCCTCCACCGAGCGGATTTCGAAGGGAATCGCGCGGCAGACGATCGAGGTAGAGCCGCGCTGTTTGAAGACGTTGACGCGGAAGCGGGAGAGCCCGGGGATCGCATATGAGAAGTCGGCCTCGCCGCATTCCTCGAACTCGGTAAGCGAGCGCACCTCGGCGATGTCGTGGAAGGCCTTCTCGGTGTCCTCGCCGCTGAGCGGCTCATGGCCCTCCAGCGCCGTCAGCTCACCGTGCAGGCGGATGGTCGGCGGCGCAGCCACCTTGACGTGCAGGTCGGAGCCGCCTCGCTCGACGAGCGTGCGCAGCGCTGAGTCGATCTCGAACATCGGGGCCTTTATCGGCCGCGACGCCGGTGTTCATTAGCCGCTCAGGCGGCGGTTGCGGTGGGGCCCTTGCGGCCCTCGACGAAGATCTCGAACTGCGAGGGCTTCGGCTTGCGCGCTTTGCCGCTGCCGGCGAAGGTGTTGGCGAGGCGCATGCCGACCGACTCGTAGATCTCGCTCAGCTCCTCGACGGTGTAGAGGCGCTGGCGGAAGGGGATCTCCTCGTATTTCTCGAAGACCTCCCCGAAGCGGATCGGCACCGTCGAGCCTTCGATGTAGCGGTCCTCGGCGTTCCAATGGTGGTCGGAGAGTTCGAGCGTCGACTCGCCGACGATCCAGGATTTCAGCGGCAGGTTCTTTTCGGCGTGAAGCACGTTGGGAAGCTGCATCAAATGGCCGCCGCCGGCGCGCAACGCCTGTGCGACGACCTCGAACGTGCGGCGATTCTCCTCGTCGGTCTCGAAGTAGCCGACGGCGCCGTCGTTGAGGCTGAGCACGATGTCGAACTCGTCGCGGAGTTCGAGCTCGCGCAGGTCGGCTTGCATGAACTCGATCTTGTCGAGGCCTCGGTTCACGGCCTCGCCGGCGGCGATCTCCAGCAGGTCGCCCGAGATGTCGACGCCGACCACCTCGAAGCCGCGGCGGCAGAGCTCCAGGCCGTGCCGCCCGATCCCGCAGGCGAGGTCGAGCACCCGCTCGCCGCCCTCGGGCCGCAGCATCATGATCGCCCGGTCGACTTCGGCCTCGGTCCTGTCGGCCCAAGGCATCGCCGCCGTGATCGGCGGGAAACCCGAGCGGTACCAGTCGGGCGGGACTTCGACTACGGTTCCCATTACTCAGAAAGTATATAGCAGCATTACGAGTGACCTTCCGGTACCCCACGGGTCAGAAGCTCGTCGGCGGCGACCTCGCATGGGTCTTTCAGCCCTACGTCAGCTTCCTCGCCGCGATGCTCTCGCTGGGCCTCTGGCAGATCCTCGGCGGGGTGCTGCGCCGACCCGGCCTGCGTGCCCTTGCCGCCTTCATCGCCGCCCAGCCGGCCCTGCTCCTCGGCTACGCGCTCTGGGGTGGAGTGAAGGAGGTTGGGGGCGGCGGCCTGCATAGCCTTGGCAGTGGCGCTGGCACCGGCCGCGGTGCGCATCGGTGCCTCACGTCGTGACGCGGCGCTGCTTGCGCTGCCCGCCGCCGCGCTGGTGGGCGTGCTCAGCCTTGGCGGCTTGATCTGGCTGGGGCCAATGCTGGCCGTGCTGGTGCTGCTCGCTTGGCGACGCTTCGGTCCCCGCCCGGCAGCCTTCCAGGCCCTCGCCTTCGCCGGCCGATTGCGGTACTCGTCCTGCCCGTGGTCAGTGCCGGCCTGGTGCCGCCGACTTCCTCGCCGCTCACCGACCCCAACGCCGAAGGCAACCTGCGCGGGCCGCTGAACGCGCTGCAGGTGCTCGGCGTCTGGCCTTCGGGGGACTTTCGCTTCGACCCGAACGGGACCGTCGTCACCGTGGTGCTGATCGCGTTGACGATCGTCGCCGCGCTGGTGGGACTCTGGGCCGCCTGGTCGAAGCGGCGACGCGACGCGACTCTGGCGCTCTACGCGACCAGTCTGCTCGCCGGAGCAGCGATCGTTGTCATCGGCTCGCCCTGGGCCAGCGCCACCGCCTCGCCGGTGGCGCTGGCTTTGGCGATCGCCGGGGCGATCGTCGCTCTGCGCGCCGACCGCTTCGTCGGCAGCGTTCTGATCGCGGTGGTCGCCGGCGGGGTGCTGTGGTCCGGGGTGCTTGCCTATGGCGGCGTCAGCCTCGCCCCCTACGAGCAGCTGCACGAGCTGCAGCAGATCGGCGAGGAGTTCGCCGGCCAGGGCCCGGCGCTGATGACCGAGTACAATCCCTACGTCGCTCGCCACTTCCTTCGCAACCTCGACGGCGAAGGCGCCTCGGAGCTGCGAGAACGCACGGTGCCCCTGCGCGGCGGCGGCGAAGTCGAAAAGGGCTACTCGGTAGACACCGACGAACTCGACCTCGGCGGGCTGCTCGAATACCGCACCCTGGTCCTGCGTCGCTCACCGGTGCGCAGTCGCCCGCCTTCGCCCTACCGGCTGGTCTGGCGGGGCGACACTTACGAGGTGTGGCAGCGGCCCGCGACTCTTGTTGGGCGGCCACCGGAGCATCTGCCGCTGGGCAGCGAATACGAACCCTCGGCGGTGCCCGATTGCGGGGAAGTTCTCGCTCTCGCCCGGCGTGCCGAAGCGCGGGGGCCGGCCGGTCGCCTTCTCGCCGCACGCCACGCCCCGGTCTACGACGCGACGAACGGCGACCTAGTCAGCATGGACGCCGAGAGGGGCTGGCCCTCGGCGTTCGCATAGGTCGCGGGTTAGCTTCGCGGTTGTCAACGACCGCTGCGGCCAGTGCCG
>JAPVSJ010000011.1:0-2758 GCA_047519745.1 Actinomycetota bacterium | reverse complement strand
GAGATGATCAAGCTCGCCTCCAACGCCTTCCTCGCGACCAAGATCTCCTTCGTCAACGAGATCGCCAACGTCTGCGAGGAGGTCGGCGCCGACGTCGGCGAGGTCGCCCGCGGCATGGGGCTCGACCAACGCATCGGACCGTCGTTCCTGCGCGCGGGGATCGGCTACGGGGGCTCCTGTTTCCCTAAGGATCTTAAAGCGCTCAAGCAACTTGCTGGCAATACTGGGTACCACTTCCAGCTTCTGACCGCCGTGATCGAGGTGAACGAGCTGCAGAAGCGCCGCGTGGTGCAGAAGCTGAACGGTCACCTCGGCTCGCTGGTCGGCAAGAAGATCGCTCTGCTGGGGCTTGCCTTCAAGCCCGACACCGACGACATGCGCGAGGCCTCGAGTCTCGTGCTGGCGCCCCGCCTGCAGGGCGAAGGGGCGGAGGTCGTCGCCTACGACCCGGTTGCCATGAGCGCCGCCGGCGAGCTGCTCGACGACGTCGAGATGCGCGACTCGGCGCTCGATGCGCTCACCGGCGCCGACGCGGCGGTGCTGGTCACCGAGTGGCCCGAGTTCGCCGAGCTGGACTGGGCCGAGGCGGCGAGCAGGATGGCGAACCCCCTGCTGATCGACGGGCGCAACTTCCTCGATCCTCACCAACTCGTATCCGCAGGGTTCGAGTACGAGGGGATCGGCAGGGCGCCGGTCGGTGCCCCGTCGGCTGCAACCGCCGACTGACGTATGCAAGCGATTGTCTTAGTGGGCGGCGAAGGGACGCGGCTGCGGCCGCTGACCGAGAACGTGCCGAAGCCGGCGCTGACCCTGGTCGACAGGCCCTTCCTCGCCTACATGATCGAGTGGCTGGCGGGGCATGGGGTGACCGAAGTCGTGCTCGCCTGCGGGTTCCTGCCCGACGTCCTCCAGGCCGCCCTCGCCGACGAGGAGGAGCGAGCCGGGGCGAGGATTCGCTACGTAACCGAGCCCGAGCCGCTTGGCACCGCCGGCGCGATTCGCTTCGCCGCCGACGCGTTGGGCGACGACCTGGACGAGCGCTTCCTGGCACTCAATGGGGACGTGCTCACCGATCTCGACCTGAGTGCGCTCATCCGCGCACACGACGATTGGGGCGCGGCGGCGACGCTCGGCCTGCACCCGGTCGAGGACTCCTCGGCCTTCGGCCTGGTCCACAGCGACGACGCCGGTGCGGTCCTCGAGTTCCTCGAGAAGACCGGTGAGGCCGAGCCCGGCGAGATCAATGCCGGGATGTACGTGCTGCAGCGCTCGGTGCTCGACCTGATCCCGCCCGGCGAGAACGTCTCGATCGAGCGCGAGGTGTTCCCGCGCCTGGTCGGCGCCGGCTTGCACGGCCTGCTGCTCGAGGGCTACTGGGTCGACATCGGCACGCCCGAGCGCTACCGGCAGGCGAGCTGGGACATCCTCGAGGGCCGCGTGCAGACGCGGGTCGAGCCCACTTCCGAGGGCGTCCTCGTCGACGCTGCCGCGCAGGTCGACGGCACGGCGACGATCGGACCGCGAGCCGTCATCGGGCCGGGTTGCCGGATTGGCGCTGGGGCGCAGGTCTCTGGCGCGGTCATCCTCGACGGCTGCACGATCGGCGAGAACGCGCGTGTCGTCGACTCGATCCTCTCGCCGGGATCAGAGGTGCCTCCAGGCGCGATCGTTGAAGGAGCGGTCGCCGCCGAGGGCGAAAGACTCCTGAGCTGATCATGCTCGACGACGTCCTCGCAATCCCCGACCACCTGCGCGACGCCCTGTTCCGGGTCGAGTCGGCGCGGCTCCCGTCGGCCGATTCCACCGGCCTGCTCGTCTGCGGCATGGGCGGCTCGGCGATCGGCGGCGACCTCGCCGCCGCGGCGCTCGGCGAGCGGCTCAGCGGTCCGCTGCAGACCGTGCGTGGCTACGGGCTGCCGAGCTGGGTCGGCGAGGACTGGACCGTTTTCTGTTCGAGTTACTCGGGCGAAACCGAGGAGACCCTCGCCTGCTTCGCCGCCGCGGAGGCGATCGGCGTCCGGCGCGTCGTCGCCAGCACCGGCGGCGCTCTGGTCGAGCGCGCCCGCGCTGCCGGAGACCCGGTGATCGGTCTACCCGGCCTGCTGCCGGCGCCACGTACCGCGGTCGCCTACATGCTTGTCTGTGCCGCCGAGGTCGCCGCCGCGAGCGGGATCGCGCCGCGCATCGCCGAGGAGATCGAGGCCGCGGCTGGCTTCCTCGAGGCCGGCCGCGAGGACCTCCGCCACCGCGCCGCGGAGGTCGCCACCGCGATCGGCGACCGCACGCCGGTCATCTACGGCGCCGGCCCGACCGCCGCCGCGGCGCGCCGCTGGAAGACCCAGGTCAACGAGAACGCCAAGCTGCCGGCCTTCTGCTCGGAGCTGCCGGAGGCCAATCACAACGAGATCTGCATCTGGGAGGACCCGAGCGCCGCCAAGCTTGCCGCCGTCCTGCTCGAAGACCGCGACCAGCACCCACGCGAGCAGCTGCGCTTCGAGCTGACCGCGGCCGAGGTCGAGCGCGACGGCGCGACCGCCCTCCGCATCGAGGCGGCGGGCGAGAGCCGCACCGAGCGCCTGCTCTGGACCGTGATGCTGGGCGACCTGGTCTCGCTCGAGCTCGCCACGGCGCATGGGGTGGAGCCGCTGCCGATCGAGGCGATCGACCGGCTCAAGGCCAGGCTCAGTCGGGCTTAGCGCCAGCGGGTTGGGCCGTCGGGGGTCCCTTCCCAGGCCGCTTCGCGGGAGTTCCTGGGAAG
>JAPVSJ010000010.1:0-23482 GCA_047519745.1 Actinomycetota bacterium | reverse complement strand
CCATCGAACAACCTCCCTCTATAGAGAAAGAGAAAGACCCTCCCCGACCGCGGAGAGGGCCTCATCTCAGGCCGGTTGTTCGACTGCTATCAGGAGCCCTTGATGATCGATGGCGTCGGAATCACGACTTTGACTACGCGCATCTATCCACCTCCTCTCGGTCGGGAACAGATAAACAAGTTGATCTTTTAAATCAACTAATCGTTTCCGTATGCCGCGAGGATTTACCAGCCGGGGTGCGGTCAGCCGGTCGGTCGCGTCACGATGCGATAGACGACCCTTTCGCCGTCGACGCTGAGGACTCGAAGGTAGGCCGTGTAGCGGCCGTCGGGGCCGGTGAAGTGGCACTGGAACTCGACGCCGACCTTGGCTGATTCGCCGGATGGGCAGCGCACGTCGGTTGGGCGAAAGGCGGTCTGCCTAGCGACGAATCGCGTCACGGTCCGCTCCGTTTCCCCCGCCCTGATCGTGCTTTCGCCGCACCCCGCCAGCAAGATGAGAGAGCACGCGGCCACGAGTCCAAGCCAGCGCATATCGCTAGGCGAGCACGGAGCGGATATCGGCGATCGCCTGGTCGTTGTCCTGGAAGTGGACGGCGGTGATGCCGGCGCGCTCCGCCCCTTCGCAGTTGACTAGGACGTCGTCGACGAAGAGGCAGGACTCCGCCGATAGGCCGATCCGGTCCAGCGTCATCGCGTAGATCTTCGCTTCGGGCTTGCGGTAGCCGACGAAGCCGGAGTCGACGACGGTCTCGAAGATCTCGTCGACGGGGAGCATCGGACGCCACAGCGGCTCCCACTCGCGGACGTTGTTGGTCAGCATCGCCATCCGGTATCCCGTGGCCTTCAGCTCTTCCATCAGCTCGATCATCGGCGGGTTCGGGTCCAGTGCCTCGAAGTAGATCTCTTTGAAGCGGTGCATCTCCGGCCTGTGGCCGAGCAGTGGCTCGAGGTGGTCGGTCAGCTTCTCCAGGAAGGCGACCTCGGTGATCTCGCCGCGCTCCATTTCGAAGAGCGGGTTATCGCCGTTGGCCTCGGTTGCCGCCTGCATCCCCTTGCCGAGGACCTCGGTGGTGATCCCGGTCTGGTCCTGGAAGGACATGAAGGACTGGATCAGGGGCGTGGTGAGGACCCCGCCGAAGTCGGAGATCACCGCCTTGATGTTGCTGCCGGGCTCAGTCATCGGCACGGACCAGCTCGTAGTGGCCAAGTCCCTCGCGCCCCTCAACCGACCAGCGAAAGAAGGCGATCTCCGACGTCAGCCCGGGCCGGCGCACCTTCGCGGCGCTGATCAGGGTGCCGGCACCGCGCATCGGCTGGCCCGCTTCGCCGTCGGTCCAGAGCTCGAGCGTCGCTCGCCGCTGCACGCCGTCGGGCCCGTACTCGGTCGAGAGCAGCGCCTCGGAGACCTCGACCGGGGCGCCGTCGGCACCGCAGAGGACAGCCGCCACCTGCTCGTCGCCGTGCTCGTCCGCCCGCGGCGGGCGCACCGCGCTCAGCGCCAGCAGCCCGCCGTCGGAGAAGACGATGCCGATCGACCGCCGCTGCACCTGTCCGGTGTTCTTGCCCATGGCGCGGCAGCCTATTCTCCCGACCGGAATTGAAGCCAGTGAAAGTCCGCACAGCCGACCCCGACCGCGATGCTGCCGCCTGCGTCGCGATCTATGCGCCCTTTGTCGAGGCGGGTGCCACCTCGTTCGAGGAAGAGCCACCCAGTCCCGCCGAGTTCGCCGAGCGGATCGCCGCCATGCTGGAGACCTACCCGTGGCTCGTCGCCGAGCGCGAGGGGGAGGTGGTCGGCTACGCGTATGCCTGCCCGCACCGCTCGCGCCCCGCCTACCGCTGGGCGGTCGAGGTCTCGGTGTACGTGGGGGAGGGACAGCGCCGCACCGGTTGCGGACGGGCGCTCTACGGCGAGCTGGCGGAGCGATTGAGAGGCCAGGGCTTCCACGTCGCCTGCGCCGGGATCACCTTGCCCAACGAGGCCAGCGTCGCTCTGCACGAGGAGGTGGGCTTCGTCCCCGTCGGCGTCTACCGGCGGATCGGCTGGAAGGACGGCGATTGGCGCGACGTCGGCTGGTGGCAGCTCGAGCTGACCCCGCCCGGCGAGGGACCGCCACCCGAGCCGCAGCCGCCCGAGGACCGGCCCCGGTTACCATTGGCCGATGCCTGAGAACCAGACCGAAGTCCTGACCGAAGACGATGTGATCGAGGCGCTCGAGGAGGTGATCGATCCCGAGCTGGGGCTTGACTTCGTCTCGCTCGGCCTCGTCTACGACGTCGAGATCGAGAAAGAGGACGTCTACGTGACCTTCACGCTGACGACCCCGGCCTGCCCGATCGGCCCCCAGGTCTCCGAGCAGATGAAGGAGTTCGTAGGCGATCTCCCGGGAGTAAGCGCCGTCCACCCGAAGATGGTCTTCGACCCCCCCTGGTCACCAGAGATGATGACCGAGGACGCCAAGTTCGCGCTGGGCTTTTAGCTACTGGCTGCCACTGGGGCACTTGCCGCCGGTCGCGTCTTTGCCCCCGTCCCAGCGGCCGTACTCTTCTTCGGCGCTGGTTTCCGGTTCTTCCTTGCACGGCTTGGGGTGGTGCTTGTGATGCGCGCCTTGCTTTTCGTGATGGCCCTGCTTTTCGTGGTGCTTGTGGCGTTCCTTTTCATGGTGGTGCTTGCGCTTCTGGTGCCTCTCCTCCTGCTGCTTGTCCTTGTGGTGGTTCGCGCTCAGGATCGGGATCGGCAGCGAGACCGCGCCCTCGGCCTGGAGGCCCCCGCCGAGCAGGAGCATCGTGCCGCCGGCGGCGATCAGGGCGACCAGCAGCAATTTGCCGGCCATCCGGCGCCGGGCCTGCTGGAAGATCGAGTCCCAGTCGGGCGGTGGGGTGCCGAGGTCGTTCATAGCGCGTCTCGGGGCGCCGCCGCCGAAGCGTCGACGGCGAAAGTCGGGGCGAGGCTCTCCAGCCGTTTGATCACGGCCTCGGCTGGGCCTTCCCGTTTGGCCTCCTGCCAGCCCAGATACGTTTCGACCAGCGCCCGCTCCAACAGTTCCCTTCCCGCTTCGGGCGACCCGGCGAGCGCCGCGGCGGCCAGCGTCAGGCTGTTGGTGTGCGGTTCGAGCGTCGCCCGGACTTCGTTGTCGCGCTCACGCAGTTTTCCTGAGAAGCCGCCTGGGCCGATCTGGAACTCGCTCAGGACCGGCAGAAAGATTCCGACGAAGAACATTCCCGAGCCGATCGCGATCAGCGCGACCGCCACGGCCTCGTTGAGCCCGCCGAAGGCGCCGTAGGCGACCATCGTCATCGCCAGCGCCAGGAGGAAGAGTTCCCTGGGTTCGGCGATCCGTTCGAGCTCTTCGAAAATTCGTTCTAAGGCGTCCAAGACCACTCAATCGTCTCGTTTCGCTTAAAGAATTTTCTTAATCTATCGCGAAACTAGCGCGGCAGCTGCGGATCGTCTTCGTCTATCTCCTCGGCGGTGGCGTCGAAGTCGTAGGGGCGGCCGGCTGAGTCGCGTGGAGCGGCCGGCCCGCCGCGGGCTCCGCCGGCGCCGACGACGACGAAGCGGCCGGCTGCATAGCGGCGCAGCAGACCTCGGGCGATGGCGCGGGTTGGCGGAAGGAGCAGCAGTACGCCGAAGATGTCGGTGACGAAGCCGGGGGTGAGCAGCAGGGTGCCGCCGATCGCGATCATCAGCCCGTCGGCGACCTCGCGGCCGGGAAAGCGCCGCTCGGCGAGCGCCTGGTTGAAGCGCCGCCAGGCGCCGCGGCCCTGGTGTCGCAACAGCAGCGAGCCGAACACCGCGTCTGCCAGCAGCAGCGCCAAGGTCGGCCAGACGCCGATCAAGCCGCCGACTTGGATGATCACGTAGAGCTCGACGATCGGGACGACGATGAAGAGGATTACGAGCAGGCCCACGGTCAGGCGGGAGCGGCGGCGGCTGCCGCAGCCTGCTCGAGCTCGGCAAGCGATTCGTCGATGCCGGTGGCGATCGTTTCGACGTCCTCCATCGAGTCGTAGTCGGCGAGCAGGCCGAAGCAGACGCGGCCGTTGTAGCTCATGATCGCGATCGCCATCGCGTGGTTCTGGGGCAGGAAGGCGACCGGGAAGATCTCTTCGAGCTGGCGCCCGAGCACGTAGAGCGGCATCTGCGGCCCAGGCACGTTGGTGACGATCAGGTTGAAGAGCCGGGTCGAGAAGTTGATCCGGGCCGCCTGCGCGAGCAGGGTCGGCGGGGCGAAGTCGTTGAAGCGGGAGATCACTTCGGCGCCGAGCGCCTGCTTGGAGCGCTTCACCCCCGCCATCTGCTCGCTGACGACCCGCAGTCGCCGTACCGGATCCTCGACGTAGACCGGCAGCGGCCCGCGCATCGCCGCCAGTTTGTTGCCCAGCTCGCCGCGCTCGTCGGCGGTGCGGATCGAGACCGGGACCAGGGCGCGCAGCTCGAGGCCCTCGGTGCGGATGCCGCGCGTGTGCAGCCACTTGCGCAGCGCCCCCGTCACCACGGCCAGCACGACGTCGTTGACCGTCCCGCCCAGCGCGTCCTTGATCCGTTTGAAGGTCGCCAGCTCCGAGCGGGTCCAGGTGAAGCGGCGGTGCGGTCCGATCTCGCGGTTCAGCGGCACGTCGGGAGCGGGGTCGGCGAAGGCGCCGGCGACCTCGCCCACGCCCTCCAGCGCCTCGACCACCCGCCGCGCGGCGCTCTCGGGATGGCGCACGACCTCGACCGCGCGCTCAGCCAGCTTCAGCGGCGCGACGGCAAGCTCACTGGCGCCGCGGGCGATCAGGTCGGTGGTGCTCGGCGAGGGCTGGGGCCGCCAACCGTCCTCGACCGGGGCGGGCTCGGGGATCGGCTCGAGGTCGAAGAGCACGGTGCCGATGTCGACCCCGGCGATCCCGTCGACGGCGGCGTGATGGGTCTTGGTCAGCAGGGCGAAGCGGTCGCGCTCCAGCCCCTGCACCAGCCACATCTCCCAGAGCGGCTTGGAGCGGTCGAGCTGCTGCGAGAAGACGCGCGCGGCCAGCCGTTTCAGCTGCGCCTCGCCGCCCGGCTCGGGCAACGCGGTGTGGCGGATGTGGTAGCTGAGGTTGAAGTTGACGTCATCGGCCCAGAGCGGCCGCCCGGCCTCCAGTGGCGGCACGACGAGGCGCTGGCGAAAGCGCGGAACCTGGTCCAGCTTGCCGCGCACGTGCTCGACCAGATCGACGTAGCGTGGCGGCGGTCCCTCGAAGATCAGGATGCCGCCGATGTGCATGTGGCTCGACGAGCTCTCGTTGGTCAGGAACGAGGCATCGGTCGAGCTGAGGCGCTCGAGGTGGTCGCCGACGGTTTTCATCCTGCAAGGCTAGCGACACGCCTCCGGCCCAAGCGCCGCAAGTCCGGTCGCAAGACCGCCACCGGTACCCTGGGGCCATGTCCACCACCGCAAGCGCGGCGCCCAGGCGCGTCCTGCTCGCCGCCCCGCGCGGCTACTGCGCCGGCGTCGATCGCGCCGTGCAGACGGTCGAGCGCGCGCTCGAGCGCCACGGCGCCCCCGTCTACGTGCGCAAGGAGATCGTCCACAACAAGCACGTGGTCGAGGAACTGTCCAAGCGGGGCGCGATCTTCGTCGAGCAGGAGACCGAGGTGCCCGAGGGCGAGATGGTCGTCTTCTCCGCCCACGGCGTCGCTCCGGCGGTGCACGAGAACGCCGCCGCGCGCAATCTCCGCACGATCGACGCGACCTGTCCGCTGGTGACCAAGGTCCACGTCTCGGCGCGGCGCTTCGCGGCCGATGGCTACACGATCGTGATGATCGGTCACGAGGGGCATGAGGAGGTCGAAGGGACGACCGGCGAGGCGCCGGACAGCATCGTGCTCGTGCAGACGGTCGAGGAGGTCGCCGACCTCGAGGTCCCCGACCCCGAGCGCGTCGCCTTCATCACCCAGACGACCCTCTCGGTCGACGAGACCGGCGAGATCATCGCCGCCCTGCGCTCCAAGTTCCCGGCGATCGTCAGCTCCAAAACCGACGACATCTGTTACGCGACGACGAACCGGCAGATCGCCGTCAAGCAGCTCGCGCGCGAGTGCGAGCTGGTGCTGGTGATCGGCTCGACCAACTCCTCCAACTCGAACCGCCTGGTCGAGGTGGCGCGCGAGCACGGCGCCGCCTCGCACCTGATCGACAACCACACCCAGGTGCGCGAGGAGTGGCTCGAGGAGGTCGAGACCGTCGGCATCACCTCAGGCGCAAGCGCGCCGGAGGAGCTGGTGACGAGCCTGGTCGAGCTCTTCCGCGAGCGCGGCGCCGAGGATGTCTCGGAGCTGCGCACCGTTCATGAGGACGTGCGGTTCATGTTGCCTAAGGAGATTCGCGAGGCACAGCCGCTGCGAAGCTGAGGGACCAGATGCGCAGACCCTGGGAAGGGTGGAGCGAGATCGTGTGCAGCTCGTGTTGGGGGTGGTCGGATAGCTCGTATAGAGCGGGGCCGTCGATCTCGATTTGAGTTGCCGCGCTGCCGTCAACGGTGACGTCGAGCGTGCCGCTGCCCTCGACGGTCGCATAGGCGCCGCCAGCTTCGTAGGGGACCTCGAGGTCGTCGCCGGTCCAGGGCTCCTCCCAGGATCCGCCGGGGAAGAGCTCGGGCGTGGGCGGCATCACCTTCGCCCCCGGCGCATCGCTTGGGCGCAGGGGATCCATCGGCTCGGGCAGCGCCTGCAGGGCGTCCTGCTCGCGCAGCTCGGCCTGGATCGCTTCCTCGGTCGCGTGGTATTCGCCCTCGCCGAAGTGGAACCAGGTGAGCGCGCCGCCGAGCTTCCAGAGGAAGAGGCTGGGCCAGCCCTCGCAGCCGTAGGCGTGCCAGAGGCGGCGGTCGGCGTCGATCGCGACCGGGAACTCGACCCCGAGTCGCTCCAGCCCGGCGGCCACCGCGCTGCGTTCGGCGCCGAACGGGAAGCGGGGCGCCTGTACGCCGATCGTCGTCAGGCCATGCGCTCCGTACCGACGTGCCCACTCGCATACGTAGGGGAGCGTGCGCACACTGTTGAGCTGGGCGAAGTCGAAGAAGTGGACGAGCACCGGCCCGCCGGCGGTCGCGACCGGCATCGACCGGGGGGGCTCGCCGATCCACTCGACCCCCTCGGGCAGGTCGGGGGCGGCGATGTTCTCTCGATCTGGGTGCATTTAGGATCGGGGAAGTTATCTGCGCTAGCTTGCCCGCGGCCAAGCGGCCACGGGCCAACCTGGCGAAGGCGACCGCCGGCGCCATCGACAAAGGAGCGGGAATGAGCTCGAACGCTGCACGGGCGCTGCTGGGCGTCGTCGCCATCGTCGTCGCGGTTGTCCTGTTGATCGTGCTCAAGAACGGCGGCAGCGACACGAGCGCGACGACCAAGGGCCTCACCACGATCGTGATCAAGAACGGCGAACCGGTCGGCGGGATCGCGCAGCTGACCTACAACAAGGGAGAAGAGGTCCGCTTCAAGGTGGACTCCGACGTCAGCGACGAGGTCCACATGCACGGCTACGACATCATGAAGGACGTCAAGGCGGGCGGGTCGGTCAGCTTCGCCTTTCCGGCGACGATCGAAGGCGTGTTCGAGGCGGAGCTGGAGGGTCGCAAAGAGCAGATCCTCGAACTCACGGTGAATCCGTGAGCTCGTTGCTGCCGATCGCCCACGCGCTCGTCGCGCGCAAAGACCTGCCCGTTCCCGCATGGCTGTTCGCCTGGGCGGCGTCGATCGTCCTGATCGTCTCCTTCTTTGCCCTCTCTGTCGGCTGGCGGACGCCCCGCTTCGAGAAGGACCGTTGGCGTCCTCTCGAAGCGAAGCTCTCGCGGGCGCTGCTCGCCCTGCCGGCGCAGGTCCTCTACGGCGTAGTCGGCGTCTTCCTGCTCGGCGTGGCGATCTACGCCGGGCTGCGCGGCACCGAAGCACCCGACCGCAACTTCGCCCTCACCTTCCTCTACGTCACCACCTGGCTCGGCTTTCCCCTGTTCAGCGTCTTCCTCGGCGATGTCTTCCGTCCCTTCAACCCCTGGCGGGCGGTCGGGCGGGCCGTGGGCGGCGGGTTCGCCGCGCTCGCCGGTCAGCGCCCGGCGCACCTGAGGTACCCGGAGAAGCTGGGGCGCTGGCCGGCCGCGATCGGCCTGCTCGCGGTCGTCTGGCTGGAGATCGTCTACGGCGCCAGCGGCGGGGTGGCGGTGGGCTTGAACCCCCACGCCGCGGCGGTCGCCGCGCTCGTCTACAGCGGCTACACGCTGGCGATGATGGCTCTGTTCGGGGTCGAGCAGTGGTGCCGCACCGGGGAGGTCTTCTCGGTCTACTTCGGCATGTTCGGCGCGCTCGGCTGCTTCGGGGTTAAGGACGGGCGGCTGGGGGTGCGCCGCCCGTTCGCCGCCGCCACGAAGTGGGCGACCGTGCCCGGCTCGGCCGCCGTGGTGATCGCCTCGATCGCGAGCACCAGCTTCGACGGCGCCCAGGAGGGGGCGTTCAAGGGCGCGCTCGAAAGCACCTTCAACCACCTGGTCGACGCCGGCGTCGGCCTAACCTCGGCGCTGCGACTGACCGACACGATCTTCATGCTGCTCTGCTTCTTCGGGGTCGGCCTCGTCTACACGATCGGCGTGCGGGGGATGGCCGGCGTCCCCGGCGCCCCCTCCTTCAGGAAGCTGCGCACCGGCTTCGCCCACACCCTGATCCCGATCGCCTTCGCCTATCTGGTCGCCCACTACTTCAGCCTCTTCGTCTTCCAGGAGCAGGCTCAGTTCACCTACCTGCTCTCCGACCCGCTGGGGACGGGCACCACCGATCTCTTCGGCACCGCCTCGTCGGGCATCGACTTCCGCCTGCTCGGCGCCAACGCGATCTGGTACGTCCAGGTCGGCGCGCTCGTGGTCGGGCACGTGATCGGGCTGACCCTCGCCCACGACCGCGCCACCGCCTACTGGGGCGACTACCGCCAGGCGGCGCGCTCGCAGTACTGGATGCTGGCGGTGATGGTCGCCTTCACCTGCTTCGGCCTCTACCTGCTCTCGGTGGCAAACGCATAAAGTCGCGATTTACGGGTAAATGTGGGTGTGCCGCCCCCGGTTGATCGGCTTTCTACCGATGGCGCGGGGCGGCCGGGGTGGTTGACTGGGGTTGAGGTTGCGAATCACAGATTTACCGTCTCCCTCCCAGACAAGAAGCACAAGCACCGAGGCCACCGGACATATCAGCCACCCGGTGGCCTCGGTGCGTTCCAGCACAACTTCTGTTGGGTTGATGACCCTATGGGGGTCAAAACCCGCCAGAAGTTCCTGTCGTGAAGGGGCTTAGAGGATCTCGGCGAGGCGGCGCTCCAGCGCCGCCGAGACCTCTTCACGCACCGGTCCCTCGGCCAGTCGTTCGACCAGCGACTCGAGGAAGCCCTCGATGATCATCTGCTTGGCCGTCGCCGGGTCGAGCCCGCGCGAGGTCAGGTAGAAGAGCTGGTCGCGATCGATCTGGGCGATCGCGGCGGCGTGGGTGCAGCGGACGTCGTCGGCTTCGATCTCCAGGCCGGGGATCGCGTCGGCGTGGGCCTCGGGGGAGAGCAGCAGGTTGCGGCTCTCTTGGAAGGCGTCGGTCTGCTGGGCGCCCGGGTCGACCCGGATCATGCCCCGCCAGACGGCGGTCGAGCCGGCGGCGAGGACGCCGCGGAAGGCGAGGTCGGAGAAGGTGTTCGGCGCCGCGTGCTCCTGGGTCGTGTCGTAGTCGAGGTGCTGGCCGGGGCCGCTGGCGTAGCCGCCGGTGACGCGCGCCTCGGAGCCTGGGCCAGCGAGCTTGGTCTCCATCCGCACCTTGCCGCGGGCCGAGCCGAAGCCGAGCGCGGTCCAGTCGAGCCGGCCGTCGCGATCCACCTGGGCGCGCTGGCTGGAGAAGATCCAGGCGCGCTCGGAGATGTCCTGGGTCGAGACGTAGCGCAACGTTGCGGCCTGCCCGACGTGCAGCTCGACCACCGAGTTGAGCAGGGCGTCGGTCTCGTCGCCGGTCGAGCCGCTGTGCTCCCAGACCTCGGCTTCGGCGCCCTCCTCGAGCACGATCAGCGTGCGCCAGTAGACGACGCTGCCGTCCTCGTCCAGGGGCAGCTCTACCTTGATCGGCTCGCGGAGCTTCACCCCGGCGGGAACGTGGACGAGCACGCCGTCGCGCCAGCCCGCCTCGTTGCGGGCGACAAACGGGTCGTCGCTCGGCACCAGGGCGCCGAGTCGTCCCTCGATCAGCTCCGGGTGGGAATCGACCGCGTCGCCAAGTGGCAGCACGGTCGCTCCGGCGCCCGCCGAGATCGAGGCGCTGACCGAAGCCGGCTCGTAGGCGTCGAGGTCGAGGCTCGAGAGGTCGGTGAATTCCCACCCCTTCGTCTTCTGGTCCGGAAGGGGTGGAAGCGTCGCCAGCTCAGCCAATCGAGCCCTCCATCTGCAACTCGATCAGGCGGTTGAGCTCGACCGCGTACTCCATCGGCAGCTCTTTGGTGACCGGCTCGATGAAGCCGTTGACGATCATCTTCGAGGCCTCTTCCTCGTCGAGCCCGTGGCTCTGCAGGTAGAAGATCTGCTCGTCGCCGATTTTCGAGACGGTCGCCTCGTGGCCGACGTCGGCGTCGTTCTCGTCGATCCGGATCGTCGGGTAGGTGTCCGAGCGCGAGTCCTCGTCGAGCAGCAGCGCGTCGCAGACGACCTTCGAGCGCGATTCGGTCGCCCCATCGGCGACTTCGAGCAGGCCACGGTAGGTCGCCCGCCCGCCGTCTTTGGAGATCGACTTGGAGAAGATCGAGGACGAGGTGCGTGGCGCCGCGTGGATGATCTTGCCGCCGGCGTCCTGGTGCTGACCATCGCCGGCGAAGGCGATCGAGAGGATCTCGCCGTGCGCTTCGGGGCCGAGTAGGTAGATCGACGGGTACTTCATCGTCAGTTTCGAGCCGAGGTTGCAGTCGACCCACTCCATCGTCGCCTTCTCGTGGGCGACGGCGCGCTTGGTGACCAGGTTGAAGACGTTCTGCGACCAGTTCTGCACGGTCGTGTAGCGGACCCGTGAGCTCGGCTTGGCGACGATCTCGACCACCGCGGAGTGCAGCGAGTCGGTCGAATAGACCGGCGCCGTGCAGCCCTCGATGTAGTGGACGTCGGAGCCCTCCTCGGCGATGATCAGCGTGCGCTCGAACTGGCCCATGTTCTCGGTGTTGATGCGGAAGTAGGCCTGCAGGGGCATCTCGACCTTGACCCCGGCGGGTACGTAGACGAAGGAGCCGCCCGACCAGACGGCCGAGTTGAGCGCCGCCAGTTTGTTGTCGTTGGCCGGGATGATCGTCGCCCAGTACTCGCGGACCAGATCCTCGTGCTCGCGCAGCGCCGTGTCCATGTCGGTGAAGATCACGCCCTGGGCCTCGAGCTTCTCGTTGACCTGGTGGTAGACGACCTCCGACTCGTACTGGGCGCCGACCCCGGAGAGGAATTTGCGCTCCGCCTCGGGGATGCCGAGCCGGTCGAAGGTGTTTTTGATGTCGTCGGGGACCTCGCTCCAGTCGCGGCTGTTCTTCTCGGAGGCGCGGACGAAGTAGTGGATGTCGTCGAAGTCGATCTGGCCGAGGTTGCCGCCCCAGCTCGGGGTCGGGCGCGAGTAGAAGTGTTCGAGCGACTTCAGCCGGAAGTCGCGCATCCACTGCGGCTCGTCCTTGTAGTCGGAGATCGATTCGACGACCTCGCGGGAGAGGCCCTTCGGGGCTTTGTAGGCGTAGTCGCCCTCGGGATCGTGGAAGCCGAACTTCTCCTTGTAGTCGGCGTTGATGCCGGCGAGCTCTCGTTTCTCCGCAACTGCCTCGGGCGTTGCCATGGTCAGACCTCCAGGACGATGTTGTCGTCGACGACGGCTGTCGCGAACGTCCGCACCGGAGCATAGGCGGGGAGCGTCTTCGGCCTGCCGGTGGTCAGGTCGAAGAGCGAGCCGTGACGGGGGCACTCGACGGTGCAGGCCTCGGGGCTGAACTCGCCCTCGGCGAGCGGGCCGTCGTCGTGGGAGCAGCGATCCTCGATCGCGTACAGCGTCCCATCGCAGTTGAAGACCCCGATCTTGACCCCCTCGTGCTCGACCAGGCGCATCGCGCCGGGCCCCAGCTCGGCGAGCGGGCAGACCTCGATCTTGGTGGTTGTGCCGTCCGTCACGTTATTCCTAGTGTATCGGTCGGGATTATAGCCTGAATCCGCCGATCTCGACGGCCTCTCCACTCCGCATCCCTTCGCCGGGGTCCAATTCCCTCCACCCAGGTAGCACCACTACCTGGGTGAGCGGAAATCGGCCCCCGACTCGGCCTGCGAAGCGGAGAGACTCGCCGATCTCGTCGGATTCAGGCTTTAGCGGTCGAGCCGGACCGGCCGCCGTCCCGTAACAGGCGATTGACCACGGGCGCGAGCGGGAATGAGAGGATCGGAGCCGACCTTTCGACGATTGGAGAAGCGGATGAGCGAGAGAAGCAGCTACGAGCCCGGTACGCCCTGCTGGGTCGACCTCGGAACCCCGGACATCGAGGCCGCGGTTGCCTTCTACGGCGGCCTCTTCGGCTGGGATGTCCCTGAGCCCGAGAACGCCGAGCAGACCGGCGGCTACCGCCAGGCGATGCTGCGCGGCAAGCCGGTGGCCGGGATGATGCCGCTGATGCAGGAGGGCCAGCCGCCCGCCTGGAGCAACTACGTCTCGGTCGCCGACGCCGACGCGACCGTGGCCAAGGCAAAGCAGGCGGGCGCCACGGTCTTCGCCGAGCCGATGGACGTGATGGACCTCGGCCGCATGGCCGTCTTCGCCGACCCGTCGGGCGCCGTCATCGGCCTCTGGCAGTCCGGCACCTTTGTCGGCGCCGAAGTCGTCAACGAGTCGAACGCGGTCGTCTGGAACGAGCTCAACACGCGCGACCCCGAGGCCGCCAGGGCCTTCTACGGCGAGGTCTTCGACTGGGGCTTCGAGGAGCGGCAGTTCGAGAACGGCTCCTACACGTCGCTCACGGTCGGGGACGCCACGGTGGGCGGGATGATCGACATCACCGGCCGGGCACCCGACGAGGTGCCGCCGCACTGGCTCGTCTACTTCGCCGTCGACGACGTCGACGCGACGGTCGCCAAGGCGAAGGAGACCGGGGGCGCGCTCGTCTTGGAGCCGTTTGACATCGCCGAGGTCGGCCGCATCGCGATCGTCAAAGACCCCTTCGGCGCGGTCTTCGCCGTGATGACGCCGGATCCGACGATGCAGTCGAGTTAGAGCGCCGACGCTTCGGCCGGGTCGCCGGTCTCGCCCTCGTCCTCCCATTCGGCGGGCTTGCCGAGGCCGGCGCTCTTGACCACCTTGAGGCCGAGCATCGCGCACTTCATTCGCGTCGCCGATATCTCGATGCCGAGCAGGTCGAGGACCTCCTCTTTCGGCAGCGCCAGCAGCTCCTCGCGCGTCTTGCCGATCAGCTCGTCGGTCAGCAGCGAGGTCGCCGCGGTCGAGATTGCGCAGCCCTGGCCCTCGAAGGCGACCTCCGCCACCCGGCCCTCCCCGTCGAGGCGCAGGGTCACGTGCTGCTCGTCGCCGCAGAACGGGTTGGTGTCCTCGAACTCGAGGTCAGGGTCCTCGATCCGGCCGAAGTTGTGCGGCCGCTTGTAATGCTCGAGGATCTGGTCGCGATAGAGCTCGTCCATGCTTCGAGGCTAGCGAAGCGACCCGGCGCACCCTCGGTTAGTCGACACCGAGCCGGTAGAGCTTTTCCTCCGAGCCACGCTGTGGGTGGCGCCTTCCGGCAGCGGTCAGCGCGCCGATCGAATCGAGACGGCGGACGTGGTAGGCGATCGTCGAGAGGCGCTGCCCGGTGCCGAGGACGTGAACCAGCTCGGACGCAGAGAGCGGCTCGTCGACCCATCGCATCGCTTCGATGATCTGCACCTGGTAGGAGTGGAGTAGGCGGGCGGCAAGTGTCGCCCAGAACCAGTCGAGTGCTTCTCCGTCGGTCACTTCCCGCTCCTGTCGTGATGGTCGAGGTCTCGCAACGGTCTTGCCGGTTGGCGTTGAGTAAGCCCCCTAGTAGCCTTCAGAGCGTCCGTGCACTGTTCGAGTGACTGTTTTCAGCAGCAATCAATGATCACTTAGGCAACTTTCCGTCAGTTTTAAGCCTTCTTAAAGACCGAAAACGCTGCGCGCGTCGCCGAGGCCCTCGACCAGGCGGTCGATCTCCTCGCAAGTGGTGTAGACGCCGAAGCTGGCACGGGCGGTCGCGGGGACGCCGAGCCGGTCCATCAGGGGCTGCGCGCAGTGGTGGCCGGCGCGGACCGCGACGCCGTGGCGGTCGAGGATCTCGGAGACGTCGTGGGCGTGGACCCCCTCGAGCTCGAAGGAGACGGGGCCGAGGCGCTCGGGCCCGCGCGGGGGGCCGAAGACACGCAGGCCGGGGACCGCGGTGAGCTGCTCCAGCGCGTAGTCGGTGATCTCGCGCTCGTGGTCGCGCACCGCCCCCATGCCGAGGCCGTCGAGCCAGCGCAGCGCCGAGGCCATCCCGATCGCCTGTGCGATCGCCGGCGTCCCCGCCTCGAAGCGGGCGGGCGGATCGGCGTAGGTCGTGCCCTCCTTGGTCACCTTGCGGATCATCGAGCCGCCGCCGAGGAAGGGCGGCATTGCGCGCAGCAGGTCGAGCTTCGCCCAGAGCGCGCCGATCCCGGTCGGCGCGTAGAGCTTGTGACCGGTCAGCGCGTAGAAGTCGACCCCCAGCTCGGCGACGTCGAGCGGCAGCTTCGGCGCCGCCTGGGCGCCGTCGGCCAGGACCAGCGCCCCCGCCTCGTGGGCGAGGCGGGCGATCTCGGCGACCGGGTTCTCGGTGCCGAGCACGTTGGAGACGTGGGCGACGGCGACGAGCTTCGGGCCGCGCTCGAGCAGCGCCGCGTACGCGGCCATGTCGAGCAGCCCGTCCTCGCCCACCGGCACCCAGTCGATCTCGGCGCCGACCCGCTCGGCGAGCTGCTGCCAGGGGACGATGTTGGAGTGGTGCTCCATCTCGGTCAGCACGATGCGGTCGCCCGCGCCGACGTTGGCGTCGCCCCAGGCCCGCGCGACCAGGTTGATCGCCTCGGTCGCGTTGCGGACGAAGATCACCTCGCGGCGGTCGGCGGCGCCGAGGTGGTCGGCAACCGTCGCCCGCGCTCCCTCATAGGCCGCGGTCGCCTCGGCCGAGAGCGTGTGCGAGCCGCGGTGGACGTTGGAGTGGTGCGCGCGCTCGTAACGGTCGACCGCCTGGATCGAGGCCAGGACCCGCTGGGCGCTGGCGCCGCTGTCGAGGTAGGCGACCGGGCGGCCGTGGACCTCCCGTTGCAGCGCCGGGAAGGAGGCGCGGACCTTCTCTAGCGGGAAGGCTGGCGCCGACGCGGGGGTGCTCGTCGTCGGCTCCATCGCTCCGAGGCTAGGCGCTCGCGCCCGCCTCGACCTCCTCGCGGATCCAGCCGTAGCCCTTCTCCTCGAGCACGCCGACCAGCTCCGGCCCGCCTTCCTTGACGATCCGCCCGTCGAACATGACGTGGACCGAGTCGGGCTCGACCATGTGCAGGATGCGCTGGTAGTGAGTGATGATCAGGACGCCCATGTCGGGCCCGGCGAAGGTGTTGACGCCGTCGGCGACGACCCGCAGGGCGTCGATGTCGAGCCCGGAGTCGGTCTCGTCGAGGACGGCGATCTCCGGCTTCAGCAGCGCCAGCTGCAGCAGCTCCATCCGCTTCTTCTCGCCGCCGGAGAAGCCGTCGTTGAGGTAGCGGCTGGAGAACTCTTTAGGGATGTTGGCCAGCGCCATCGCCTCCTGGGCGACCTTGGCGAACTCTTTGATCTTGATCTCGCCTTCGTCGCGGGCCTCGCGGCGGGCGTTGAGGATCATTCGCAGGTACTTGCTGACCGAGACGCCGGGGATGGCGACGGGGTACTGGAAGGCCATGAAGAGGCCGGCGCGCGAGCGCTCGTCGGGATCGGCCTCGGTCATGTCCTCGCCCTTGAAGACGATCGAGCCCTCGGTCACCTCGAGCGCCGGGTGGCCCATGATCGCGTTGGCGAGGGTCGACTTGCCCGACCCGTTGGGGCCCATCAGGGCGTGGACCTTGCCCTTCTCGACATCGAGGTCGAGGCCGCGGAGGATCTGCTTGTCCTCGACGCTCACGTGCAGGTTGCGTATCTCCAGCTCAGCCAATTTCGCTCCGTTCGTGTGATTCGGTTGATGACGGTGATTCGGGATCAGGCAACGCTGCTGACGGGCGCTTTGGCGGCACCCGCCGTGCCGCCGGAGAACTCGACCAGCTCGGCCAGCGTGGTGCCAGCGAGCGCCTTGGTGACGCCGCCCTGGACACGGGTCCAGAGCAGCTTCGTCGCGCAGGCACGGTCGCCGTCTGACTCGTGCGAGCAGAGCACCTTGCCCTCCGGGGTCTCGTGGAAGCACTCCATCGGGGCGATCTGACCTTCCAGCGCCTCGACCACTTCGTCGAGCGTGATCGTCTCCGCCGGCTGGGCCAGCCGGTAGCCGCCGTGGGCGCCGCGGGTCGAGCTGACCAGCCCGGCGTTGCGCAGCTTGGCGACCAGGTGCTCCAGATAGGAGAGCGGCAACCGCTCCGCCTCGGCGACGGCGCTGAGCGAGACCGGGGCGGACCCGGGCTGGCGGCCCAGCTCGACCATGAGGCGAACTCCGTACTCCGCTTTCGTCGAGAACAGCATCGAGCTAAATCCTACTGAAGCGGTCGGCTATGCGGACGCGGCCTCCGTCGCCGTCCGCTCCTCCTCCGCCGGGCTGCCCAGCGCGACATGGGCCCTGCTGTCGGTGCCACGGATCAGGACCAGCGTCAAGACGAAGCCGAGCGCGGCGATCGCGGCGCCGCCGAGGAAGGCGACCTGGAAGCCGTCGGTCAGCGCCCCGAGCGGGCTCGTCCCACCGCTTTCGAGCAGGCTCTTGGTGTGCGAGGTGGCGATGGTGGAGAGCACCGCGAGCCCAAGCGCGCCGCCGACCTGCTGCGAGGTGTTGATCAGGCCGCTGGCCAGCCCGGCCTCGCTCTCCTCGACTCCGGAGACGGCGGCGATCGTCGTCGTCACGAAGGCGAAGCCAAGCCCGGCCGCGGCGAACAGCGACGGGCCGAGGATGTCGGTGGTGAAGCCGCCGCCGACCGAGACGCGGCTGAACCAGACGAGCCCGATGACGATGAAGAGCAGCCCGGCGGCGAGCACCGGCTTGTAGCCGAATTTGGTCACCAGCTGAGACGCAATCCCGGCGGAGATCATGATCGTCAGCGCCAGCGGGAAGTAGGAGAGGCCGGCGTGGATCGCGCTGTAGCCGAGCACCTGCTGCATATATAGAGAGATGAAGAAGAACATCGAGAAGAGCGAGGCGCCGACCAGCAGGCCGACGACGTTGGCGCCGGTCAGGGTGCGGATGCGGAAGATCGAGAACGGCACGAGCGGCTTCCTCGCCCGCAGCTCGATCGCGACGAAGGCGGCGAGGAGGACGAGCGAGAGTCCGATCAGGCTGAGCGTCTTGGTCGATCCCCAGCCGGACGCGGTCGCGTCGACGACGGCGTAGACGAGGATCGAGAGCGCCGCGGTCACCGTGACCGCGCCGGCGACGTCGAAGGCGCGGGTCTCGTTCTCGGCGCGGCTTTCGGCGATCAGCCTGGGGGAGAGGGCGAAGGCGACGAGGCTGACGGGTACGTTGACCCAGAGCACCCACTCCCAGCCGAGGCCGTCGGTGAGGATGCCACCGAGCAGGACGCCCGCGGCGCCGCCGGAGCCGGCGACCGCGCCCCAGACGCCGAGCGCCTTGTTGCGCTCGCTGCCGTCGCTGAAGGTGGTGGTGACGATCGAGAGCGCGGCTGGGGAGATGATCGCCGCGCCGAGGCCCTGCGCCGCGCGGGCGGCGATCAGCTGCCCCTCGGTGGAGGCGAAGCCGGCGGCGAGCGAGGCGGCGGCGACAAGCAGCAGGCCGCCCATGAAGACCCGCCGCCTGCCGAGCAGGTCCGCCATGCGCCCGCCGAGCAGGAGGAAGCCGCCGAAGGTGAGGATGTAGGCGTTGACGACCCAGGGCAGGTTCTCCTGGGAGAAGTCGAGCGCCTTGCCAATCGTCGGCAGGGCGACGTTGACGATCGAGGCGTCGAGGACGACGACGAACTGCGCCGAGCAGAGCAGAACCAGGGCGAGCCAGCGCTTCTCGCGGTAATCGTTCAGGGCTCGATCAGTCCTCGACGGATTGCATAACGCACCAACTCCACTCGGTCTCTCATCCCGAGCTTACGCATCGCGTTGGCTCGGTGGTTCTCGACGGTCTTCTCGGAGAGGTGGAGGATCGCCGCGATCTCCTTCGTCGTGTGCGCCTCGGCGACGAGCTTGACGATCTCCTCCTCACGCGGCGTCAGCGTGCCCTGCGCCGCGGGGGCGGGGAACGGCTCGCCCCGCTCGACCGCCCGGATCGCCGCCACGAGGTCGGTGTCCGCCTGCGTCTTCACCACGTAGCCCGACGCACCCGCCTTCAACGCTTCGTCGACGTAGCGCTCCTCGTCGTGCATCGAGAGGATCAGCACCGCGACCTCGGGCGCCTGCGCCTTGATCTCACGCGTCGCCTGCAGTCCGGTCAACTTCGGCATCTTGACGTCGAGGATCGCCAGGTCGGGCCGCTCGCGGATCGCAAGCTCGCGCGCCTCGGCCCCATCCGCCGCCTCGGCGACGACCTCGATGTCGGGCTGGCGCTCGAGCAGCAGCCGCAGCCCAGAGCGAACGATCCCATGGTCGTCTGCGATCAAAACCCGCATAGTCCGCCCAGTCTCCCAATTGAAAGGGGAGAGTCGTGGTCCTCTGGCGACTTACCCATCCACGCAAGATGGATGTGGTCATCTAATTGCTAAAGTGGTCACATGCTGGAAATCGGCGTTCGAGAGTTGAAGGCGAGGTTGAGCGGCATGCTGCGCAAGGTCGAAGAGGGCGAGCAGATCAAAGTCACTGTGCGCGGCCGACATGTGGCGGACATCGTTCCGGCCGGTTCGTCTCGAGGCAGTGAACATATGCGGAGGCTGGTGGCCGAAGGGAAGGTCACGCCGCCGGCACGTCCTCGCCCGCGCCACGCGCCGCGACCCTTACGCACTGGACGTTCTGCTTCGGCGATCATTCTGGCGGAACGCAACGAAGAGCGCTAATGCTCTACCTCGACGCGAGCGCGCTGGTCAAGCGGTATATCGAGGAGGAAGGCAGTGACGAGCTCCTGCGAACGATGGACAGCGCAAGCGCATGGTCCAGCTGCCGAATCTGCTTCGTCGAGACGGTGCGGGCCGTAGGCCTGGCTGGGGGTTCGAGATCGATCGAGAGGGTGGAAAGAGACTGGCTCGCCTTCGGCGTGGTCGAGGTCGATCGAGAGCTGGCGGAGCAGGCGGCACACCTCGCCGTTTCGACGGAGCTTCGTGCTCTCGATGCCTTGCACCTGGCCGCCGCGCTTGCACTGCCAAGACAGGAACTCTCCTTTGCCACCTGGGATATCCGCCTGCACAAAGCTGCGCGCGATCAGGGCTTGGAGACGTTTCCGACGGTCCTCGGCTAGCCCGAAACCGAGAGGCGTACGGTCGTGCCCTCGCCCGGGCGCGACTCGATCGTCAGCTCGGCGCCTATCAGCAGTGCCCGCTCGCGCATGCCGCCTATCCCGAGGCCGCGCTCGGACTGCTCGAAGGCGAAGCCGCGGCCGTCGTCGGCGACCTCCAGCTCTACGGCGTCGCGGGAGCGGCGCAGGGTCACGGCGATCCGCTGCGCTTCGCTGTGGCGGGCGGCGTTGGTCAGCGACTCCTGGGCGACGCGGTAGACGACCAGCTGCACGTCGTCGTCGAGGTCGGAGAAATCACCCTCCGTTGCCAACTCGGCCGTCAGCCCGGAGCGCTGCAACTGCTCCACCTGCCCGGCGATTGCCGCGGCGAGGCCGAGGTCGTCGAGCGCCGTCGGCCGCAGTTGCCGAGCCAGCGAGAGCAGCTCCTGCATCGCCTGGTTTGCGAGTGCCCGCGTCTCGGCGATCTCCGGCTCCAGCGCCGGCGGCGCCGCCTCCCGCACCGCCTCCAGCCGCAGCAGCAAGCCGGTCAGCGACTGGTTGACCTCGTCGTGCAGGTCGCGCGCGACCCGCGCCCGCTCCTCCTCCTGGGCGCGCAGGGCGGCGCTGCCGGCGCGGCGCCGCTCGGCTTCGAGGCGGCGGATCATGCGCAGGAAGGCGAGCTCGATCCGCTCGACCTCCTCGGTCTCGCCGATCCCGTCGATCGAGTCCGGCAGCAGCGGCCCCGGCCGGCTCAGGTCGACCTTCTCCATTTCCTCGATCACGTTTTCGAGCGGCGCGAAGCGGCGCCGCAGGACGACGAGGTTGACGGCGAGCGCGATCGCGAGGACGGCGAGCGCGACGATGACCAGGGTCGTCACAGGGCGAGGATAGGGGCTGGTACCTATGGCCGGGACGGCGTTTCGCAGCCATACTTCGCGGTTCCGCGCGATCTTCAACCGAACCGAACAGGAGCCAATGCGATGAGCACGACCAAGCAATCCACCTGGGGCGCGACCCTGCGCACGACGATCCTGTTGGCGTCCCTCTCGGGGCTGCTCGTCGTCATCGGCGCCCTGATCGGCGGGCCCAGCACCGCCGCCCTCTTCCTCGGCATCGCCCTGCTGATCAACCTCGGCTCCTACTTCTTCAGCGACAAGATGGCGCTGGCGATGAGCCGCGCCAAGCCGATCGAGGAATCGGAAGCGCCGCGGCTCTACGAGATCATGCGCGAACTGACGACGCGCGCCGGGCTGCCGATGCCGCGCCTCTACATGATCCCGCAGGACCAGCCCAACGCCTTCGCCACCGGGCGCAATCCGAAGCACTCGGCGGTCGCCGTCACCCGCGGGATCACCAAGCTGCTCTCCGAGGACGAGCTGCGCGGCGTCCTCGCCCACGAGCTCACCCACGTCCGCAACCGCGACATCCTGATCCAGTCGGTCGCCTCGGCGATCGGCGCCGCGATCACCTACCTCGCCTACATGCTGCTCTGGTTCGGCGACGACGACAACTCGCCGCTCGGCCTCGTCGCCTCGCTGGCGCTGGTCCTGCTGGCGCCGCTCGCGGCGACGATCATCCAGCTCGCTATCTCGCGCCAGCGCGAGTACGCCGCCGACGCCGGAGGCGCCGAAATCTGCGGCAATCCCGAGTCGCTGGCCAGCGCCCTACTGCGCCTTGAGCAGGGGGCGACCGACATGCCGATGCAGGTCAACCAGGCCGCCGAGCCCCTCTACATAGTCAAGCCCTTCGCCAGCAAGGGCATCGCCGGCCTCTTCTCCACCCACCCTCCGATCGAGGAGCGGGTGAAGAGGCTGCGCCAGATGCGCCCCAGCTTGGGTTGAGGCTGCAGCGTCCCGCCCAGCACAGGCTGTGCCGAGCCCGCTTTGTGGTCCGGCGGCGTACCATTAGGCATATGGCGGCTCAGCCAAAAAAGCGCCCCCTAATGGCCCCCGGCAACGAGTCAGAGTGGGCTGAGCTCAATGCGGAAAAGCGAAGGGCGTTGACGCCTCCACCGGATACGCCGATAGGCGAGCTGCTGCGGCGCGGTCAGCATCTCTCTGCCCAGGGCGCGAAGCTGCTGCGTGCGGTCGAGCGAGCCGATGGGCATCGCGGATCCTGAGCTCGACGTCGCCGTAGCGGCGATGGTCGCCGAGGATGCGCGCTTCGTCGTGATCGGAGGCTTTTCGGTCATTGCCAACCGGTTCGTCAGAGCCACCGAAGACATCGACTTCCTGGTGCCCGAAGATGCCGAGAACGACGGGCGGGTGCTTGCCGCGCTTCGTAGCCTTGATGGCGTCCGCCTTCGTGACGACGAGCCTCTCCGCGAGGAGCACCTTCTCGACCAGACACATCTCCGCGCCAAGACCCGGGCGGGAGTGATCGACATCATGCGGGGCGGACTCCCGCCGCTCGACTACGAGACTGTCGAGGAACGCGCCATGCCGGCCGACTACGGAGATGTCGAGTTCCTCGTCGCGGGCCTCAGCAGCATCGTCGGCTTCAAGCGCCTTGCCGGTCGAGCCCGCGATCGCAACGACCTCATAGGCCTTGCGGAAATCCACGGTGAGCTGCCCGACGAGCCGATCCCGGGTCTCGACGAAGACTGAGCACGGTTCCGCCCGCCGTTGACCCGCGGGGCATTTGAGAACTACACTGTACTTTTGACGGGTACGTAGGGGTTCCGATATGGCAAGGGCCAGCGCCAGCTCCAGAGCAGCAGCGCCGCGCCGCCTTCCGCGCGGCCGGCACGCGCTCGCCCCCGAGGAGGTGCTGCGCGACCAGCGCCAGCGCCTGATCGACGCTGTTCCTCGCGTCGTCGCCGAGCGCGGCTACGAAGCGACGTCGGTCGCCGACATCGTCAAGGCGGCGGCCGTCTCGCGCAACGCCTTCTACAAGAACTTCGCCGGCAAGCGGGAGTGCTTCGCGGCCGCCCACGACGCCGGTCACGAACGGCTTCTGGAGGTTCTCGTCCGCCACTGCGACGCCGAGGCGACGATCGAGGGGAGGGTGGAGGCCTCGCTCGCCGCCGGCCTGGACGCCCTCGCCTCGGAGCCCGATCTGGCCCGCCTCCTCTTCGTCGAGGCGCCCTCGGCGGGGGAGCAGATGGCGCTCAGCTATCACGAGTGGCTGCGCCGCTACGGGGCCCTCCTGCGCGCCGCCGCCCCCGACCTGCCCTCGCGCTCCATCCCTGCACCCGAGGTCGAGGCTGTGATCGTCGGCGGCATCGCCTCCCGCGTGGGTAGCGAGGTGCTGCACGGCAGGGCCGGCAAGCTGGGCGACCTCACCGCGCCCCTGGTGGAGTACCTCCTCGCCTTCTATCGCCTCGATCCGTCTTCCGCCGGCTCCACCGCCCGGCGCATAGCCGCCTGAGAACAGCGCGTACCCGGCTCGAACGCCGACTTATCTGGGAACCCGTGAGGTTTCACAGATAAAGCTCTGCACGATAAATCCCTGCAAATCACGCATCACTTTCAGTAATACCACGTGCGTATCTTGACAAGTCCGTACCAGCGTGTTTACATCTGGGCGCGTCTTCCGTTGGGAACCGCATCGGTATAGCCAACGAGGTACGCAAAGCAGGGAACAGGGACAACCGAGCCACGAAGGGCCGCTGGGGAAGCGGTCGGCAGAGGGGCTCGAGGGACAAGGAGAGAGATACGTGAGTTCGCACGCGAAGTCATCGACTGCGGGACCGATCGAGTACCAGGCCACCGGTCTCGGCCGCATCTTCCGCGGAGTCCTCGCCACCCCTGTGTCCTCGAACAGCGCCGATGGGAGTGGTGCGCCATCAGCGGGCGGCGCCCGCGTCGCGGGACTGGCCAGCCTCACCGTCGCGCTGATCGCCACCGGTGCGCTCCTGATAGCAGTCGAACAACCGGCCTGAGATGAGGCCCTCTCCGCGGTCGGGGAGGGTCTTTCTCTTTCTCTATAGAGGGAGGTTGTTCGATG
>JAPVSJ010000009.1:0-75504 GCA_047519745.1 Actinomycetota bacterium | reverse complement strand
CGTGCTCGACTCGGTCGAGGAACGACACGTCGGCATCGCCTCCGGCGTCAACAACGGCATCTCACGCGTCGCCGGGTTGCTGGCGATAGCCGTACTAGGCGCGGTGATCTCGGCCAAATTCGACGCGAGCGTCGGTAGCCAAGTCGCCACCGGACCGCTGACCTCCAAGGCGCCCGAAGCGTCGACCGCGGCCTTCCACCTCGGCGTGCTGATCGCCGGCCTGCTGATGATCGCCGGCGGCATAGTCGCCGGCTTCGGGATCGAAAACCCACGGAAGCAAGTGAAAGCCGTCCCGGCTGGAGGCGCGGCAGCCGCCGGCGAGTGCGGTCACAGCGCCGATTGCGACTGCGGCGAACTAGTCTCCGCGGGGTGAGCGCCCCGATCATCTTCAGCGGCATCCAGCCCACCGGCCGCAAGCACCTCGGTAACTACATCGGCGCGATCCGCCAGTACGTCGAGGGCCAGGAGCGGGGCGAGCCGGCGATCTTCTGCATCGTCGACCTGCACGCGCTCTCGGTCGCCTACGACCCGGTGGAATTGCGCGAACGCGTCTACGACACGACCGCGATCCTGCTCGCCGCTGGCCTCGACCCAGAGCGCTGCATCCTCTTCCGCCAGTCCGACGTGCACGAGCACACCGAGCTGACCTGGCTGCTATCGGCGGTCACCGCGCACGGCGACCTCGACCGCATGCACCAGTTCAAGGAAAAGTCGGGCCGCCAGCGAGAGCTGGCCTCGGCGGCGCTCTTCTACTACCCGGTGCTGATGGCCGCCGACGTGCTCGCCTACCGGGCGACCGAGGTGCCGGTCGGCGACGACCAGCGTCAACACGTCGAGCTGATGCGAGAGATCGCCCGCCGCTTCAACGGCCGCTTCGGCGAGACCCTGGTGGTGCCGGAGCTGGTCGTGCCGGAGGTCGGGGCACGGATCATGGACCTGCAGGAGCCGGAGCAGAAGATGTCGACGACCGCCTCGAGCGAGGCCGGCACCGTCTTCGTGCTCGACGAGCCGGCTGCGATCCGCAAGAAGCTCGGCAGCGCCGTCACCGACTCGGGACGGGAGGTCGTCCGCGCCGAGGACAAGCCGGGCGTGACCAACCTGATCGACGTCCTCGCCGTCGCCCGCGGCGTCGATCCGGTCGAGATCGAGCGCGAGTTCGACGGGGCCGGCTACGGTGACTTCAAGGCCGCTGTGGCCGAGGGTGTGGTCGAGATGCTGGCGCCGCTGCAGGAGCGCTACGCCGAGCTGCGGCCCGACCAGGCGGCGCTGGAGGCAGCGCTCGCCATTGGCGCCGAAAAGGCGCGCGCGATCGCCGCACCGACGCTGGCCGAGATGCGCGAGCGCATGGGCGTCGGCGCTCCGGCTTACCCTTAAAGCGATGGCCGTCGCCGATCTCGACTTGGAGCTCGACGTCTTCGCCGGGCCGTTCGATCTGCTGATCGCGGTCCTGTTGCGCGAGGAGGTCGACCTGCTCGAGGTCGAATTGGCCGAGGTCGTCGTCGCTTACATCGAGCACCTCGAGCGTGAGGGCGACCTGGAGCTGGAGGTGGCGACCGAGTTCCTCGTCCTGATCGCCTCCCTGCTGGAGCTGAAGTCGCGGCTGATGCTGCCAGGGGCCGACCCAGAGCTCGAGGAGCTGGGGCCGGAGGAGGCGGTCGAGGAGCTGCTGGCGCGGCTGCTCGAGTACCGCCGCTACCGCGCTGCCGCGACGGCGCTGTCGGAGCGCTTCGAGGCGGCGCGCGGCTACCTCTACCGGTCGGTGCCGCTGCCTTCGAGCCTGCGTCGCGTCGCAATCGACGCGGCGGTCGCCGCCTACGACCCGGAACGGCTCGGTGCGGCGCTCGGCGACCTGCTGGTCGCGCCGCCGCCGGTCGACATCAGCCATATCCGGCCGACGGTCTCGCTCGAGCGCCGGCTGCGCGCCCTGCGCGACGCGCTTTCCGGTCGCACCAGCATCGACTTCGACGAGCAGTTCGGCGGCGAGGACCGTCTGACGCAGGCGGTGACCCTGTTCGCCCTGCTCGAGCTCTACCGCAAGGGCGAGGTGACCTGGCGGCAGAGCGAGCCGCTCGGGCCGATCGAGATCCGCAGGCAGGAGGCGGGCAAGGCATGAGCGACTTGAGCCGCACGATCGAGGCGCTGCTCTTTCTCTCACCGGAAGCGGTCTCGTTGCCCGATCTGGTCGAGGCGACCGAGGCGACCGAGGGCCAGGTCGCCGAGGCGATCGACCTGTTGCGCGAAGATCTCGCCGAGGGGCGTCGCGGCGTCGTCCTGCGCGAGGTCTCCGGCGGCTTCGCCCTGGCCAGCGATCCCTCCAGCGAGGACGCGGCACGGCGGCTGCTCGCCAAGCCACGCACGCCGCCGCTGACCCAGGCGCAGGCGGAGACGCTGGCGATCGTCGCCTACCTGCAGCCCGTCTCGCGGCCGGAGGTTGCACGGATCCGCGGCGTCTCCTCGGAGTCGGCGGTGCAGACGCTGGCCGAGCGCGGCCTGATCGAGGAGTCCGGTCGCTCGCAGTTCGGCGCGGCGTTGTTCAAGACGACCGAGCTGTTCGAGCGTCTCTTCGGTCTCGCGGGGCTCGACCAGCTGCCCGATCCGTCGCAGTTCGATCCGACGCCTGAGGACGAGCGGGAGCTGCGCGAGCGACTCCTCAAAGCCGGCGAACAGCGCGCCGAGTAGTGCGCCTCGCGAAGTTCCTCGCGCACGGGGGGGTCGCTTCCCGGCGGAAAGCCGAGGTGATTGTTGCTGCCGGGCGTGTGACGGTTGGTGGGGAGGTTGTACGGGATCCGGCGCGGGATGTGGAGGAAGGCGACGAGGTTCGCGTGGATGGGAGCTTGGTCGGGGCTGAGGCGCTCGAGGTTTGGGCGGTCAACAAGCCCGCCGGGGTCGTCTCGACCGCGCGCGAGCCTGGGAAGAGGCCGGCGGTGGTCGAGCTGGTCGACTCACGGGCACGGCTGTATCCGGTCGGGCGGCTCGATGTCGACTCGACCGGCCTGCTGCTCTTGACGAACGACGGTGAGCTGGCCAACCGGTTGACGCATCCTCGCTACGAAGTTCGCAAGACCTACCGGGTGCGGCTGCGACGCCCGCCCGCCGAGGCGGACCTGCGTCGTCTCGCGAGCGGGGTCCAGCTGGAGGACGGGCCGACGGCACCGGCCCAGGTGCAACGCCTCGGCGAGCGCGAGATCGAGATCGTCCTGCGCGAGGGTCGCAATCGCCAGGTGCGCCGCATGGCCGAGGCGATCGGGAACGACGTGGTCGCGCTGCGGCGCGTCCGCTTCGGCCCGATCGAGCTCGGCGGGCTCGGGGAGGGCAAAGCACGTCGCCTCAGTGCTGACGAGATTGCCACGCTGCGCGAGACAGGAGGAGCCGAAGGCGAGCGGCCTCAGTAGGTGATCTGGACGACGATGGTTCGCTCGCGCGGGCGGTCGTCGAAGTCGAGCAGCACCAGCTGCTGCCAGGTGCCGAGCACCAGCCGGCCGTCGAGGATCGGCACGGTCTCCGACGGCCCGATCAGCGTCGCCCGCTGGTGGGCGTGGGAGTTGGTGTCGTGGTTGAGCCGGTTGTGCTCGTACTCGCCCTGGGCGGGAATCAGTCGCTCCAGCATCGCCCGCAGGTCGTGGACCCCGCCCGGCTCGAACTCCATCGTCGAGATTGCCGCGGTCGAGCCGCGCACGAAGACGAGCGCCTGCCCGGAGGTCGCGCCGATCTCGTCGATCGTCCCCTGAACCTCGCCCGTGAAGTCGATGACATCCCCGTCCCCCCGGGTGGAGAAGCGGAATTCGGCGGTCTCGACTGCCATGCGCCGACGCTACCCCAAGTCGCAGCGGAAGCAAATTCGTCCCCCTTGTGTGGCCGGCTTTGGGAAGATGCCCCGGTATGAGCACGAACGGAAGCCAGCGACTCTTCGCCGTGCGGGGCGCCGTGCAGGCGGACGCCAATGAGCCTGAGGCGATCGCCGGGGCGACAACCGAGCTGATGCGGGAGCTGCTCGATCGCAACGAGCTGGCGCCGGAGGCGATGGTCAGCTGCCTGTTCACGACGACCGACGACCTCGACGCCGAGTTCCCGGCGGTCGCCGCACGCAGTCTCGGCCTCGATGCGGTGCCGTTGCTCTGCTGCCGTGAGATCCCGGTGCCCGGCTCGATGCCGCGGGTGATCCGGGCGATGGTCCACTACTACGCGCCGGCGGACCACGCCAGCGCCCATGTCTACCTCGGCGCGACCCAGGACCTGCGCACCGACCTTCACGCGGCGCAGTAGCGGGCCGGGTCGGCACAATGGAGCGATGACCGTCACCTTCGCGGAGAAGCTGGCCCGCATCCCGGGCTACCAGGCCGGCGTGCCGACCGGGCAGGCGCCCGAGGCGATCGCCGCCGGCGGCATCGCGCAGCTCGCCTCGAACGAGTCGCCGACGCCGCCGCACCCGAAGGTGGTCGAGGCGATCCGCGAGGCGGCGGGCGCGATGAACCGCTACCCCGACCCGGACGCGACGCTGCTGCGCCGTCGCATCGCCGAGCGCTACGAGACCGAGCCCGGCCGGGTCGCCGTCGGCAACGGCTCCTGCGAGATCCTGCTCGCCGCCGCCGAGGCGCTCTGCGAGCCCGGCGCCGAGATCCTCTACGCCTGGCCGTCCTTCTCGATGTACCCGCACCTGGCGGCGCTGACCGGCGCAAGGGAGGTCCGCGTGCCGCTCGCCGAGGGCGAGGTCCATGACCTCGACGCGATGGCGGCCGAGGTCACCGCCGCGACCCAGCTGGCGATCGTCTGCAACCCGAACAACCCGACGGGGACCCACCTGCCCGCGGCGCGGGTCGCGGCCTTCTGCGAGCGTATTCCGGCGCACGTGACGATCGTCCTCGACGAGGCCTACGTGGAGTTCCAGACGGTCGACGACCCCGACGCGACCGTCGACCTGCTCGCCGACTTCCCCAACCTGGTCGTCCTGCGCACCTTCAGCAAGGTCTACGGCCTCGCCGGCCTGCGGGTCGGCTTCGCCCTCGGCTCGGCCAAGTTTCGCGCCGCGGTCGACGCCGTGCGCCAGCCGTTCAGCGTCAATGCCCTCGCCCAGGCGGCGGCGGCCGAGGCGATCCTGCACCAGGACGACGTCGAGCAGCGGGTCGAGCGCACCCTGGTCGAGCGCGTCCGCGTCGAGGCGGGCCTGCAGGAACTCGGCCTGAGCACCGCCGAGACCCAGACCAACTTCTCCTGGATCGACCTCGGCGACGCCGACGAGAAAGAGGTCGTCGCCGGTCTTGCCGAGCACTCGATAGCGGTTCGTCCCGGCACCCCCCTCGGCGACCCCGGTCACATCCGCGTCAGCTACGGCACCCCGGCCGAGAACGACCGCTTTCTCGCGGCGCTCGGCGAGATCCTGGATTAGGAACCGGCTCGAGAGCCTCTCTTCCACGCCGATTTCGGCGAGCTATCGGACATATGCTACGAAATATCGGACACATGATCCGATATAATGGACGCATGGCTGCTCTGGATTTCGTCGCGAAAGAGGTCGGCGTCAGCGAGCGCACGCTGCGGCGGGCGGTGAACGAAGGCGCGCTGCGAGCGACGCGACCGTCGCCCCGCAAGCTCCAGCTGCCGTTCGCGGAGAGCCAATACGTGCGCGCACACTGGCCCCTGATCGCCAAGCTACGCGAGGTGCTACGGACCGAACACAACGTCCGCTTCGCGATGCTCTTCGGCTCGATGGCGAGAGGTGACGACACCGCGGGCAGCGACGTCGACGTGATCGCCGATCTGCGGGACTCGAGCTTCGATCGAGTACTCGACCTCACCAGCAAGCTCGGAGGCGTCATCGGGGAGTCGGTAGACGTCGTTCGGCTCGAGGACGCCGAAGACGACCCGACGTTCCTCGCTATGGCGCTCGAGGACGGGCGCGTGCTTGTCGATCGGGACGACGTGTGGTCGGGTTTGCGGCGCCGAGAAGCTGCTTTGCGACGACGTGGTGAAAAGATCGATGAGGAACGCAAGCAGCGCGCACTGGCCCGGGCAGACCGGTTTCTGGCCCAGCACCGATGACCCGGCGAGAGCTGCGCAAAGCAGAGCGCAAGCGCCTCGTGCGCAGGATCGTCGCCCACGTCGACGAGTTCCCGCGGCAACACGAAGCGCTGGAGCACGCGATGAAGACCTTCGGGGTCGACTTCGACCGTGGCGAGTTCAAGGCGGCGTTCGAAACTACTGATGACATGGCTGCCTACAATCGCGTTCAGGCGGTCGAGCGAGCCGTCGGGCGCCTCCAGGGCTTCGTCGGCGACATGGCGCGGGATGGTGTTCGTCTGGTGGATCTGCCCAGCGATCCTCCCGGCGGTGAGGGCTTTCGTGCCAAGAACGCGTTCGAGGCGCTGCGAAGAGCGAAGGTCATCGACGGCAATCTGTGTCGCCGGCTGGTCAGAGGTCAAGACGCTCGCGTAGAAATCGAGCACGAATACGTGCGCCTGCGCGCGGGGAAGCTGCATGATGCCGCCATTCGTGCCCGCGATGCATCTCAGGAGTTCTTCGCCCTCTACCGCGCATGGATCGAGCCGTACCTCGACTAATCGCCGCCTGCCTGCTACAAACTCAAGGGAAGTGAAGCGAACAGGCGACATCGCGAGCAGCATGTGCGCACGGCGCGCTGCGGTTGCCCCTGTCTGCCCTTTCTATACCTGGCGATTTAGCTAGGCGTCCGGCCTGGCGGCTTCGTGCCGCTTCCATAGAGCGTTTGGCCGGGCGCCGGTTCGAATGGTTCGCGTGTTTCGCGATGCCCGCGCTCGCATGGCGAAACCCGCACGGAAAGTAGAGTCTCGGACGTGGAGAAAGGCGGCGAGGAGATGATCATCGGAATGCGACAGGAGGGGCGGGACCGGGTTCGCGACCAGCGAATCGAGCGGGTCGTCGAGCTGGTTCCGCCGGAAGCCCTGCTCGGCGACCTGCCGCTCGGCGAGGAGCGCGAGCGGGTCGTGGTGAAGGGGCGCAAGGACGTCGAGAACGTGCTCGAGCGGGTCGACGACCGGTTGCTGGTCGTGGTCGGCCCCTGCAGCGTCCACGACGTCGAGGGGGCGCTCGAGTACGGCGGCCGCCTCGCCGAGCTGGCCGCGGGGCTGAACGACGACCTGCTGGTGGCGATGCGCGTCTACTTCGAGAAGCCGCGGACGACGACCGGCTGGAAGGGGCTGATCAACGACCCCTACCTCGACGGTTCCTGCGACGTCAACGCCGGGCTGCGCATGGCGCGCACCCTGCTGTTGCAGGTGCTCGACCTCGGCCTGCCGATCGGCTGCGAGTTCCTCGACCCGATCACGCCGCAGTACATCTCCGACACGGTCGCCTGGGGCGCGATCGGCGCCCGTACCACGGAGAGTCAGATCCACCGCCAGCTCGGCTCCGGCCTCTCGATGCCGATCGGCTTCAAGAATCGCACCGACGGAAACGTCCAGGTGGCGGTCGACGCGGTGCGCGCCGCGGCGGCTCCCCACGCCTTCGCCGGGATCGACGACGCCGGTCGGCCGGCGATCCTCCACACCGTCGGCAATCCCGACGGTCACGTCATCCTGCGCGGCGGTCGCGGCGGCCCCAACTGCGACCCCGAGGGCGTCGCGCGGGCGCTGGAGATGCTCTCCGGCGCTGGCCTCGCCGAGCGCCTGGTGATCGACGCCTCGCACGACAACAGCGCCAAGGACCCCGCAAAGCAGATGCTCGCCACGGCTGAGATCGGCGACCAGGTGGCCGTCGGCAACGCGGCGATCGTCGGCGTCATGCTCGAGTCCTTCCTGGTCGAGGGTCGCCAGGACCTCGGCGACGGCGACTCGCTCGTCTACGGGCAATCGATCACCGATCCCTGCATCGACTGGGATCACACGGTCACGGCGCTGGAGGGATTGGCGGCAGCGGTCAGGGCGCGGCGCGGCTGATGCGTACGGCCGTCCTCGGGGTGGGCCTGATCGGAGGCTCGATCGGGTTCGCCGCGAAGGAGCGGCTCGGCAGTGAGGTCGTCGGCTGGGGCCCGAACCGGCCGAGCGTCGAGCGGGCCCTCGAGCTGGGCGCGATCGACGAGCCGGCGGGCTCGATCGAGGAGGCGTGCGCCGGCGCCGAGGTCGTCTTCTGCGCCGGGCCGGTCTCGGCCCTGCCGGATTTGGTTGCGGCGGCGCTCGAGGCCAGCGGCGAGGACGCGGTCGTCACCGACGCCGGCTCGACCAAGCGCCAGCTCGTCGCCGCGTTCGGCGGAGACGAGCGCTTCATCGGCGGGCACCCGCTGGCGGGGGCCGAGACCGCAGGGGTGGCGAATGCGCGCGCCGACCTCTTCGACGGCGCCCGCTGGTACCTGACGCCGACAGAGAACTCGAGCGGCATCCTCTACGACCGCCTGCAGCGGACGATCGCCGGGCTCGGCGCGCGCCCGCAGGCGATCGACGCCGCCGCGCACGACCGGCTGATGGCGACGGTCAGCCACCTGCCGCACGTCCTGGCCAACGTCCTCGCCGCCCAGGCGGCGGCGGAGCTGACCCGCGACTCCGAGCGCCTCCCCGAGGTCGGCCCGAGCTTCCGCGACGCGACCCGGGTGGCCGGCTCGAACCCCTCGATCTGGGGCGACATCTTCAGCGGCAACAGCGACGCGGTCACGGCCGCGATCGACGACGCGATCGCCCGCTTGGGCGAGGCGCGGGAGCTGATCGGCGCGGGCGACACGGATGCCATTGCCGCCTGGCATGCGAAGGCCGGTGCCGATCGACGCGGTCTGCTCGAGGCCGACTCGGAGGGCGGCGAGCTGCGCGAGCTGCGTGTCATCGTCGCCAACCGTCCCGGCATCGTCGCCGAGCTGGCGCTGGCGCTGGGCGAGGCCGGGGTGAACATCGAGGACATGGCGCTGCACCCCGCCACCGATATGAAGTCCGGCGCGATCTCGCTCTGGGTGGCAAGCGAGGAGCAGGCCGAGCGCGCCGCGGAGCTGGTCCGTGAGCTGGGCCACAGCGCGAACGTGCTCGCCGGGGACTGACGATTTCCTTGCCGACCCGGTTCGACCCATCGGGACCGCTCAGCGGCAGCCTCAGGCCGCCGCCCGACAAGTCGGTCTCCCACCGGGCGGCGCTTATCGCGGCGATGGGCGAGGGGGAGACCGTGATCGAGAACTACCTCGACGCGGCCGACACGCGCTCGACCCTCGCCGCGGTCAGAGCCCTGGGCACCGAGGTCGAGGGGATTGGCGCGGACGCGCTCGAGTCGCGCTTGCGCATGCGCGGGGTCGGCCTGCGGGCGGCCGCGCCGGCCGCGATCGACGTAGGCAACGCCGGCACCCTGCTGCGCCTGCTGCCGGGCTGGCTTGCCGGTCAGGAGGCGGGCGCGTGGACGCTCGACGGCGACGACTCGATTCGCCGTCGCCCGGTCGACCGGATCGCGGCGCCGCTACGCCTGATGGGGGCCCGGATCGAGTGCCGCGAGGGTCGCCTGCCGCCGCTGCGGATCGAGGCCGCGCCGCTCAACGGCATCGAGTACGAGATGCCCGTCGCGAGCGCCCAGGTCAAGTCCTGCCTGCTGTTCGCCGGCCTGCTGGCCGACGGCAAGACGCGGATCGTCGAGCCGCTGCCGAGCCGCGACCACAGCGAGCGGATGCTGGCCGCGGCAGGGGCCGAGATCGAGCGCGGCGAGGGCGCCGTCACCGTGCGGCCGGCGGCGCGCCTCGAACCCGGCGAGATCGCCGTCCCGGCCGACTTCTCCTCTGCCGCTTTCTTCATCGTTGCGGCGCTGCTCGTTGCCGACAGCGACGTCACCCTCGCCGGGGTCGGCCTCAACCCGACCCGGACGGGCTTGCTCTCGATCCTCGACCGCATGGGTGCAGAGATCGAGGTCGAGCCCGAGGGCGAGCGCGGGGGGGAGCCGAGCGGACGGCTTCGCGTCCGCTCCTCGGAGCTGCGAGGCACCGAAGTCAGTGGCGCCGACGTCCCGCTGGCGATCGACGAGCTGCCGCTGGTCGCCCTCGCCGCCTGCTTCGCCGAGGGCGAGACGACGATCCGCGACGCCGCCGAGCTGCGTCGCAAGGAGAGCGACCGGATCGACACCGTGAGCGCCGCCCTACGGGGGCTTGGCGCGGCTGTGGAGACGAGCGAGGACGGCATGCGAATCGAGGGCGGGGGCGGCCTGCGCGGCGGCACGATCGACTCCCAAGGCGACCACCGCATAGCGATGTTCGGCGCGATCGCCGGTCTCGCATCGCGCGAGGGGGTCGAGGTCACCGGCATGGACGCCGCCGCGGTCAGCTACCCCGGCTTCGAAGCGGACCTCGCCTCGCTGGCCAGCGGCTGATCCGCGCCGGTGGATCGACGCGCATACGCTGCCGCCCATGGTCATCGCGATCGACGGGCCCGCCGGGGCCGGCAAGTCAACCGTCGCCCGCGCCGTTGCGGCGGCGCTCGGCTTCACCTACCTCGACTCCGGGGCGATGTACCGCTGCGTGGCTCTCGCCGGGATCGAGCGTGACGTCGACCTCGACGATCCCGATGAGATCGGCGCCCTGGCGCGCTCGTTGCGTATCGGCTTCGAGGGCGAGCGGGTCGATCTCGACGGTCGCGACGTCGGCGTCGCGATCCGCGAGCCCGGCGTGACCGAGGCATCCTCGCGCGCTTCTGTCCACCCACCGGTGCGTGAGGCTATGGTTGCGCGCCAGCGGCAGCTGATCGAGGCCGGTCGCTATGTAGCCGAGGGCCGCGACATCGGCACCGTGGTCAGCCCCGAGGCGCCGCTGAAGGTCTTTCTCACCGCATCGGCTGAGGAGCGTGCCCGTCGCCGGGCCGCGCAGACCGGCGAGGACGAGACCGCGGTGCTCGCCGCCCAGCGCGAGCGCGACGAGCGCGACGAGAACCGTGAGCACAGTGCCCTGCGGGCGGCCGATGATGCGGTCGAGATCGATACGACCGACCTCGGCCTCGACGAGGTCGTCGGGCGGATTGTCGAGCTGGCTCGGGAGCGGGGGATCGCGTGAGCAAGCCGACCGTCGCCGTCGTCGGCTTCCCCAACGTCGGCAAGAGCACCCTGGTCAACCGGCTTGCGGGCGGCCGTGAGGCCGTCACCGACGCCGAGCCCGGTGTCACGCGCGACCGCAAGCGCGTTCCCTGTGAGTGGAACGGCGTCGCCTTCGACCTGCTCGACACCGGCGGCATCGACCTCGCCGACGAGAGCGAGCTGGCCGAGGACGTGCAGCGCCAAGCGCGGATCGGGATCGCCGAGGCCGAGGCGATCCTGCTCGTCGTCGACGGCCGGGCCGGGGTCAGGGCCGGAGACGCCGAGCTGGCGAAGACGCTGCGCGGCGCCGACGTCCCCGTCCTCGTCGTCGTCAACAAAGCCGACCGCCCCGGCGAGGAGCACGTCGCCGCCGAGTTCCACCAGCTCGGCCTCGGCGACCCAATGGCCGTCTCGGCGACGCACGGGCTCGGCACGGGCGACCTGCTCGACCGGATCGTCGAGCTGCTGGGGGAGCTGCCGCCGCCGGCAGCAGGCAAGGAGGCCGTCCACATCGCCGTGGTCGGTCGCCCCAACGCCGGCAAGTCCTCGCTGGTCAACGCATTCCTCGGCAGCGAGCGGGTGATCGTCTCCGAGCGGGCCGGAACGACCCGCGACGCGATCGACACCGAGCTCGAGGTCGATGGGCGCCCGGTCCTGCTGGTCGATACCGCGGGCCTGCGCCGGCGCTCCAAGGTCGCCGGGACGGTCGACTACTACGCGCAGCTGCGCTCCGAGCTGGCGGTCGAGCGGGCCGACGTGGCGATCGTCGTCTGCGACGCCGCCGACGGGGTGACGGCGGAGGACCTGCGGATCTCCGAGATGGCGATGCGGGCCGGCTGCGCGACCCTGCTCGTCCTCAACAAGTGGGACATCGGCATGACCGACGTCGACGACGCGCGGGCGCGGGTCGAGCGCAAGCTGCGCCTGCGGCCCGAGGTCGTCACCGCTTCGGCGCTCTACGGGCGCAACGTCGACAAGCTGCTGCCCAAGGCCCTGCGGCTCGCCGACCGTGCCGCCGAGCGGATCCCGACCCCGGAGCTGAACCGCTTCGTCGCCGACGTGGTCGCGACGACGCCGCCGCCCTCGCGGCGCGGCCGGCGGCTGCGCCTCTACTACTCGGCGCAGATCGGCGAGAGCCCGCCGCGCTTCGCGATCCAGGTCAACGACCGCAAGCTGATCGTCCGCGACTGGGCCTACCACCTGGAGAACCGGATGCGCGAGGCCTACGGCCTCGAGGGCGTCCCGCTCATCATCGATTTCGTTCCGCACACGGGCCGCCGTCGCTGACTGGCCCCCGGTACGCTTCGCGAATGTCAACCATCCAGCCGCTCGCCGAGGGCGAGTACCTCTTCACTTCCGAGTCGGTCACCGAGGGTCATCCCGACAAGGTCTGCGACGCGATCTCCGACTCCATCCTCGACGCCGTGATGGCGGGCGATCCCCAGGGGCGGGTCGCCTGCGAGACCCTGGTCAACACCGGCATGGCGGTCGTCTCGGGCGAGATCTCAACCGACGTCCACCTCGACGTGCCCGAGCTGGTCCGCGAGACGATCCGCGACATCGGCTACGACCACGGCGACTACGGCTACAACTGCGACCACATCTCGGTCCTCGTCTCGCTCGACAAGCAGTCGCCCGACATCGCCCAGGGCGTCGACGCCTCGCACGAGACCCGCACCGGCCCTTCGACCGACGACGAACTGCTGCTGGCCGGGGCCGGAGACCAGGGGATGATGTTCGGCTACGCCACCGACGAGACCGATGCGCTGATGCCGATGCCGGTCCACCTCGCCCACCGGCTCGCCGAGCGCCTCGCCGCGGTGCGCAAGGACGGCACGCTCGACTACCTCGGCCCCGACGGCAAGACCCAGGTCACGGTCCGCTACGCGAATGGCCGCCCGGTGCGGGTCGAGAAGCTGCTGATCTCGACTCAGCACGCCGAGGGGATCGACTCGGAGGCGACGATCAAGCCCGACCTCTGGCAGCACGTCGTCGCGCCGGTGCTCGAGGCCGAGGCGAACGGCCTCTACGACGAGGCCGCGCTGCGCGAGGGCTTCCTCGTCAACCCGACCGGCAAGTTCGTGATCGGCGGCCCGGTCGGCGACGCCGGTCTCACCGGGCGCAAGATCATCGTCGACACCTACGGCGGCATGGCTCGCCACGGCGGCGGCGCCTTCTCGGGCAAGGACCCGTCCAAGGTCGACCGCTCCGCCGCTTACGCGGCGCGGCACGTCGCCAAGAACCTGGTCGCCGCCGAGCTGGCGCAGCGCTGCGAGGTCCAGGTCGCCTACGCGATCGGTGTCGCCCACCCCGTCTCGCTGATGGTCGAGACCTTCGGCACCGGCAAGCTGCCGGACATGGAGCTCTCGCGCCTGGTCGAAGCCGAGTTCGACCTGCGCCCCGGCGCCTTCCGCCGCTACCTGGACCTGCACCGGCCGATCTACCGCAAGACGGCGGCATACGGCCACTTCGGCCGCGAGGGCCCGGACTTCACCTGGGAGGCGACTGACCGCGCGGATGCGCTGCGCGACGCCGCGGGCTCAGCTGCGGCAACCCCCGCTTAGCTGCTCGGCGGCTGGGCCTCGCCGAGGCCGTGAGTGCCCGGTGCCTCGGCACCCGTGGCTTGGTCCACTCGATGGACGACGTCGCCAGGGTCGGCGACGCCGACGAAGACGAAGTTGTAGTCGTCGGTCGCGGCGGTGTCGAAGTCGACGTCGCCGATCTGCATCACTCGCTGGTAGACCGACTGGCGGTAGTTGACGTTCTGCACCCGCTCCAGTCGCGTCTCCTGGATCTCGCGCGAGACGATGCCGCGCTTGATGTTGAGGCGGCGACTGGTGATCGTGTACGTCGTCGCGACCCGCTTGACGAAGCCGGCGAGGACGGTGACGGCGATCACGACGAGGACGATCAGGAAGACGGTCGCGCTGCCGGCGCCGGCCAGCTTGGCGATCACGCCGACGATCGCGGCGACCAGGATCCCTTTCAGGTAGAAGCCGAGGATCGCCCGCCACGAGGGGTGGCCCTGGAAGATCACCTGCTCGCCGGGGCTGAGGTTGAGAGCCATCGCCGGGCAGGATATCCCGCCGTCCGCCTTTCTCCATAGCTTGGGTGGGTGATTGCCAAGGTCGAGCCGCTGACGACCGCCCGCGCCCTGCGCGGTCCCTTCGACTACCGGCTGCCGGAGGAGATGGCGGGTCTCGAGGTTGGCAGCGTGGTGCGGGTGCCGTTCGGTCGGCGGAAAAGAACGCTGGGCGTGATCGTCGACCTCGCCGAGACTTCCGCGCTGCCGCAGGAGCGCCTCGCCGAGCCCCTGGAAGCGCTGGAGGCAGGCGTGCCGGCGGAGCTCGTCCGCCTCGGGCTCTGGGTGGCCGGCGAGTACTGCTCGACGCCCTCTCGCGGTTTGCAGCTGGTGCTGCCGCCCGGGACGGGGGCCGGCGGTCAGCGGGTTCGCTCGCGGACCGAGCTGCGCGCCGAGATCACGGCCGCCGGCGAGGAGGCGCTTGCCGGGGCGGGGCGGCTTGGCGCCAAGCAGCGGGCGGCGCTGGAGGCCCTGGGTGGGGGGGAGATGTCGGCCGGCGAGATGGCCGCCGCGGTCGGTGCCGACCGCCAGGTCCTGCGGCGGCTGGAGGAGCGCGGGCTGATCTCGACCCGCAGCTCGCGGGTGCGCCGTCGCCCGGGTGACGCCGCGCTCAGCGGTGCGGCCGGCCGGCCGCGATTGCTCGAGGAGCAGGAGCGCGCCGTCGCCGAGATCGTCGCCGCGCTCGACGGCGAGGCCGGCGCGCCGCGCAAGCTGCTTCTCCACGGCGTCACCGGCTCGGGCAAGACCGAGGTCTACCTGGCCGCGGTCGAGGCGGCACTGGCCCGGGGGCGGGGCGCGATCGTCCTCGTCCCCGAGATCGGCCTCGCCCCGCAGGCGGTGGCGCGCTTCCGTGCCCGGCTCGGCGACCGCTTCGCGGTCCTGCACTCGGCGCTCTCGCCCGGTGAGCGCTACGACGAGTGGCGGCGCCTGCGCAGCGGCGAGGCGAGCGTCTGCGTCGGGCCTCGCTCCGCCGTCTTCGCGCCGGTCCGCGACCTCGGCCTGATCGTGATCGACGAGGAGCACGATTCCTCCTACAAGCAGGAGGGCGACCCCTGCTACGACGCCCGCACCGTCGCCCGCCGCCGCGCCGAGGAATGCGGCGCGATCCTGGTCGCGGGCACGGCGACGCCGCGGCCGGAGTCATGGCTGGAGCTGCCCCGGCTCGAGCTGCCGCGCCGGGTCGACGGCCGGCCGATGCCGCCGGTCGAGGTGCTCGACATGCGCGAGGCGGCCCCACGCTCGGGGCCCCTGCACCCGGCCACCTGGGAGGCGTTGGGGGAGGTGCGCGAGGCGGGCGCCAAGGCGATATTGATGGTCAACCGGCGTGGCTTCGCCCCCTGGCTCACCTGCCGCTCCTGCGGACGGCACTGGGGCTGTCCCAACTGCGACGTCTCGCTGATCGTCCACCGTCACGCCGGGCGACTCGTCTGCCACCACTGTGCCCATGCGGAGCCGCTGCCGCGCGCCTGTCCCGATTGCGACTCGACGACGCTCTCGCGCGCCGGCGCCGGGACCGAGCAGATCGAGGCGCTGCTGGCCGAGCAGCTCGACCCGATGCCGGTTTTCCGCCTCGACTCCGACACCGCCTCGGGCCGCGGCGCCCACGCCCGCATCCTCGCCGGCTTCGGCGAGGCTGAGAGCGCGGTGCTGGTCGGCACCCAGATGGTCGCCAAGGGCCACGACTTCCCCGAGGTGACCCTGAGCGCGATCCTCGACGCCGACGCGACCCTGCGCTTCCCCGACTTCCGCGCCGGCGAGCGCACCTTCGCGATGGTCGCCCAGCTCGCCGGGCGCAGCGGCCGCGGCGATGCCGGGGGAGAGGTGATCGTCCAGACCCTGGCGCCGGAAGCGGCGAGCATCGCCCACGCTGCCCGCCATGACTCCGCCGCATTCCTCGAGGAGGAGATCGAGCGCCGCCGCGCGCTCCGCTACCCGCCCTTCTCCCACCTGGTTCGGGTCGTGCTCAAGTCGGAGTCCGAGCCGCGACTCGACGGAGCGGCATCGAAGCTGGCCGGCAGCCTCGCCGAGACCCTGCCCCACGACACCGACCTGCTCGGCCCGGCGCCGATGTTCCGCGTCCGCAACAAGTACCGCCGCCGTCTGCTGACCAAGGCCCAGGACCGCGAGGGCACGGTCGCTGCGATCGGCGCCGCAGTCGAGCGCCTGGCCGCTGACCGCTCGCTCAAGGACGTGGCGATAAGCGTCGACGTCGACCCGCAGTGAGGGGTCTGCCCCGAAGCGATCCATACAATCGAGTGGTGAGCGATGAAGGGGTCCTGAAGGACGAAACCGAGCGCGAGCAGCTCGAAGCCGAAGTGATCGAGCGGCGCGAAGCGGCGTTGGCGAACGTGATCAAGTTCGGCGACCCGGTGCTGAAGAGCAAGGCCTCGCCGGTGACCGAGTTCGGCCCCGAGCTGCGGGCCGAGGCCGACCGGATGATCGCGATCATGCGCGACGGGCTCGGTGTCGGCCTGGCCGCCACGCAGCTCGGCATCCTCAGGCGTGTGCTGGTCTTCCAGGCAGGCTCCGACAGTCCGCCGACCGGCCTGGTCAATCCGTCGATCGAGTGGCTCTCGGACGAGGTGGTCCTCGCCGAGGAGGGATGCCTCAGCCTGCCGCGGGTGGCGATGGACGTGGAGCGGCCTCTGCACGCTCGGGTGGGTGGCTTCGACGTCGAGGGGCAGCCGATGACGATCGAGGCCTCCGGCCTCGAGGCGCGCGTCATCCAGCACGAGATCGACCACCTCGACGGGGTGCTGATCCTCGACCGGGCGCCGCGGGCGCAGCGCAAGGCGGCGCTGCGGGCGCTGCGGGAAGGTGGCAGCTACGCCCCGGCCGGCGAGGAGCACGAGGCGGCCGATGCCGACGAGCACCGCGAGCCTCGCACCGACGCGTGAGGACCGTCTATCTCGGCACCTCCGAGTTTGCCGCCGACGTCCTGCGCCGGCTCGCCGGCTCCAGTCATCGTCCGCAGCTGGTCGTGACGCCGCCCGACCGGCCGAAGGGCCGCGGCCGCCGTAGCGGCCCGCCGCCCGCCGCCCTTGCCGCGGCCGAGCTCGAGATCGAGCGGCTGCAGGCGGAGAACGTCAACGAGCAGGCTGCGCTGGAGCGGATTCGCGCCGCCCGGCCCGAGGTGGCGGCGGTCTGCGCCTTCGGTCAGCTGATTCGCGAGCCATTTCTCTCCGAGTGGCCGCTGCTCAACGTCCACCCGTCGCTGCTTCCCCGCTGGCGCGGCGCGGCGCCGATCGAGCGCGCGATCATCGCCGGCGACGCCCGCACCGGCGTCTCGCTGATGCAGCTGACCGCCGGCCTCGACTCCGGTCCGGTCGCCCTGCGGGAGGAGATCGCGATCGGCGCCGAGGACGACTTCGAGAGCCTCTCCGGGAAGCTCTCCGCGCTGGGCGGAGAGCTGCTGATCGAGGCGCTCGACCGGCAGGCCGAGGGGACCCTCACCTTCACCGATCAGGACGACGAGCAGGCGACCTATGCCGAGAAGATCGATCCCGCCGAGCGCCGCCTCGACCCAGCCCGGCCGGCGGTCGAGCTGGCGCGCACAGTCCGCGCCCTGACTCCCCACATCGGCGCCTACATCGAGGTCGCGGGCGAGGGCCGGCTCGGCGTTCGCCGGGCGCGCGCCGTCGACGTCGGCGTCAAGCAGGGCGCGATGAAGGCCGAGTGGGGGGCGCTGCTGCTCGGCTGCGGGCGCGGGGCGCTGCGGCTGGAGGTCGTGCAGCCTCCCGGCGGCAAGCCGATGGCCGCCGACGCCTACCTGCGCGGCCACGCGGTGCCCGTCCTTTGATCGCGCCCGCCCGCGCGCTCGCCTTCGAGACGGTCCGGGCGACCTTCGAGCAGGACGCCCACACCGAGCGCTTCTTCCGCGAGGCCGCCGACGCCGCAAAGCTGGACGGTCGCGAGCGGGCCCAGGCGCAGCGCCTCGCCTTCGGCGCCGTGCAGCGTCGTGGCACCGCCGACGCGGCGATCGAGCGGCTCGCCGAGCGCTCGCTGCGGTTGCTCGACCCGCCGGTCCTCGCCGCCCTGCGGCTTGGCCTCTACGAGCTGCTCTTCGCCGACGGGACGCCCGACCATGCCGCGGTCGACCAGGCGGTCGAGCTCGTCAAGAGCGCCGGGGCCGCCCACGCGTCCGGGCTGGTCAACGCGGTGCTCCGCCGCGCCGGCCGGGAACGGGAGAAATTGACGGAGGCGTTGTTGGGCGACGACTCGACCCCGGACGCAGCCGCGGTCGCCCACTCGGCGCCGCTCTGGCTGGCGCGGATATGGTGGGAGGAGCTTGGCGCCCAGTCGGCCCGCGCGCTGCTGGCGGCCTGCAACGAGCCTGCCGAGCTGGGACTCAGCGTCAACACGCTGCGCTGCGATCGCGAGGCGATGCTGGCGACCCTGAGCGAGGCCGGGGTCGATGCCCGGCCCGCAGATGGACCCTGGCCTCTCGCTCCGCCGGAGTCGATCGTGATCGCCGGTCGCACCGGCACGACGGTGCCCGAACGGGTCGCGGCGGGGGAGCTGACGCCGCAGAGCCGTGGTTCCGCGGCGGTGGTCGAAGTGCTCGATCCCCAACCGGGAGAGCACGTACTCGACCTCTGCGCCGGGCCCGGGATCAAGACTGGCCAGATCGCCGCCCGGATGGGCGATCGCGGTGAGGTCATATCGGTCGAGCAGGAGCCTGGCCGGGCGGGAGAAGTCGCCGAGCAGGCGCGCCGCCTCGGCCTGCGCAGCGTCACCGTGATCGAGGCCGACGCGGCGGCGACGGGAATGGCCTCCGGCTTCGACCGGGTTCTCGTCGATCCGCCCTGCTCGGATCTCGGCGCGCTGGCCTCGCGCCCGGACGCCCGCTGGCGCAAGTCGCCGCGGACGATCGAGCGCCTCGTCGAGCTGCAGAGGCGGATCCTGTTGCGCGGCCTGGAGGTCCTGCGACCGGGTGGCACGCTCGTCTACTCGACCTGCACGATCTCGCGCCGCGAGGGCGAGGACCAGATCGCGGCCCTGCTCTCACAGGCGGCGGCGGGCGAGGCGCCGCTATTCTCAGTCGACGATCTGGGCGCGCTCGCACCGGATCTCGTCTCGTCCCACGACCGGCGTTGCCTTCAGCTTCGCCCCGACCGCGACACCACGACCGGTTTCTTCGTCTGCCGCTTGAGCAAGGATGGTTGACGCAGATGGCTGGAACCACGATCGTCAACAGGATCGTCGTCGACAGAATCGTTGAGCAGTGTTGAAACGAGCGAAATGCCCGAGTTGCAGCGAGCCCTGGCTGCGACCGTCCCAGCTTCCCGGCCGCTTCCGCTGCGTGTACTGTCTGCACCGCTTCGAGCTGGTCTCGCAGTGCCCCAACTGCGGCGAACACCAGACGATCGCCCGGATGAGCACTACCGAGGACATGACCTGCCAGACCTGCAAAGCGTCCATGTTGAGACCAATATGAGCGAGCGGATGGCAGAGCTGCTGGAGGAGCGGCGGGTCGCGCCCTCGATCCTCTCGGCCGACTTCGCGAAGCTCGGCTCCCAGGTCGACGAGGTGATGGCGGCTGGGGCGCGCGTGATCCACGTCGACGTCATGGACGGGCATTTCGTCCCGCCGATCACGATCGGGCCGCTGGTTGCCGCCTCCATCGCCGACCAGGTTCACGCGGCCGGCGGTGCGATCGACGTCCACCTGATGATCGAGGCGCCCGAGCGCCACATCGAGGCTTTCGCCGCGGCCGGCGCCGACTCGATCACCTTCCATGAGGAGGCCACGCCGCACGCCAACCGAACCCTGGCGGCGATCCGCGAGCTGGGCTGCCTCGCCGGCATAGCGATCAACCCCGGCACGCCGGTCGAGGCACTCGCCGAGCTGCGCGACCGCGCCGACGTCGCCCTCTGCATGACGGTCAACCCGGGCTGGGGCGGACAGGCCTTCATCGAGGGATCGAACGAAAAGGTCTCGCGCCTGGCTGCGGTCATCGGCAAGGCGAAGATCGAGGTCGACGGCGGCATCGATACCGGCACCGCGGGCCCGATCGCCGACGCCGGCGCGTCGCTCTTCGTTGCCGGCTCGGCAGTGTTCGGCGCGGACGATCCCGCCGCCGCCTACGCAGACATTGCGGCGGCGGCCGGCGCTGCTTAGCCCCGAGCTATCAGCGCGCCTATCGCCTCCTGCCACCAAGCGCGCTCAGAGGGATCGTCGCCGGCGCGGGCGGCGCGGCGCTCGCACCAGCGCGCCAGCGCTTGACGGCTGCCCATCGCGACCAGGGCCTCGGTCGTGATCGCGTAGCGGCCGTCGGCGAGCACGGTCAGGGCGCTGTTGCGATCGCGGCGGCTGCGCAGGATCGCGGCCACCGCGATGCCGTCGATTTCCTTCGGTGCCGACGGATCCCCGACCTCGCCGGCCGGGCGCACGGTGAAGACCTGCGAGCCGCGGCGGGGGACGGCCTCGGGAGGCGGCGTGCCGACCGGCCCGCGATGCCACTGCCGGGTCAGCTCCTCGACCTCCTCGCGCAGCTCGCCGCGGACGAGGATGTGCAGCTCGTCCCCCTCGCGAACCTCGGTCGAGCCGCGCGGCGGGATCGCCCGGCCGTCGCGGACGATCACGTTGAGCAATGCCTCGCGCGGCAGGCCCAGCTCGCGCACGAGGTGACCGGCCGCGGCGGCGCCGGGGCGGAGGCGGTAGGAAACGACGTCGCCGCCGAGGCGGCGGATGCGGCCCGACTCGAGCAAGCGTTTGGGCAGCGCCGGCTCGTCGGTCGTCAGCCCAAGGCGTTTGGCCAGCGGCTCGAAGCTCGCCCCCTGGACCAGGGTCGAGCTGACGACGACGAAGAAGACGATCGAGAAGAGCTCCTGGCCGGCGCCGACCCCGGCGACGACCGGGAAGGTGGCGAGCCAGATCGGCGTCGCGCCGCGCAGGCCCGCCCAGCCGAGCATCGCCCGCTCGCGCAGGTTGAGCGGCGAGAACAGCGTCGCGACGAAGGCGGCGAAGGGGCGGGCGACGAGGATCAGCGCGGCGGAGAGCGCCAGGCCTTCGAAGGCGACGTCGCCGAGCGTGCTGGGGAAGACCAGCAGGCCGAGCAGGATGAAGAGGCCGATCTGGGCGACCCAGCCGACCCCCTCGTGGAAGGCGACGATCGTGCGCCGCGCCGGGATGCTGCTCGAGCCGAGCGCGAGCGCGGTCAGGTAGGTGGCGAGCAGGCCGGAGCCGTGCGCGACCTCGGCCAGGCCGTAGGCCAGCCCGGCGATCGCGATCGTCGCCACCGGGTAGATCCCGTCGGTGGGCAGCCGCACCCGGTTGAGCGCGGTGACGGCGAGGCGCCCCAGGGCCAGGCCGATCGCCGCCCCCAGGGCAAGTTTGAGCGCCAGCAGACCGGCCATGTCGGCGAACCCGTAGCCGAGCTTCTGGATCCATTCGATGAAGCCGATCACCAGCAGCAGGGCGACGGGGTCGTTCATCCCCGACTCGCCCTCCAGCGAGCGGGCGAGGCGCTTCTCCAGGGTCGAGCGGCGCAGCACGGCGAAGATCGCGGCCGAATCGGTGGCGGCGACGGCTGCGCCGACGAGCATCCCTTCCAGCGTGCTGAGGCCGAATATCCACTTTGCGGCAATGCCTGCGATGCCCGCGGTCACCGCCGTGCCCACGGTCGCCAGTGACGCGGCCGTGCCTAGCACCGGCCGGATCTCCGACCAGCCGGCGGTCAGGCCGCCCTCGAAGAGGATCAGCACCAACGCGATCGTCCCCAGCGTGCGGGCAAGCTCGGTGTCGGTGAACTCGATCCCGCCGATCCCTTCCGAGCCGGCGAGCATCCCGAGCCCGAGGAAGAGCAGCAGGCCCGGGATGCGCACCCGGTCGGCCAGCAGCGCCCCGAGGATCCCCGCGGCGAGCAGCGCGCCGGCGATCAGGATCAGCTCGGCGTCGTGTCCACCCATCGACCGACCCTAATCAACGGCTACACCTGCTCGTCGATAGCCGCCAGCTGGGCCTCGAGCTCCTCGGGCGAGCCCGGCAGGGGCACGTCCTCTGCCCGCTCGTGCGGGTGGCTGTAGGCGTAGTAGAGGAGTGAGAAGAGCAGCCCTGCGGCGAGCACGAAGCCGATCTCCACCCGGCGGAACTCGTCGCTGACGAGCGGGACGAAGTTCCAACCGATGAACAGCGCCGCACAGGCGATCCAGCGTGCGGCCGCGCGGCGCACCTGGCCCTGCGCGATGCAGGCCTGGTTGACCGTCACCGAGCAGAGGTAGAGGCCCATGCCGATCGTGACCAGCAGCAGGCCGGCGCGGTCGTAGCTGAACTTGTTGCTGAAGGCGATCTGCATCGCCTTCGGGCCGACCAGCCCCATGAAGACGAAGGCCGCGGCGGTGAAGGCGGCGAGCCCGAGCAGGACCATTCGCACGGTCTGGCGGAACTCGCGTTCGCTCTCCTCGCTGCCGCTGGCGTGCAACGTGGTGAGGTGGGGGAGGATGCTGGTCGAGACCGATTGGAAGAGCTGCAGAGGGGCGCGGGCGATCATCAGCACGTTGAAGATGAAGCCAGCCGCCGCCGCGCCCTGCAGCCCGCGGACGATCAGCGGGCCGGCGTTGAGGAAGGCCTGTTCGCTGAACATGATCACCAGCACGGCCGCGGCGAAGCCACCGCCTTTTTTAAAGGAGAAGTCAGCCTGATCCCCGTCGGGGACTGAGGCCGGCTGCCTGCTCTCCTGTTTCGCTCGCCGGGCGAAGGCGAACGGCACGACCATCAGCGAGAGCGCCGGGGCGGCCGTTATGCCGATCGCCACTGCCGACTGGCCACTGAGCACTCCGACCGCGACCATTACGGCGAAGACCGTGCGGAAGCAGGATTCGGAGAGGATCAGGGCGACGAAGAGGCCGAAGCGCTGGCTGCCGGCGAGGAAGCCACGGGCGAAGTAGCTCGCCGCGTAGAAGAGGACCGCGGAGAAGAAGACCCAGTAGAGCGTTTCGTTGCCCTCCAACAGGTCGTTCTGGATCGGCCCGCGCAGCGCCAGCGCGGCGACGGCAAAGAAGAGCGAGAGGCCGAGCTGGATCGTCGAGGCGACCCGCATCGGCTCGCCGATCGCTTCCCCCGTTGCCCGGCGCTCGGAGATGTGGCGCGAGAGCAGCTGTTCGATCGGCCGGTAGAGGGTCGAGATCGTGATGAAGACCGCCGACCAGAGCACCGTGATCTGGCCGTAGTCCGGCTTAGAGAGGACGTGCGAGGCGATCAGGAAGTAGGCGTAGGTGATCAGGCCGGTGAGGCCGACCCCGACCGCGAGGAAGCTCGCCAGGCGGCCGTACTCGGCGGTTGAGGATCCGCTCGCGGACGCGCCCCCGGGCTTGGCCCCGGGGAGTCTCTCGCGCAACCCCATCAGCGCTTCGGCGCGCCGCGCTCGTAGTGGGAGGGCTCGACGCCGAGCGAGAGCTCGACCCGGCGCACGCGCTCGAAGACCCGCTGCGTCATCACCCGCTGGCCGGCGAGCAGGTCGCCGATCACGCCCAGGGCGAGCAGCTGCAGAGCCGCGATGAAGAGCACGGCGCCGAGGATCAGCGACTGGATGTGGCCGCTCGAGTCGCCGTTGAAGATCCAGTCGATCAGGAACGGCATCCAGGCGGCGAGCGCGAAGACGCCGACGACGACGCCGGCGGCGGCGAAGACGCGCAGCGGCTCGTAGCGGGCGTAGATGCGCAGGATCGAGAGGGCGTTGCGGCGCACGTAGGCTCCGGTCGAGTCGGAGAGCCGCGACTCGCGCGTCTGCGGGTTGGTCGCGACCTCAACCCCCTCGACGGCGGAGAGCATCTTGCCGGCCTGGATCAGGCTCTCCAGCGTGTAGGTGAAGTTGTCGGTGACGAGCAGGCCCAGCGCCGCCTCGCGGTTGTAGGCGCGGAAGCCGGAGGTCGTGTCGGCGATCGCCGTGTCAGAGAGCCTGCGCACGACCCAGCTGCCCGCTCGCTGCAGCGCCTTCTTGGCGCCGGAGAAGTGCTCGATCGTGGCGACGCGGCGGTCGCCGACGACCATGTCGGCCTCGCCGGCGAGGATCGGCGCCAGCAGCTTCGGCACGTCGGCGCCGCTGTACTGGTTGTCGGCGTCGGTGTTGACGACGACGTCGGCGCCGAGCTTGAGGCAGGCGTCGAGCCCGGCCTGGAAGGCCGCCGCCAGTCCCCGGTTGTTGGTCAGCCGAACGATGTGCTCCACTCCGCACTCGCGCGCCACCTCGACCGTACGATCGGTCGAGCCGTCGTCGATCACCAGCAGCTCGACCTCGTCGATGCCCGCGATCTGGCGCGGCAGGTCGGCGATCGTCTGCGGCAGCGTCGATTCCTCGTTGAGGCAGGGGATTTGGATGATCAGCTTCATGGGCCGGTCAGGGTATCCGCGAGGGCGGCGTGGGGCCGGGAACGGGGTGTCCCCGTCGAGTGCTGGGTTTTTCGCCTTGGAGTCTGACGGCTCTCGCCGACAGCGCAGTGCGAAAAACAGGACGCCGCGCTCGACGGGGACACCCCGTTCCCGGCTTCTCCGGGCCAGGCGGTACCATTGACTGACTCGTCAATCAACATGGACGCCTCGCTGAAAACTGCGGATCGCGAATACCTGAGGCGGGCGCTTGAGCTTGCGGAGCTTGGGCGCGGGCGGGTCAGTCCAAATCCCCTCGTTGGAGCGGTGATAGTGCGTGACGGAAGCGTGATCGGCGAGGGGTTTCACGCGAAGCTGGGGGAGTTGCATGCTGAGCGGGCGGCGCTTGTTGATTGCGCGGGGAGGGGGGAGGATCCTCGTGGGGCGACTATGTATGTGACGTTGGAGCCCTGTGCGCATCAGGGGCGGCAGCCGCCTTGTGTGGATGCGATCCTGGAGGCTGGGATTTCGCGGGTTGTGATCGCCTCTGACGATCCGAGCCTGAAGGCCGCCGGGCGCGGGCCGGGAATGCTTCGCGACGGGGAAGTGAAAGTCGAGTTCGCGGCCGGTGAGGAGGCGACCGCGGCGCGGTTGCTCAACCAGCCCTTCCGCAAGCACGCCCGCACCGGCCTGCCGCTGGTGACGCTGAAGCTGGCGATGTCGCTCGACGGCCAGACCGAGACCCCACCTGGCGCCTCGCCCTGGATCTCCGGCCCCGAGAGCCAGGAGCTCGTCCACCGCTGGCGCGCCGAATCGGACGCGATAGCGGTAGGCATCGGCACCGTCCTAGCCGACGACCCGTTGCTCACCGCCCGCACCCCGGAAGCTCCGCGGCAGCCGATCCGCGTCGTCTTCGACCGCCAGGCCCGCCTGCCGCTCGACTCCCAGCTCCTCCAAACGCTCGACCAAGCTCCGGTTCTCGTTGTCGTCTCGCAGACCGCCGAGCCGGATCGAGTCAGCGCCCTGCGCGCCGCAGGCGCCGAGATCCTCGTAGCCGACGACGTCGAAGCCGCCCTCTCAGAGCTCGGCCGCCGCAACATCACCAGCCTCTTCCTAGAGGGCGGCCGAACCCTAGCCTCAGCTTTTCTCGCAAAGGACGCCATCGACGGATCCCGCACCTTCATAGCCCCGCTCCTTATCGGCGATCCGCAGAGCGAGGGTGGGGGTGTCCCTCCGGCGCAGCGGCGTCCTGTTTTTCGCCCCACAAGCAATCTCGGACGGCCACCGGAGCCCCGGGCGAAAAACCCAGCAAGCAGGAGGGACACCCCCACCCTCGCTCACCACACCACCGCAGAGCCGATCGGCGACGATGTCCTGATCACGGCCCGCTTCAAGGAGTGGTGAGATGTTCACCGGACTGATCCAGGACGTCGGCACAATCGAGTCACTCGACCGCGGCACCGACGGCGCCCGCCTCCGAATCGCGACCTCGCTGGCGGCCGAGATCGAGCTGGGCGACTCGGTCGCCGTCAACGGCGTATGTCTCACCGCCACGACGATCGATGCTCACGGCTTCGAAACCGAGGCGATGAACCAGACGCTGGAGGTGACCTCGCTCGGCGGCTTGGAGGTCGGCGGCGGGGTCAACCTGGAGCTGGCGATGAAGGCGTCCGATCGCCTCGGCGGTCACATCGTCCAAGGGCATGTCGACGGCGTTGGTGAGGTCGTCTCGATCGAGGACGACGGCTTCGCCAAACGCCTGCGCATCGCGCTCGACCCCGGTCTTCTGCGCTACGCGATCGACAAGGGCTCGATAACGCTCGACGGCGTCAGTCTCACGATCGCGGATTTGGGCGAGTCTTGGGTATCTGTTTCCCTGATACCCGAGACCCTGGAGAGGACGACTCTGGGCGACGCCGCCCCGGGACGCAAGCTGAATGTCGAGTGTGACGTAGTTGCCAAGCATGTCGAGCGGTTAGTGGGACCATTGGCGCGAAAGGAGCAGGCGTGAGCCAGATGACGGAGACCCAGAGACAAGACGGAGCGACGCGGGCCGAGGGCGAGAGTCCCTTCTCGACGATCGAGGAGGCGATCGAGGAGATCCGCCGCGGCCGCATGGTCGTCGTCTGCGACGGCGAAGACCGCGAGAACGAGGGCGACCTCGTGATGGCCGCCCAGTTCGCCACCCCCGAGGCGGTCAACTTCATGGCCAAGGAAGCGCGCGGGCTGATCTGCCTGGCGCTGACCGCGGAACGCTGCGAACGGCTCGGGCTCAACCTGATGGCGGCCAAGAACGAGGCGCCGCTGCAGACCGCCTTCACGGTGACGATCGAGGCGGCGGGCGGGGTCAGCACCGGCATCTCCGCCCACGACCGTGCCCACACGATCCAGGTCGCGATCGACCCCAACTCGGGTCCGCGCGACATCGTCGTCCCCGGCCACATGTTCCCGCTGCGGGCCAAAGAGGGCGGCGTGCTGGAGCGCACCGGCCACACCGAGGCCAGCGTCGACCTCGCCCGCCTCGCCGGCCTCATCCCCGCCGGGGTGATCTGCGAGGTGATGAACGATGACGGCACGATGGCGCGCGTCCCGGACCTCGTGCCCTACTGCGAGCGGCACGGCCTGAAGATGATCACCGTCGCCGAGCTGATCGCGTACCGGCGCCGCACCGAGAAGCTGGTCGAGCGCGTCGTCGCCACCGGCCTGCCGACCGCCTTCGGCGACTTCACCGCGGTCGGCTACCGCTCGCTGGTCGACGACAAACACCACGTCGCGATGGTCAAGGGCGAGGTCGACGGGGCGGAGGACGTGCTGGTCCGCGTCCACAGCGAGTGCCTCACCGGCGACGTCTTCCACAGCATGCGCTGCGACTGCGGCGAACAGCTCGCCTCGGCGCTGGCGATGATCGAGCAGGAGGGCCAGGGCGTCCTCCTCTACCTCTCCCAGGAGGGGCGCGGGATCGGCCTGCTCAACAAGCTGCGCGCCTACAAACTCCAGGAGGAGGGGGCCGACACGGTCGAGGCCAACCTCAAGCTCGGCCTGCCCGCCGACCTGCGCGACTACGGCATCGGCGCCCAGATCCTCGGCGACCTCGGCCTGACCAGCATCCGCATCCTCACCAACAATCCGAAAAAGATCGTCGGCCTCGAGGGCTACGGCCTCTCGGTCACCGAGCAGGTGCCGATCGAGTCGGCGCCCAACGCCCACAACGAGAGCTACCTGCGGGTCAAGCGCGACAAGATGGGCCACACGTTGCACCACCAGGGCCTGGCGCTCGACGAAGAGATGATCCACGACGAGGAGGAACGCGACGCGGGGAACGCCGGTGGCTGAGCCCGGCGCTTTCCTGGAGGGCTTCGACGAGGGCGAGCGTTCGATCCTCTCGACGCTCAGCTTCGCCGTTTGCGTCGGACGCTTCTACGAGGACCTCGCCCAGCGCCTGCTGCGTGGCGCCAACGAGGGCTTCGAGCTGGCCGGAGTGCCTCCAGCGGCCGTCCGTCACGCCTCGGTCCCGGGCGCCTACGAGCTTCCCTTCGCCGCCAAGCTGCACGCCGAAAGCGGCGAGTTCGCGGGCGTGGCCTGCCTCGGCGTCGTCATCCGCGGCGAGACCGACCACTACGACTTCGTCTGCGCCGAGGCCGCCCGCGGCATCCAGGACGTGCAGCTGGCGACCGGCGTGCCCTGCGCCTTCGGCGTGATCACCTGCGACACGATGGAGCAGGCGCTGGAACGGGCGGGGGGAGGCAAGCGCGACCAGGGGCGCAACGCCGCCCTGACCGTTGCCCGCATGGCGCTTTTGCAGCGCCAGCTCGCCTAGATCGCGGGCATCAGCGCTACTTGGTAGCGCTCGATCTCACGATCCGAGGTGACCAAAGTCATTCCGTCGACCTGCGCTTGGGCGACCAGCATACGGTCGAAAGGGTCACCGTGATGATGGGGCAAAGTCGCAACCGCCCGTGTGTGACGCAGGGCGATCGGCAGTAGATCGAACCTGTTCTCGGTCAGCTGCAGCTCGAGGTCTTCGGGCGGAGTCAAATTGCCGAGTGCCGCCTTAATTGCCATCTCCCATGGGCTGACTAGGCTGACGAAGACTCGGTTTTCGCCCGAGATCATCGCGCTCCTCGCGTCTTTGGAAAGACGCCCCGGGTCGGTCAGCGTCCAGATCAAGACCTGGGTGTCGAGCAGCAGTCTCAATTCTTCCCGCGCCTCTTGTTTTCGCCCGGGAAGATCTCGCTTTCCTCGAAGAGCTGCTCGATTTCCTTGTCCATCCGCTTCCACTCCTCGTCTGACGGCACCTCCATGCGGCCCTCCCATCCGCCCAGCTTGCGTGGGCCGAGCTTCACCGGCACCAACTTTGCCGCCGGCTTCCCTGCGCGGCTGATCACGATCTCCTCGCCTCCTTCCACCCGCTCGACCAGCCTCGACAAGTGGGTCTTGGCCTCGTGCATGTTCACCTGCTCCAAGTCCTCAGCGCCCATTTCTCTCCCCCTCACGGTCGGACGGTCGTCGGAGTTTGCGACCCATCTAAGTTAGTCCAGTTAGCTAACTAACGATCACGGTAGCATGCACGACCCGATGGCCAAGGTATGCCACAGCTGCGGCAAGGGACCGGCGTTCGGCCAGTCCCGGAGCCACTCGATGGTCGCCACGAAGCGGCGCTTCGACCCGAACCTGCAGAAGGTGCGGATCGAAGAGAAGGGCCGCAAGCTGCGCACCTACGTCTGCACTCGGTGCCTAAAGGCCAACAAGGTCACCAAGGCCGCCTGACGCCGTAGGACGCGGCGCGAGGACGCACCGGCGGCTACGCGCCGTGCGGAGCACTGTCGCTGCGCCGCCGTCACGTCCTCGCTTGGTCCTACGACGTCAGGGATTCAGGCGCTCTCGACTATCGGATGCTCTCCGGTCGGCGCCGGGTCGCCCTCTGCCGGCTCAACGTGGAGCCTGGGGAGGAGGCGGTCCAGCCAGGCGGGCAGCCACCAGGCGCGGCGGCCGAAGAGCTGCATCACGGCCGGTACGAGGACCGAGCGGATTATCACGGCGTCGATGAAGACCGCGGAGGCGAGGCCGAGGCCGAAGAGTTTGATGATCCGGTCTTCGCCGATCATGAACGAGGCGAAGACGGTGACCATGATCGCCGCGGCGGCGGTGATCACGCGGCCGGTCAGGGCGAGGCCGCGGGTGACGGCGAGGGTCGCATCGTGCTTGTGCTCCCACTCCTCGTGGATCCGCGACATCAGGAAGACCTCGTAGTCCATCGAGAGCCCGAAGACGATCGCGAAGAGGAAGACGGGGAAGAAGGAGACGATCGGGCCGGTGCCGTCGATGCCGATGATGCTCGCGCCCCAGCCCCACTGGAAGACGGCGACGATCAGGCCGAAGGCGGCGCCGATGCTGAGCAGGTTCATCGTTATCGCCTTCAGCGGCACCAGTACGGAGCGGAAGACGATCATCAGCAGCAGCGCCGAGAGCAGCAGGACGACGCCGATGAAGAGCGGCAGCTTTTCCGAGATCGCATCGCCGAAGTCCTCGAAGATCGCCGTGATGCCGCCGACGTGGAGCTGCGCCCCGGTCTTTTGCTCGATCGGGGGCAGGACGTCGTTGCGGATGTGGTCGAGCAGCTTGGTCGTGTCGGCGCTCTGCGGCGAGGTCGTCGGGTAGGCCTGGAACACGCCGGTGTTTTCGGCGGGGTTGAGCGTGATCGCGGTGACTTTCGCCACGCCTTCTTCGCTCTTCAGCGTCTTGCGCAGGGTGACGAGCGCCTGGTCTTCGCCCTTGCCGGGCAGCGCCGCGACCATCTGGAACGGGCCGTTGAAGCCGGGGCCGAAGCCCTCCGCCAGCAGGTCGTAGGCATCGCGCGTCGAGGAGCCGGCGGGGTCGGTGCCGGCGTCGTTGGAGCCGAGCCGCAGCGAGAGGGTCGGGATGCAGAGGGCGAGCAGCAACGCCCCTGAGAGGACGGCCGAGAGGGCCGGCCGCCGCTGGATCTCGCGGCTCCAGCGGAACCAGCGCGTGTCTTCGGCGGTGGACGGCTCGCGCTTCCCCAGGCCCGGGATGCGCAGCCGGTCGACGCGGCGGCCGGCGATCGTCAGCAGGGCAGGAAGCAGGGTCAGCGCGGCGATCATCGTGCACAGCACGGCCAGCGCGGCGGCCATCGCCACCCCGTAGAGGAAGCTGATGCCGAGCAGCAGCATCCCCATCAGCGAGATGATCACGGTGACACCGGCGAAGAGGACCGCGCGGCCCGCGGTGTCAACGGCCGCGATCGCCGCGTCGCGGGGCTCCAGTCCCTCGTCGAGCCCGTTGCGGAAGCGGGTGAGGATGAAGAGCGCGTAGTCGATGCCGACGCCGAGCCCGATCATCGCCGCCAATTCCGGCGCGAAGTTGGCGGTGTCGAAAACGTGGGTGCCGAGCGTGATCAGGCTGATCCCGACGCCGAGCGCGAACAGGGCGGTGAGTAGCGGCAGGCCCATCGCCACCACCGAGCCGAAGGTGATCAACAGGATCAAGACGGCGGCGAACAGGCCGATCGCAAACGAGGAGTCGCCGCCTTCTTCTTCGGCGCGCACTTCCTCGACCGGCGCCCCGCCCACCTCGACCTGCAGGCCGTCGCTCGACGCCGCATGGCCGATCGCGACGAGCTTCTTGATGTCGCTCTTTTCGAGCTTGTCGGTGGTGGTGTCGTACTGGACCGTCGCGTAGGCGATTTCGCCGTCTTTGCTGATTGCTGCGGCGCCGCCGGACTTGTAGGGGCTGGCGACTTCGCTGACGTGCGGCAGCTTTTCCGCTTCGGCGAAGACGCCCTCCATCTTCTTCTTCACAGCTGCCGAGCCGGCTCCGGCCGGCGCCTTGTAGACGATTTCCGCCGTCACCCCGGACTGCTGCGGGAATTTGTGTTCCAGCAGGTCGAAGGCTTCCTGGGAATCGGAGGAGGGCAGCTTGAATTCTTCCGTGAAAGCCGAGCCGACCGAACTGGAGGCCACCAGCATCACGATCAGGGCGGCGATCCAGCCGATGATCACGACCGCGCGGTGGCCGGTGGTCCAGGTGGCGAAGCGTCTCATCGAGCGTGGCACCGTAGCGAACGCGGTCAGTCGCCTTCGTCGAGATGGCGCATCCGCCGCTGGCAGCTAGATTTCGGGGCGATGCCCGATCCCTCGATCGCGCGCTTCCGGCGCGTAGTCACGTCTGCCTACGCCCACCTGGAGGAGCGCCGCCAGGAGGTCAACGACCTCAACGTCTTCCCGGTTGCCGATGGCGACACCGGCGACAACATGGCGATGACGATGCGCGCCGTGATGGAGGAGCTCGACCGTCTCGACGGACTCGAGGTCGACGAGGTCGGGCGCACCGAGCTCGTCCAGGCGCTGGCCCGAGCGGCGCTGATGGGCGCCCGAGGGAACTCAGGGGTCATCCTCTCTCAGATCGTCCGCGGCGCCGCCGAGGAGCTTGCCAGCCGGCCCGGCGAGCTGGTCGACCCGGTGCTCGTCGCGTCGGCCTTCGCCAGCGCGGCCGACGCCGCCTACGCCTCGGTCCGCGACCCCGCCGAGGGAACGATGCTGACCGTCTTCCGCGAGATGGCCCACTCGATCGCCCGCCAGCTTGCCCATCTGGAGGCGGAGAAGCAGCGCCTCGATCAAGGGGTCAGCGACGAGCAGCAGGACGCCGTCCTCGCCGAGGTGCTCGAGCAGGCGATCGCCGACGGCCAGCGCGCTGTAGAGCGCACCCCCGAGCAGCTTGAGGTGCTACGCGAATCCGGCGTCGTCGACGCCGGCGGCTACGGCCTGGTGCTGATCCTCGCCGGCGTGGTCGCCGGCCTGCGTGGAGATGGCGCCGAGGCGCCGCAGGTCTCGCACCATGACACGCCGCCGCTCAGCCGCCCCCACCACGAGGACAGTCGCTACCGCTACTGCACCAACTTCATCGTCTCCGGTGCCGGCCTCGCCGCCCGGGACTTCCTGCCACGCCTCGAGGGCCTGGGCGACTCGGTGCTCGTCGTCGGCGACGAGGCGACGCTCAAGGTCCACGTCCACACCGACGAGCCCGAAGCCGCCGTGGCCTTGTTCGAGGGCGCCGGCCAGGTCACCAACCTCGACGTCGCCGATATGCGCGAGCAGATCGCCGCGCGCCGGGCGCGGCTCGCGGGAGGGCGGACCGGTGCGCTGGCGGTGGCCGCCGGGGAGGGCCTGGAGCGCCTGTTTGCCGAGCTTGGAGCGCACGTGGTCCCGGGCGGTGAGACCCTGAACCCATCGACCTACGAGCTGCTCGCGGGCATCCACGAGGTGCCGGCCGAGGAAGTCCTCGTCCTGCCCAGCTCTTCGAACGTGATAATGGCCGCGGAGCGTGCTTGCGAGCTCTCCGAGAAGCCGGCGCGCGTGGTCACGGCCACTTCACAGCAGGCGGGTCTGCTTGCGCTGGTCGAGCTCGACGTGGAGGCCTCCGCGGCCGAGAACGCAAGGCGCCTCGAGGTCGCTCTTGCGGAGATCGCGACCGGCGGAGTCGCTCCAGCCGCGCGTGACGATGCCCAGGGACGTTTTCGCAAGGGCGACGCAGTGGGCTTTGTCGGGGCCGAGATCGTCGCCTGGGGCGGCGCCGGCTCGACCCTGGCCACAACGCTCGAACGCTTGGCCGAAAACGCCGAGATCGTCACCCTCCTGGCAGGGGAGGAAGCTCCGATCCCGCTCGAGGAGATCGATACCCACGTCCCGGACGGGGTCGAGATCGAGACCCACGAAGGCGGTCAGCCGAGCTGGTGGTGGCTGCTAGCGGCCCAGTAGCCCGCTCCTTCGCCGGCGCTGCGGAGCTGTCGCGGGCGCAACTGCTCGACGCCCCCGTCCACTGGCCGCGGCCGAGCGTGTTGGACATCTCGCTGGAGGCCCTGGAGGGGGTTGGTCCCAAGCTGGCGGAGGCCGCTGCGGAAGCGGGCATCGGGACCGTCGGCGACCTGTTGCTGCGCTTTCCGCACAGCCATCGCGATCGCACGATCGTCCCGGTTGCAAGCCTGGAGCCGAAAAAGCAGGCGACCTTGCTCGTTGAGGTGCTGGGCTCGCCGAGCAACTTTCGCCGCCGCGGGCTTTCGATCCTGTCCGTGAAAGTCGGCGACGAAAGCGGATCGATCAGGGCGACCTGGTTCAACCAGCCCTGGATGGCGCAGAAGCTGTCGCCTGGCACGTCCCTGCTGATCACGGGGTCAAGGGACAAACGTGGGTTGAGGGTGTCGGAATACGAGGTGCTTGAGGGGGGCGAGCGTGGGGTTGCCCAGCCGGACGCTGGGTTTTTCGCCTTGGAGTCCGGCGGCTCTCTCCAAGCCGGCTGTGCGAAAAACAGGACGCCGCGCACGGCTGGGCAACCCCACACTCGCCCCGATCGGCAGCTTGTTCCTGTTCATCCTGCGACCGAAGCCCTAAAAGCTCAGCGGATCCGGGGGTGGATGGAGCAGGCGGTCAGGTGGGTGGGGAATGTGCTCGAGCCGTTGCCGGTGGAGCTGCGGGTGCGTAGAGGACTCGCCGGAGCTGCCGATGCGGTCAAAGCCGTGCATTTCCCTGAGAGCGAGGACGACGTCGAGGTGGCTCGGGCTCGGTTGGCTTTCGAAGAGCTGTTTCTGTACCAGGCGCTGCTCACGACTCGGAAGCAGTCGCATCGAACGGCGAGGCCGGCGCCAAAGTTGGGGAAGCCCGGCGAGCTGGTGGGCAGGTGGATCGAGTCGTTGCCGTTCGAGCCGACGCGGGATCAGTTGAAGGCTTTCGACGAGATCGACGCTGATTTGGACTCCGGGGAGCCGATGCAGCGGTTGCTGATGGGTGAGGTGGGGTCGGGGAAGACGGTTGTCGCGCTGTACTCGATGCTGCGGGCGCTGGAAGCCGGGTTCCAGGCTGTGCTGATGGCGCCCACCGAGACGCTGGCCGAGCAGCATGCGGTGACGCTGGGGAAGCTGCTGGCCGAGGAGGCGACGCCGTTCGCCCTGTTGACCGGTGCTACGCCGGCCGCGCGGCGCACGGAAGCGCTGGACCGGCTTGCGAGCGGGGAGCTCGGCTTGGTTGTCGGCACCCATGCGTTGATCGAGCCTGACGTCGAGTTCGCCCGCCTCGGCCTCTGCGTCGTCGACGAGCAGCATCGCTTCGGGGTCGAGCAGCGGCGGGCGCTCGACTCGAAGGGAGTCGAGGGGATGGCGCCGCATGTCCTCCACATGACCGCGACGCCGATCCCGCGGACGCTCTCGCTGACCGCTTACGGGGATCTCGATACGACCGCGTTGCACCAGCTTCCCGCGGGTCGCCAGCCGGTTGAGACGCGTGTCGTGAACGAGGCCGAACGGGAGGAGGCGTATGAGTTCCTTCGTTCGGAGCTGCGCGAGGGTCGCCAGGCGTATGTCGTTTGCCCGCTGGTCGAGGAGTCGGAAAAAATGCTGGGCAAGGCGGCGGAGAAAGAGGCCGCGCGGTTGAAGGTCGAGGAGCTCGACGGCTTCTCGGTCGGCGTCATCCACGGCCAGATGCCCTCGGCACGCAAGGCGGAGGCGATGGAGGCGTTTGCTTCCGGCGCCACCGACGTCCTGGTTGCGACCACCGTGATCGAGGTCGGCATCGACGTGCCCAACGCCACCGTGATGATCATCGAGGGGGCGGAGCGCTTCGGCGTCTCTCAACTACATCAGCTACGGGGTCGGGTCGGACGAGGCGCACATAGCTCCCACTGCCTGCTCTTTCCAGAAGAAGCCGGGGGGATGGCGCGACGCCGACTGAAAGCGGTGGAGAGGGAGCGCGACGGATTCAAGCTCGCCGAGGTGGACCTCATCCTTCGCGGCGAGGGCGAGGTTCTCGGGACGAAGCAAAGTGGCCTGCCGCGCTTCGCGGTCGCCGAGCTGCCGGAGGAAGGCGTACTTCTCGAAGCTGCGCGCGACGAGGTGCTGACCCTGCTGCGGGCCCACGGATCGCTCGACGCTCCCGAGCTGGGCCCACTGCTCGACGCCGCCCACAGCCGCTTCGGCGCCGGCGCCTCGGACCCGATTCCGCTCTGATGTCGGCATGAGGGTCATCGCCGGAGAGCTGAAGGGGCAGCGCCTGGTCGCGCCGCGCGGCTGGAAGGTGCGACCGACGTCGGACCGCGTCCGCGAGGCGGTCTTCTCCGCCCTCGGCGACGTCACCGGCGCCCGCGTGCTCGACCTCTACTGCGGTACCGGCGCCCTCGCGATCGAGGCGCTCTCGCGCGGCGCGGCCGCGGCCGTCCTCGTCGATCGCGACACGCGGCCGGCGCTGGGCAACGTCGAGCGGCTGGGACTGGGCGACCGGGTCGAGCTGGTTCGGTCCGATGTCCTCCGCTGGCTCGAGAGCCAGTCCGCGACAGCGGGGGACGACCCCTCCCCCGGGAACTCCCGCGAAGGCGACCCGGGGGAGGGGTCGTCCCCCGCTGTTGAGTCGGAAAGGCGATTCGACCTCGTCTTCGTCGACGCCCCCTATAAACTCGCCGATCGCGTGGGGCAGGAACTGAATACACATCTTCCGCGGCTGCTCGCCGACGACGGACGGGCTGTCGTCGAGAGTGGCGCACGGCGCCCGCTGCGGCTCGACTCGCTCGAGGCGCTGCGCCAGCGTCGCTACGGCGCCACCGACGTCTCCTTCTACGGGAAGCCGAGCTGATGGCGGAGCGCGACGGCACCGTGGTCTGCCCGGGCAGCTATGACCCGGTCACCAACGGGCACATCGACATCATCACGCGCAGCTCCGAGGTGTTCGAGCGGGTCGTCGTCGGCGTCGTCAACAACCCGATGCGCAAGGACAAGACGCTCTTCACCGCCGAGGAGCGCCAGGCCCTGATCGAAGAGGCGACCGCCGGCCTCGCCAACGTCGAGGTGCAGATCTTCTCCAACCTGCTGGTCGAGTTCGCGCGCGAATCGGGGGCGCGGGCGATCGTCAAGGGATTGCGCGCGATCTCCGACTTCGAGTACGAGTTCGAGATGGCGCAGCTCAACCGCAAGCTCGACCCGGGGATCGAGAGCATCTACATGATCGCCTCGCCCCAGTACAGCTTCCTGTCCTCGACCGGGGTGAAGGAAATGGCGACCTTCGGCGGCGACGTCTCCGACCTCGTTCCGGCACCGGTGGCGGCCGCGATGGCGGGCCGCCTGGGCGAGAGGTAGGCTTTTGCCGACGGTTGCCCACGTGGGCGAGAGTTTGCAAAAAGTCGAGGAAATCACGGCTTCTTCACCGAAAGTGGCTCTTACACGTAGGCTTACGCACTGCTGATGGACGTTCTCGTTCTCATAGACAAGCTGGACGATGTCGTCCACAACGCCCGACCCGTGCCGCTCACGGATCAGGTTCGCGTGGACCGCGAGGAGATCTACGACCTCCTCGACCAGATGCGCGCGACGATTCCCGAGGAGATCAAGCAGGCGCGCTGGATCGTCAAGGAGCGCCAGGAGATGCTTGCCGAGGCCAAACGCGAGGCGGAGCGGATCGTGCGCGAGGCGCGCGAGCAGCAGGCTCGCTTGATCTCCGACGAGGAGGTCACCAAGCAGGCCGAGCGGGCCGCTGATGAGATCGTCGAGGACGCCCGCACGAGAGAGCGTGAGATCCGGCTCGGCGCAGAGGACTACGCCGACGAGATCCTCAACACGCTCGAGGTCAACCTTCAGAAGTTCCTCGCGGCCGTGCAGCGCGGCCGCGACCGGCTCGCCGGCCGCGACGAAGAGCAGCCGGTCGCCGAGCTGGACGAGCAGGCTTAGTCGCGCGTGCTGTTTGGGTCAGAGGGTCGGGAGCCCCCGGCCGGAACCCGCCGACGGTCCTTTGCCCAGGGTGCCGACCTCTCCGGGCTCACAAGTTCCGGCCGGGGGCTCCCGACCCTCTGACCCGCTAGCCTGCGCTCCGTCAGTAGGTGGCTTTGATCACGGCCAGGTTGTCGGCTTGCCAAGCGACTTCGCCTCCGGACCACTCGACGAGATCCTCGAGCTGATCGCCATCGAAGACGTCGCCGATCACCAGGGAGCGGGATTGCTCTCGCACCCGGCGGCATAGAGCTTTCTTTTGCTCGTTGGTCAGATCGTTGACCGAGAGGACCGAGATGACCAGGTCCCAGGGGCCGTCCGGGAGCGGGTCCTCCATGCGGGCGAGCTGCACGTCGTCGTAGCTCTGGCGGGCGCGGAAGACCATGTCGGGGCTGGCATCGAGGCCGACCACCCAGCTGTCGGGGTAGGCCTCGATCAGGCGCCGGGTCGTCTCGCCGGTCCCCATTCCCAGCTCCAGGACCCGCTCGGGCGGGAAGGGGATCGCTGCGATCGCCTGCTCCTGCAGGTCGTCGTAGCGCGGGATCCTGGCGCGGATGCGCTCCAGATACTCGTCGGGTGTCCAGTCGAATTGACCCATTTCGTAATCTCGTCGAGAGGGTCCATCGTAAGCGGCAGGGCGGAGGAGCTCGCAATGGCAAAGACGCCAACCACGATCATCGACCTCGCACGGCTGTCTCTCGGCCACGGGGAGGGCGCCCGCCTGGACCTCCCGGTCCACCTCGATCCGCTCGAGCTGGGCGGCCAGACCTATGTTCCACGGGGCGGCGAGCTGAAGACGAGAATCGACGTCTCGCGACCGAGCAACGGCTATGCCTTCAGGCTGCGCTTCCCGGTGCGCATCGAGGGACCGTGCATGCGCTGCCTCGCAGACGCGGCGGTGGAGACCGAGGTCGACGCTCGCGAGGTCGACCAATCCGACACCGACGACGAGGAGCTGCGCAGCCCCTATGTCGTCGACGACCAGCTCGACCTGGGCCGCTGGGCCCACGACGCGGCGGTGCTGGCACTGCCGGCCCGCATCCTCTGCCGCCCCGACTGCGCCGGCCTCTGCCCAACCTGCGGCGAGTCCCTCAACGACGCCGACCCCGAGGACCACAAGCACGACGAAGGCGGCGATCCGAGATGGAGCAAGCTCAGGGAGCTGAAGCTGGATTGACCTGAAGCGCCGGTGTGCGAGGGACGGGGTGTCCCTCCCGGGCAGCGGCGTCCTGTTTTTCGTCTCACTGGCGTTCGCGGACAGCCTTGCGGCGCTTCTGGCGAAAAACCCAGCAACCGGGAGGGACACCCCGTCCCTCGCCCGCTACCATGCCCCGCTCATGGCAGTCCCGAAGAAGAGAACTTCGCGCACTCGTCGCGACAAGCGGCGCGCCAATCACAAGGCCGGCAAGGCGCGGCTCAACAACTGCCCGCGCTGCCACAGCCCGCGGCTGCCGCATCGAGTTTGTCCTACCTGCGGCACCTACAAGGGTCGTGAGGTGATCGAGCACTCGATCGTCGACCCGACCGCGCCCACGCCCGACACCGAGTAGGCGATGGCCGACGGCGCGACCGTCGCCCTCGATGGCTTCGGCGCCGAGCAGGGCTTCGAGGTGCTGGCCGAGGGCACCAGGATGGCCGCCGCTGACGGGATCCGGATCAGGGTCTTCGGTCCGCCGGACGAGCTCGGGCTTGACGGCGTGGATGGGATCGAGGTCATCCCGGTCACTGAGTGGATCGGCAACGAGGAGGACCCGGTCCCCGCGGTCCGGGCGAAGAAGGAGGCCTCGGTCGTGCGTGCGGCGCGCGACGTCGCCGAGGGCAAGGCGGACGCGATGGTCAGCCACGGCTCGACCGGGGCGGCGATGGCGGCGGCGACCTTCGGCCTGCGCCGCCTGCGCGGCGTGCAGCGACCGGCGCTGGCTGTGCGGCTGCCGGTACCGGGCAAGCCGGTGCTCTTCCTCGACGTCGGCGCCAACGTCGAGGTTCGCGCCCAGCACCTGGTCCAGTTCGCCTTCCTCGGCGCCGCCTTCAGCGAGGCGGTGCTTGGCGTCGCGAGACCCCGCGTCGGTCTGCTGTCCGTCGGCGAGGAGAGCGGCAAGGGGAAGGAGGAGGTGGTCGCCGCGCACTCGCTGCTCTCCGACGCGCCTGGCATCGAGTTCGCCGGCAATGTCGAGGGGGGCGATCTGCCCGGGGGCAAGGCCGACGTCGTCGTCACCGACGGCTTCACCGGCAACGTCTCGCTGAAGCTGATGGAGGGGACGGCCAAGACCGTGACCGCCGCGATTCGCGATGCGGCGCGCTCAAGCCCGCTTGCCGCTCTTGGCGGGTTGCTGATGCGGCCCGCGCTGGGTGGCCTGCGCCGCGAGCTGCACCCCGACACGACCGGCGGCGCGATCCTGCTCGGCCTGCGCGGCATCGCCGTGGTCGGACACGGCAGCGCCGGCGCCGAGGGGATCGCCAACGCCGTGCGCCTGGCGGCACGTTGCGTCGACGTGGGCGCGGTCGATCGCACCGCGGCGCTGCTCGAGCGGGGTGGCGCCGGCCGGGGGGCTCTCGCGGCTGACGCGGGCGCGTGATAGGAACCTCGGATGCAACGGGATGAGGTTTTCAATCTGGTGCGCGACCACCTCGCCGAGGAGCTTGAGGTCGATCCGGCGAAGATCGCCGAGGAAACGCGCTTCAAGCAGGACCTCGACGCCGACTCGCTCGATCTCTACGAGCTGGTGATGGAGCTGGAGGACCGCTACGGGATCTCCGTCTCCGAGGAGCAGGCGGCGCGGATCGAGACCGTCGGGGACGCCGTCTCCTTCGTCGTGGAGCACGCTCCGGCGTGAGCGCAGAGGCGCTCGCCGAGCTCGTCGCTGAGCTCCCCGACGACCTGCGGCGCTGCGCCCTTACACATTCGTCTTGGACCGATGAGTCGCCCCGGTCATACGAGCGGCTCGCCTACCTCGGCGACAGCGTGCTCGCCCTCGCCGTCGCCGCCGGCATCCATGAGCGATTCCCCGACGTGGACGCCGGCGGGCTGACCAAGATCCACAACCAGACGGTCAGCGGCGTCGCCTGCGCCGAGGTGGGCCGTGAGCTGGGTGTGCCGGCGATGCTCGAAGGTGCTGAACCCGACGTCGAGGAGGCGATCCCGGCGAAGGTGCTGCTGGCCGGTTCGCGGCCCCTGCCGGAGGTGACCGAGGCGCTGATCGGCGCCTGCTTCGTCGCCTTCGGCTTCGATCGGGTCGCCAGCGCCGTCGGCGCGGCGTTCGAGACCCAGATCGAACAGGCGGTCGAAGCTCCGGTAGATGCGAAGTCGGCGCTGCAGGAGCTGCTTGCGCGGCGGCGGGCACGCGTAACCTATGCCGTGACCGGCGAATCGGGCCCCGCGCACCGGCGGACCTTCGAAGTCGAGGCGACCGTCGACGGCGAGAGCGTCGGGACCGGCGCCGGGCGAAGCAAGAAGGCGGCCGAGAAGGTCGCGGCCGAAGAGGCTTTGAAGCACCTTCGGGGATAGGGCGTCCGATGCAAACGCGAGCCTTCCGGACCGAGGACGAGAGATGTATCTGAGATCGATCGAGATGAAGGGGTTCAAGTCGTTCCCCGCGCGCACCAAGCTGGAGTTCTCTCCAGGCGTGAGCGTGATCGTCGGACCGAATGGCTCCGGCAAGTCGAACATCACCGACGCGGTGCTCTGGGCGCTCGGCGAGCAGAGCCCAGGGGCGATCCGCGGCGCCTCTATGCAGGACGTGATCTCCGCGGGTGGCGAGGGCGTGGGCCGGCGCAGCGCGGCTGAGGTCGAGGTCGTGATCGACAACGCCGAAGGGCGGGCGGCGACCGAACTGTCCGAGATCGCGATCCAGCGCACGCTCGACCGTTCCGGCGACGGCGTCTACCGGCTCAACGGCGCCCGTTGCCGCCTGGTCGACGTGGTCGAGGTTCTCTCCGACACCAACCTCGGCCGCGAGATGCACTCGGTGATAAGCCAGGGCCGGGTCGAGTCGATCATCCACTCCAAACCGCGCGAGCGACGGCTGCTGGTCGAGGAGGCGGCGGGCCTCGGCAAGCACCGCAAGCGCCGCCGCCGCGCCGAGCTGAAGCTGCGCTCCGCGCGCGACAACCTCGACCGCGCCCTGGACCTGGAGCGCGAGGCGCGGGCGCGGTTGCGGCCGCTGAAGCGCCAGGCCCAGGCGGCCGAGCTCGGCGCCCGGATCGAGCGCGAGGAGCTGGAGCTGCGTGGCCGCCTGGTCGCCGAGGAACTGCGCTTCGGCAAGGATCGTGCCGAAGCGGCTGAGCGCGCCGCCGCGAAAGCGCGAGCCAAGCGAGCCGAGGTCGAGAAGCGCCTGGCCGAGGTGAGCGCACGGCGACGGGCGGCCGAGGAGCGGTTTGCCGCTCGCGACCGCGAGCGCACCCAGGCGTGGGGACTGCTGACCAGGTTGCGCGGCGAGCAACAGCGGGTCGCCGTGCGCGCCGCCGGGCTCGGCGATCGCGAGCAGGAGCTGGCGAGCGCCCTGGAGGGGTTGCGGGCGGAGTTCGGCCCGCTGACCCTCGACCTCGGCTCGGCCGAAGGGGCGCCTGCCGAGCGCGCCCGCAAGCTCGAGGAGGAGCTGGCCGAGATCGACGCCGGTCTGACCGCCGCGGTCGGCGGCCTGGAGCAGGCGCGCTCGACCGAGGCCGCCGAGTCGGAGCGGGAGTCGGCGCTGGGCGATGTCCAGGCGGGGGCGGAGCGCGCAACCAGGCATGCCCGCCGTGCCGAGGGACTGCTCGGCGAGCGCCACCGTGAGGCCCTGCGCGAACGGGTCGCGGCCGGCGAGGAGCTGCTCGACGACGTTCGCGCCGCCGCGGCCGCCGCGGCCGCGGCGGAAGCGGCGATCCGTGTACGGGTCGAGCGGATCGAAGCGAAGGTCGTCGGCGAGGAGGGCGACGGCGATGCGATCGCCGAGGAGATGCGCGAGTGCTCACGCCAGGAGTCCGAGCTGCAGGTGGAGATGAAAGCGGCCTCCGATTCGCTCACCGAGGCGCAGGTCGAGGCGGCCCACCTCGGCGACCGCCGTGCCGAGGCGGCTAAGGAGATGGCCTCGATCGCCGAGCGGCTGGGCGAGGAGGTCGAGGCCGCAGAGGAGGCCCTCAGCGACGAGGAGCGGGCCGACATCGACCGCCGCCTGCAGCGCCTCGAGCGTCGCCGAGCCCAGATCGGCCCGGTCAATCCGCTCGCCGAGCAGGAGTACGAGGAGGCGCGCGAGCACGTCGAGTCGCTGCAGACCCAGCGTGAGGACACCGAGCGCGGGATGCGCGAACTGGAGGCGCTGATCCGCGAGATCGACGCGGAGATCGAGCGCGCCTTCGAGCAGACCTTCGAGGCGACGGCGAAGAACTTCGAGGAGATGGTCGAGCACCTCTTCCCCGGAGGGCGCGGCCGCCTGCGGCGGGTCAGCCTGCGCCCGGTTCGCGACGCCGAGGAGGCCGAGTCAGAGGAGGAGAGCGAGGAGGAGCACGAGGACGAAGAGCGGGAGGAGCTCGGAGTCGAGATCGAGGTCACCCCGGCCGGCAAGTCGACCCGCAAGCTCTCGCTGCTCTCCGGCGGCGAGAAGTCGCTGGTCGCGCTCGCCTTCGTCTTCGCCGTCTTCCTCGCGAGGCCGTGTCCCTTCTACATCCTCGACGAGGTCGAGGCCGCCCTCGACGACGCCAACATCGACCGCTTCCTGCAGCTGATCCGCCGTTTCTCCGACCGGGCCCAGTTCGTCATCGTCACCCACCAGAAACGGACGATGGACGCCGCCGACGTCCTCTACGGCGTCACCATGGGCGGCGACGGCGTGACGAAAGTGGTCTCGCGCCGCCTGCCTCGCGAGGTCGAGGCGGAGACCCCGGTTCTCAAAGTCGCCTAGATGTCCACCTCCTGGCAGGAGATCTTCGATCTCGGCGCGCGCGACTCGGCCGTGCCCGAGGTCGAGCCCGAAAGCGAGGAGCGCCGTCGCGGCGTCTTCAGCCGCCTGCGCGAGAGCCTCTCGAAAAGCCGCCAGGCGCTGACCGAGGAGATCTCGGCGAGCCTCTTCGATCGCATCGACGAGGAGACCTGGGAGCGGCTCGAGGAGGCGCTGATCCTGGCCGATGCCGGTGCGCCGACCACGGCCGAGGTGGTCGAGCGGCTCGAGCGGGAGGTTGAGAGCGGCGCCGTCTCTGCCGACGGGGAGGCGGTCCGCGAGCGGCTGATCGAGATCCTCGCCGAGGTCGCCTCGGCCGGCCGTGCCCCGATCGACCTCAGTGGCCAGCCGGCCGTGCTGCTGATGGTCGGTGTCAACGGCACCGGCAAGACGACGACGATCGGCAAGCTCGCCTGGCACCTCTCCAAGGAATTCGGCCTCTCGGTCGTCCTCGCGGCGGGCGACACCTACCGTGCAGCCGCGGCCGAGCAGTTGGCCGAGTGGGCTGAGCGGGCGGGAGCGGAACTGGTGCGCTCGGAGGAGGGTGGCGACCCCGGCGCGGTCGCCTTCGACGCGGTCGCCGCCGCGCGTGCCCGGGGCGCCGACGTGGTGATCGTCGATACGGCCGGTCGCCTGCACACCCAGGGCAACCTGATGGACGAGCTGACCAAGGTGCGCCGGGTGATCGCCAAGCAGATGCCCGACGCGCCGCACGAGACGCTGATCTCGATCGACGCGACGACCGGCCAGAACGGCCTGCGCCAGGCGAAGATCTTCTCCGAGGCGGTCGAGGTCGACGGCGTCGTCCTGACCAAGCTCGACGGCACGGCCAAGGGCGGAATCGTGCTGGCGATCGCCAACGAGCTCGGCATTCCCGTGAAACTGATCGGCATGGGGGAGACGCTCGAGGATCTGCGCCCGTTCGACCCGGCCGACTTTGCCCGCGCCCTGCTCGCCGAGTAGCTCGCTTTAAGCTGGGGCCGGTGTTCGACCAGCTCTCAGACCGCCTCCAGGCGACCCTCTCCGACGTCCGCTCGCGCGGCAAGTTGAGCGAGGGGGACGTCGACGCGGCGATGCGGGAGATCCGCCTCGCCCTGCTCGAGGCCGACGTCAACTTCAAGGTTGTCAAAGCCTTCACGAAGACGCTGAAGGAGCGCTGCCTCGGCGCCGAGGTGCTGGAGAGCCTCGACCCGGGTCAGCAGGTGGTGAAGATCGTCAACGAGGAGCTGACCGGGCTGATGGGGGGCACCGGGCGCGACCTCGCCTTCGCCTCCAACGGGCCGACGGTGATCCTGATGGCCGGCCTGCAGGGCTCGGGCAAGACGACCGCCTGCGCCAAGCTCGCCCGCCATCTCGGCGAGTCGGGCAAAGACGTCGCCCTCGCCGCCTGCGACATCTACCGCCCGGCCGCGGTCGAGCAGCTCGTCACCGTCGGCAAGCGGGCCGGGGCCGCCGTCTACGAGCAGGGCACCGACGCCGACCCGGTCGAGATCGCCGCCTGGGCGCTCGACCGCGCCCGCGAGGAGAACCGCGACGTGCTGATCGTCGACACCGCCGGCCGCCTCCACGTCGACGCGAACCTGATGGACGAGCTGGCGAAGATCCGCAAGCGGACCAAGCCGCACGACGTGCTGCTGGTCGTCGACGCGATGACCGGCCAGGACGCCGTCGGCGTCGCCGAATCGTTCGCCGAGGCGGCCGAGTTCGACGGCGTGGTGATGACCAAGCTCGACGGCGACGCCCGCGGCGGCGCCGCGCTCTCGGTCAAGGCGGTGACCGGAAAGCCGATCCTCTTCGCCTCTACCGGCGAGAAGCTGGAAGCCTTCGACCGCTTCCACCCCGACCGCATGGCCTCGCGGATCCTCGGCATGGGGGACATGCTCAGCCTGATCGAGAAAGCCGAGCAGCAGGTCGACGAGCGCCAGGCCGAGGACCTGCAGAAGAAACTCGAAAGCGATCGCTTCACCCTCGAGGACTTCCTCCAGCAGATGCGCCAGGTGCGCAAGATGGGCCCGCTCAGCGGCCTGATCGGGATGCTGCCGGGCATGGGGGCGATGAAACAGCTGAAGAACGCGGAGGTCGACGAGGGCGAGCTCGACCGGGTCGAGGCAATCATCCTCTCGATGACCCCGCTGGAGCGCGCCAACCCGGCGATCATCAAGGGCTCGCGGCGCAAACGGATCGCCCATGGCTCGGGGACCAAGATCCAGCAGGTCAACCAGCTGGTCAAGCAGTTCGACCAGATGCGCAAGATGATGCGGATGATGATGTCCGGCGAGCAGCCCAGCCCGCAGCAGCTCGCCCAGATGGCGGGTGGCGGGGGCGGCGCTCCGCGCCCGAAGTACCGCAGACGCTAGGTGTCAACCGGCACGTCCTCGGCTTCGCGTCCGGGCGTGCCGGGCCGGTCATGTAACCTCTCGCGCCCTATGGCCGTACGAATCAGACTTAGAAGGGTGGGTTCGAAGAAGAACCCGATCTGGCGGATCGTCGTCGCCGACAAACGCTCGCCGCGTGACGGTCGGACGATCGAGACGATCGGTCGCTACAACCCGCAGACCGAGCCCTCGACGATCGAGTTCGACGAGGAGCGGGCGCGCCACTGGCTAGAGCACGGAGCGCAACCCTCGGAGACCGTGGCCACGCTGCTGCGGACCAAGGGCATCGCCGCCTCGGGCAGTTAGTCGTGACCGAGCTGCTGGAGTTCCTCGTCAGAGCGCTGGTCGAGGACCCCGATGCGGTCGAGGTCGAGGAGCTCGAAGAGGACGGGGACCTGATCTATGAGATCAGCGTCGCCGAGGGCGACCTCGGGCGCGTGATCGGTAAAGGGGGGCGCGTCGCCAACGCGATCCGAACCGTCGCCAAGGCGGCTGCCGTACGGCTGGACCGGCGCGTCGTCGTCGACATCCTCGACTGAGCGCTTGAAGCTCGACGTCTTCACCCTCTTCCCGGAGGCCTTCGACTGGTTCCAGTCGCAGCGCTCGGTGCAGAACGCGTTGGCCAAGGGCAACGAGCTGCGGTTCTTCAACTACCGCGATACGACGCCGCTCGGGGCGGGGCAGGTTGACGACGCCCCATACGGCGGGGGAGCTGGGATGGTGCTTCGGGTCGACGTGGTCGATGCCGCGCTTCAGGCCGCCTATGCGAATGGTGAGAGCCCGCGGATCGTCTTGCTTTCGCCGACGGGGCAGCTGCTGGATGACGAGCTTGCCGACGAGTTGACGCAGGAGCACCATGTGGCGCTGCTCTGTGGCCGCTATGAGGGGTTCGACGAGCGGGTGCACGAGCATCTTGCCCACGACGAGATCTCGATCGGCAGGTATGTCCTGGCTGGCGGGGAGTTGCCGGCGATGGTGGTCGCCGATGTGCTGATGCGCAAGCTGCCAGGGGCCCTCGGGCACGAGCAGAGCGCCGTCGAGGAGTCCTTCAGCCGCGTGCTCGAGGGGGCGCCGGAGTACCCGCACTACACCCGCCCTGCCTCCTATCGGGGGTGGGGGGTGCCCGACGTCCTCGTCTCCGGCGACCATGAGCGCGTGCGTGCCTGGCGGGCCGAGCAGAGCCGGGCACGGGCCGAGCAGTTCGGCGAAAAAGATCCCGAGTAGGTACGATTCCTCGGCCGCGCGGCACCCGCACCGGGTCCGGCGGCTTTTTCTCGGCAGATGAGCACGGTAATCGACAGCATCGAGCGTCGCCAGGAGCGGCAGGGACTTCCGTCCTTCGCGCCGGGCGATCGCGTGCGCGTGCACTTCCAGGTGATCGAGGGCAACCGCCGCCGCACCCAGGTTTTCGAGGGAATCGTGCTCAAGCGGCAGGGCTCGGGGGCCCGCGAGACCTTCACCGTCCGCAAGCAGTCGTTCGGCGTCGGCGTCGAGCGGACGTTCCCGCTGCACTCGCCGAAGATCGAGAAACTGGAGATCGCCGCACGCGGCGCCGTGCGCCGGGCCAAGCTGTACTACCTGCGCGGCCGGATCGGCAAGGCCGCCAGGGTCGCCGAGCGGCGCTGGGGGATCGACGACGAGCTGATCTCGGCGCCTGAGCCACAGCCGGCGGGTCCTGTCGCGGAGGAGGACTCCTCGTCCTCGCAGGCTGCGGGCGAGGAGCCCACCTCCACGCCACCCGCCGGAGAGGCGCAGGCGGCAGAAGCTGAGGAGACTGAAGTTGAGGTAGGCACGGACGCTGAGGCGCCCGGTGCAGGGGAGACCGAGGACACCGCCGCGGCGCAGGATGCCGAGGATGAGTCGCCGCAGGAGGACTCCGGCGACTCCGGCGAGGACTCGGCCTGAGACCGCGGATCCCCAAGCCGGAAAGCAAAGTCGGCGGGCTCGTCGAGCTGGTCGTCATCGTCGCCTTGGCGCTTGGACTGGCGCTGGCGATTCAGGCCTGGCTGATCAAGCCGTACCAGATCCCCTCCGAATCGATGGAGCCGACGCTCGACGTCGGCCAGCGCGTGCTCGTCAACCGCTTCCTCTACCACTTCAAGGACCCGGCGCCGGGCGACATCGTCGTCTTCCACCCGCCGGCCGGGGCGGACAACGGCACCGAATGCGGGGTGCCCCACTCGCCGCGCGAAGCCTGCCCGCGTCCGACCGAAGCCGAGTCGAGCCAGAACTTCATCAAGCGGATCGTCGCCGGCCCGGGCGACACGCTCAGCGTCCGCGACGGCCATCCGGTCGTCAACGGGGTGGAGAAGACCAACGAGCCCTACTACACGCGGCCCTGCGGGGCGGCCCCTGCCTGCAATTTGCCCAAACCGATCACGATTCCACCCGACTATTACTTCATGATGGGCGACAACCGTGGGGCAAGTGACGACAGCCGCTTCTGGGGACCGATCCCCCGCAAGTGGATCATCGGCGAGGCCTTCGCCACCTACTGGCCGCCAGACCGGATCGGGACCCTCTAAGACTCACAAGCGGCGACTGGCGCGCTCCCGCCGCCTCTTCGCCTTCGACCGCGGACTCGGCACCCGCCAGGTCGCCGGCGCCGACGAGGCCGGCCGGGGTTGCCTGGCCGGGCCGCTGGTCGCGGCGGCGGTACTGCTCGACTACGAGTCCCTCTCCCATGCGGACCGCCGTGCGCTCGCCGGTCTGCACGACTCGAAGCAGATGAAGGCCGAGCGGCGCGAGGAGATATATCCGGCGGTGCTGCGCGCCGCCAGCCGGGTCAGCGTCGTGGTCCGCTGCGCGCGCGGGATCGACGATCGCGGCCTGCACGTGACCAATATCGAAGCGCTGTCAAAGGCCCTGGAAAGGCTGGAGCCCGGCGAGGAGGCGACCTGCCTCGTCGATGGTTTCTCGCTGCGGGACTGCGCGGTCCCACACCGCGCCGTGATCGAAGGCGACGGCACCAGCGCCGCGATCGCCGCCGCATCGGTGATCGCCAAGGTGACCCGCGACCGCTACATGCACGGCGCCGCCAGCAAGCACCCGGGCTGGGGCTTCGAGGAGCACGTCGGCTACTCGACCCCCGAGCACCGCGCCGCGATCGAGCGGATCGGCATTTCCCCGCTACATCGCCGCTCCTTCCAATCGGTTGCCTACAGCCAGCTCGAGCTGGCCGGTTAGAACGCGCCCTCGAGGTGCTCGTAGTCGACCACGCGGCCGGCACGGTCGAAGGTGACGCCGATGGCGTCGAAGCGGATCTCGTCGTAGCGCGGTAGGTCGCGGCGCGCGCCCATCCAGGTTGTCGCGAGGCGGCGGATGCGGAGCTGCTTGCGGAAATCGACCGCCAGGACCGGCCGCTCGGGCCCGAACGAGGAGCCGGCACGGCCCGCCTTGACCTCGACGAAGACCAACGTGCGCCCGTCGAGGGCGACGATGTCGAGCTCGCCGTAGCGGGTGCGCGCATTGCGCTCGATCAGCTCCCAGCCGGAGTTCACGAGCCTCGCAGAGACCAGGTCCTCCGCGGTCTGGCCAAGGCGTTGCCGCGTCGCGGTCATGTACCAAACCTAGGACACCCGGCGCACGCATGCCTTCGGTCACAAAGTTGGTCCAGAAGATTTTGAAGCTGCGCACCACACGCGCGTCTGGACCCGCCAGCGTGGCCGCAATGCTCGCTACGGCGCAGACATTCACGCTCGACGGCATCGCGGCCCGGCCCGTGCGGGTCGAGGTCGACGTGCACCGCGGCCTGCCGGCCTTCTCGGTCGTCGGCCTCCCCGACACGGCCGTTCGCGAGGCACGGGAGCGGGTTCGCGCGGCAATCGCCAACTGCGCCTTCGAGTTCCCGCTGCGGCGGATCATCGCCAACCTGGCGCCGGCCAGCCTGCGCAAGGCGGGCCCGGGTCTCGACCTGCCGATCGCCGTGGCGCTGCTGGTCGCATCCGGCCAGCTCGAGTGGGAGCGACTGCCTCGCCTCGCGATGGCCGGCGAGCTGGCCTTGGACGGCACCCTGCGTCCGATCCCCGGAGTGCTCGCGATGGCCGAGGCGGCTCGCGAGCAGGGCGCCGAAGCGCTCCTCGTTCCGGCCGAGAACGGCCCCGAGGCGGCGCTGGTCAGCGGGATCGCGGTGTTGCCGCTCGATCACCTCGTCCAGATCCCCGAGCTGGCCCGGGGTGATTGGACGCCGGACGCACCGTTGCCTTTGTCGCTGCCGCTGACCCCCGGGCCGGATGGTCCCGATCTGGCGGATCTGCGCGGCCAGCCGCATCTCCGCTACGCGCTCGAGGTCGCGGCTGCCGGCGGCCACAGCCTGCTGATGGTTGGGCCGCCGGGCGCTGGAAAGTCGCTTGCCGCCAGTCGCCTGCCTTCGATTCTGTCGCCGTTGAGTGCCGACGAGGCCCTGGAGGTTGCGCGCATCGCCAGCGCGTGCGGACGACTCGGAGATGGCTTTGGCGGTGGCAGGCCGTTTCGCGCTCCCCACCACACTGTCAGCCCCGCTGGCGTGATCGGCGGCGGCAATCCGCCCGGGCCTGGAGAGGCGACGCTGGCCCACCGCGGCGTCCTCTTCCTCGACGAGCTCTGCGAGTTCCGGCGCGACGCGTTGGAGGCCCTGCGCGCACCGCTCGAGAGCGGCTGGGTGACGATCTCCCGCGCCGGCGGCAACCGGCGCCTGCCCTGCCGCTTCATGCTCGTCGCCGCCTCCAACCCCTGTCCGTGCGGGCGCGGCGAGGCCGACCCCGAGTGCACCTGTGCGCCGCTTGCCGTGCGCCGCTACCAGGGCCGGCTCAGCGGTGCGCTCGCCGATCGCCTCGACATCCTCGTCGCGATTCGCCAGCCCAGCGCGGCGGAGATCGGCGGTCCTCCGGGCGAGCCCTCGGCGAGTGTGCGCGAACGGGTCGCGGATGCGCGGCAGCGGCAGGAAGCCCGCCTCGGCAGCGGGCGTTGCAACGCCGAGATGACCCCCGCCGAGGCGCGCGAGTGCGTGCTCGAAGAGAAGGCGGCGGCGCTGCTTGCCGAGTCCTATTCGCGTCGTCGGCTCAGTGGCCGTGCGCACGATCGCGTCTTGCGTCTCGCCCGCACGATCGCCGACCTGGCCGGAGTGGAGTCGATCGGGCGGGATCAGATCGCCCAGGCATTGCAACTGAGGAGGAGGGACCGTGATTAGCCAAGTCAACCCGCAGGCCTGCCCCGAGTGCCTGCGCCGTTCGCGCCTGCTTGCTCACCTGGCGCCGTACATCGAGAAGATCGCCACCGGCGCGCCGGGCAAGCGCTCGCCGGAACTTCTGCGGCTCGACAACGAGGACCTTGCCGCGGTCGCGGCGCCGCAGGCGGCGACCAAGATCTTGAGCGGAGTCGGCGCGGTGCCGGAGGCCCGCTTGCGGAACGAGCTGACAACGGCGGAGTGTTGGGCCTGCTGCAGGCACGACCCGCTCTTCCCGGTCGGCCTCGCCGATGCCGCCGATGCTCCGTGGGCGCTGTTCGGCCGCGGCGATCCGGTGTTGCTGCTCCGGCTCGCGCCGCACGAAGCGGTGACGGTCGTCGGGTCGCGGCGGGCCAGCAGCTACGGACGCCAGGTCGCACGCGAGCTCGGCAAGGAACTGGCGATGGCCGGACTCGTGGTCATCAGCGGCCTCGCTTTCGGCATCGACGCGTGTGCCCACCGCGGGGCGCTCGACTCGGGCCTGACCGTGGCGGTTCTCGGTTGCGGCGTCGACGTCGCCTACCCCGCGGCCCACCGCTCGCTCTGGCGGCGGATCGGCGAGCACGGCCTCGTCCTCTCCGAGCTGCCGCCCGGAACCGGCGCCTGGCGCTGGTCCTTCCCCGCCCGCAACCGGATCATGGCGGCGCTCTCGGGGATGACGGTGGTGGTCGAGGCGGCGGAGCGATCGGGCTCGCTGATCACAGCCGACCTGGCCGCCGACCTGGGCAGGGATCTCGGCGCCGTGCCCGGCCCCGTCGCCTCACGACTCTCCGCGGGTCCCAACAACCTCCTGGCGGGCGGCGCCTGTCTCGTCCGCGACGCCCAGGACGTGCTCGACGCGATGCTCGGCCCGGGGGCGCGCCGGATCGAGCGCGCCGGCCCGGCCCTCGAGCCGGCGCAGCGTGCCGTGTTGGAGTCGCTGGAGCTGGGCGCCGAGACCTGCGATGCGGTCGCGACCGACCTCGGGCTTGCGGGCGGGGAGGTCGCGGCCACGCTCGCCGACCTGGAGTCGCTCGGCTACGTCACCTGCTCCATGGTCGGCGTCTACGCGCGCACGAATCTGAAGCTTCCAGTCTGATCGGAAGCAGGCTATTATATCCATGTCCAATGTCCATGGTAAGTTTAGAGTGTGAAGACGGTGCCAGCTGGAGAGTTCAAGCAGACCTGTCTGCGCCTGCTCGACGAGGTCGGCGCTTCCGGTGAGCCGATCGTCGTCACCAAGCGCGGCAAGCCGGTGGCTCAGCTGGTGCCGGTGAAGCCCGAGCGCCGCGACGACTGGCTCGGGGCGATGCGCGACCGAGGCGAGATCGCCGGGGATCTCGTCGCGCCCGCCGTCGAACCGGGCGAGTGGGATGCTTTGAGCAAGTGAACCTCCTGCTCGACACGCATGCCTGGATCTGGCGCCTGCTCGATCCGGATCGGCTCTCCGAGGCCGCCGAGCGGGCGATCGCCGACCGCGAAAACGAGCTGTTCCTCTCGCCGATCTCGACCTGGGAGGCGCTGGCTCTCGCTCGCAAAGGGCGTCTCGAGCTGAGGCCGTCCCCATCTGAGTGGGTCCTGGATGCGTTGAGGCGGTCCGCGCCGAGCGCAGTGCCTCTGAGCCACGGCATCGCGATGCGCAGCGAGGCACTCGACGGCTTTGCCTCCGAGGACCCGGCGGACCGCTTTCTGGTCGCGACCGCGCTGGAGCACGAGCTGACCCTGGTCACCACCGACGGCGCAATGCACGACTTCGCGCCGCTGGCCACCCTCTGGTGACGACCGCGTGACCTTAGGTTGGCCGACGTGAACGGCAGGCGCATACCGACCGCCCTCTCGATCGCCGGCTCGGACTCCGGCGGTGGCGCCGGCATCCAGGCCGACCTGAAGGCGTTTGCGCGCTGCGGAGTGCATGGAATGACCGCGATCACCGCGATCACCGCGCAGAACACCGTCGGCGTCATCGCGGTGGAGGCCGTCGCGCCGGAAATGATCGTCGCCCAAATCCAGGCTGTCGCCGAGGACATCGGCGTCGATGTCGTCAAGATCGGCATGCTCAGCTCGGCGCAGACGGTTGAGACGGTGGTCGAGGCGCTCGAGTTGGTTGGAGACGTCCCGGTCGTCGTCGATCCGGTGATGGTCGCCGAGAGCGGCGCCGTGTTGCTCGACAGCGAGGCGAGGACCGTGCTCGTCGAGCGGCTGCTGCCGCTGGCGACGGTGGTCACGCCGAACATCCCGGAGGCGCGGGCGCTGACTGGAGCAGGCGAGCAGGAGTCCCAGGAGGACCTCGCCCGCGAGGTGCTGGCGCTGGGCCCTGAGGCTGTCGTCGTCACCGGCGGCCACAGCAAGCGCGTGGTCGACCTCTTCTTCGATGGCTCCGAGGCAGCCGCGATCGAAGGCGAGCGCCACCCCGACGGGGCCGCCCACGGGTCGGGGTGCACGCACGCCTCGGCGCTGACGGCCTTTCTTGCCCGCGGTGAGACCCCGCTGGAGGCGGCGCGTAAAGCGCGGGAGATCGCCTCGGCGGCGATCGCCGCCGGCCTGCGTGATGTCGGCGCGGGTCCCGGCCCTGTCGACGTCTTCGACCTGACAAGTACATTTCAGCCATGAGCACCAACGGCGCCACCTCGACCAAGCTTCCCCGTCCCCGCTCCAGCGTCGTCTTCGACGGCCCCGAGCGTGCCCACGCGCGTGCCTACATGAAGGGCATCGGCTTCGACGACGACGCGCTCAGCCGGCCGACGATCGGCATCGCCAACACCTGGACCGAGGCGATGCCCTGCAACTTCCACCTGCGCGGGCTTGCCGAGCACGTCAAAGAGGGCGTGCGCGCCGCCGGCGGGACGCCGATGGAGTTCAACACCGTGGCGATCTCCGACGGGGTGACGATGGGCACCCAGGGGATGAAGGCTTCGCTGATCAGCCGCGAGGTGATCGCCGACTCGATCGAGCTGATGGCGCGCGGCTACCAGTTCGACGCGATCGTCGCGCTCTGCGCCTGCGACAAGACGATCCCGGGCTGCGCGATGGCGCTGACCAGGCTCGACGTGCCCTCCGTCCTCCTCTACGGCGGCTCGATTGCGCCGGGGCGCTGGCACGGCCGCGACGTGACCATCCTCGACATCTTCGAGGCGGTTGGCGCGCACGCGGCTGGCAACCTCAGCGACGAGGAACTGAACGAGCTCGAGGGCGTGGCCAGCCCTGGCGCCGGCGCCTGCGGCGGCCAGTTCACGGCGAACACGATGGCCTGTGCCTTCGAGGCGCTCGGGATCAGTCCCGGCGGCTCGGCGATGGTGCCGGCCGAAGACGACGAGAAGGGAACCGTGGCCGAGAAGATCGGCGAGCTGGTGATGCGGGTGCTGGTCGAGGACCTCAAGCCGAGCCAGGTGATCACCCGCGACTCGCTGGAGAACGCGATCGCCTGCGCCTGCGCCTCGGGCGGCTCGACCAACGTCGTCCTGCACCTGATCGCGCTCGCCCACGAGGCCGGGATCGAGCTGGGCATGGACGACTTCGAGCGGATCTCCCGCGAGACCCCGCTGCTGGCGGACCTGAAGCCGGGTGGACGCTTCGTGGCCACCGATCTCTACCGTGCCGGCGGCGTGCCGCTGATCCTCAAGCGACTGGCAGAAGCTGGGAAGCTGCACGGCGACGCGATCACGGTCAGCGGGCGCACGATCGGCGAAGAGGCCGAGGCGGCGAGCGAGGCGGACGGGCAGGAAGTCGTGCGGCCCCTCTCGGATCCGCTCAAGGCGGAAGGCGGCCTGGCGATCCTGCGTGGCAACCTCGCCCCCGACGGCGCCGTGGTCAAGCTCGCCGGCACCGAGCGCAAGAAGCAAATCGGCCCGGCCCGCGTCTTCGAGTCCGAAGAGAAGTGCTTCCGCGCCGTCAAGGAACAGGCGATCCGCCCCGGCGACATCGTCGTGATCCGCAACGAGGGCCCGGTCGGGGGCCCCGGCATGCGCGAGATGCTGCAGGTCACTGCGGCGATCGTCGGCGAGGGCCTGGGCGAGGAGGTGGCGCTGCTCACCGACGGCCGCTTCTCGGGTGCCACTCGCGGATTGATGGTCGGCCACGTCGCCCCAGAGGCGGCCAAGGCGGGTCCGATAGCGGCGATTCGCGAGGGCGACGAGATCAGCCTCGACATTGAGGCAAGGCGCCTCGACGTGGCGCTTTCCGACGAGGAGATCGCCAAGCGGGTTGCCGAATATGAACCGCCCAAGCCACTCTACGAGCGCGGCGTGATGGCCAAGTACGCGGCGACCGTATCGTCCGCCGCCCAGGGCGCGATAACCAGCTAGTCCGTCAGGAAGTCAGCAAGCAGCTGGTTGAAGCGCGCCGGGCGCTCCATCTGCGGGACGTGACCGGTGCGCTCGAACAGCTCCAGCCGCGACTCCGGGATCAGGCGGTGGTAGCCGATCGCCGCCTCGACCGGGACCACGCGGTCCTTCAGGCCCCAGACGACCAGGGTCGGGATCTCGATCTCGGGCAGGCGGTGGCGGGTGTCGTAGCCGCCGATCGCGCGGATCGCGTCGGCGAAGCCAGGCGCTCTCAGGCCCGGCTCCATCTGCTCCGCCAGCAGCTCGGGCCGCACCCGGTTGGGGTAGCGGAAGACCCGGCCGAAGGCGAACTCGCGGCCCCGGGCGCGGTTGAGCCAGACCCGGCGGGGCCCGGCAAGAAACGCCATCGCGGCTTCGAACAGGCTCACGGACGCTTCGATGCGCCGACCCTGTGCCTCGGCGAAGCTGATTCCCGCGGCTGAGACCAGCACCAGCTTCTCGAAGCGCGACGGGCGCTCGATCACGGCCTCGGTTGAGACGAAGCCGCCCATCGAGTTGCCGACGAGCGCCGCTACCCGGTCGATGCCGAGCTTCTCGCAGAAGTCGTGGATCAGCCGGCCGTAGCCCGGCATGTCGATCTGCCAGGAGGGCATCGGGCTGTCGCCGAAGCCGGGCAGGTCGAGGGCGATTGCGCGGTGGGTGCGTCCGAAGTGGGGCAGGTTCTCGAGCCAGTTGCGCCAGCAACCGCCGAGGCCATGGACGAAGAGGATCGGCTCGCCCTCGCCGATCTCGGCGTAGTTGACCTGGGCGCCGGGAAGCTCGACGCGGTGCAGGTGCTCGCGCCAGTCGACCTTCAGCCAGTCCGGCTCGGGGTTGCCGTAATCGGAGGCCGGGAAGACGACCGAGCCGCTCAGCACCGACTGGGAATCAGGCATACCCCATCCGTTCCAGGATCGGTATCTCGCGGATCTGCGGCGGCTGCAGGTGGTCCCAGAGGATGCCGCGGGGGCGCTCGTACTGGCGCTCGACCTCGATCACGGCACGGGGCGTCGCGATCAAGTCGACGGGAAGGTCATGCGAGATCACCGGCAGGTGGCGGCGGACGATCTGGATCGGGTGGACCGTCGTGGCGATCGTCGTGTGGTCGTCGATCTTGCCGGCGTCGATCAGGATCCCGTACTCGAGGTCGTTGTAGCCGCCGCCCTTGCCGATCCGCGCACCGCTGAGGTTGACCGCGACCGAGCCGGTGAGGACGAAGTCGATCTCCGGCAGCTCGTCCAGCGCGACCACGCGGCCGTGCTTGAGCGCGCCCTTGATCGTCGCCGCCTCCTTCATCGCCGCTTTCGAGAGCCGCTTCGGCTCGAGCACGCGGAACGGGTGCGGGTCGCGCAGTCGCGGCACCGCCATGATCAGTGTCTTGCCTTCTTCCAGGGCGGTGCGCCGGGCGTGGGTCTGGGGAGAGTCGGGGTTGGCCTTGATCACGCGGGCGCGCTTCCAGAGGCGGTTGCCGGCGAGCTTCTCGGCGGCGAGGCGGGCGCCGGCGAAGTTGGGGATGCGACCCTCGGCTCCGGGGAAGCGGGAAACGCCCTCGCGGTCCATCGCCTTCCAGATCTCCTTGCGGATTTGATCCTTGCCGGCCATTGGCGAAACATATCCGCCGGAACGACCGACTTGTGTGCCTAATATTTCAATATCGGTCGAAGGAGCAAAATCGCCGCAGCTGCGGGCGTTCTCGTCTTGCTGGTCTTGGCGGTCGCCGCCTTTGCCTACGACGGCTCGCAGGACGGCAAGATCGCCGACGGGGTGACGATCGGCGGCGTCGACGTCGGCGGCATGGACGAAGCGGAAGCAGAGCAAGCCGTCCGCCGCCGGCTCCTGGCCCCGCTGCGCCACTCGATCGCCGTCGGCTACGACGGTCACCGGTGGAAGTTGGAGGGCAGGCAGCTCAAGGTCCACGCCGACATTGACGGCGCCGTCGAAGAAGCGCTGGCGAAGAGCCGCGAAGGCGGCCTGCCCGGACGGACGATCCGTTACGTGACCGGCGGCAGCCTCGACGAAAGTCTCCCCGCCGGGATCAGCTACTCGCGGCCAGCGGTGAACCGCTTCGTGCGCCACGTGGCTGTGGCGGTCGACCGTCCGCCCGTCAACGCGCACGTCGACCCGACGGCCGACTCGCTCGAAGTCGTCGCCGGCGAAAACGGGCGCAAGCTCCGCGACGTGCTGCTGACGCGGCAACTGAACGCGGCGGTTCTCAACGCGGACGCGGACCACACGATCGTCGCGCGCACGCACTCGATCCCGCCCGAGGTCACGAAGAGCGAAGTCGCCGCCCGCTACCCGTCCTACCTGACGCTCGACCGCGCGACCTTCACCCTGCGCCTCTGGGAACACCTGAAGCTGGTCAAGTCCTACACCGTCGCGGTCGGCCAGGAAGGGCTGGAAACCCCGGAAGGCCTGTACCACATCCAGGAAAAGCAGGAAAATCCCTCCTGGCACGTCCCCGATTCAGCCTGGGCGGGGAGCCTGGCGGGCCAGGTGATCCCACCCGGCCCCGAAGACCCGATCAAGGCGCGCTGGATGGGGATCTTCGAAGGCGCCGGCATCCACGGCACCGAAGAGACCGAATCGCTCGGCAGCGCCGCTTCCCACGGCTGCGTGCGGATGTCGATTCCCGACGTGGAAGAACTGTACGACCGCGTCGAAGTAGGAACGCCCATCTACATCGGTTAGCGCAGGCACGGAGCGCTGCGCGGCGAATCTGATCCAATGACCTGGGATGAGGCATTGGTGGCCTTCGATCGAGACCTGATGGCGCGAAGTCTCGCTGAGCGCACGCGACGGGCCTACGGCGTCGATCTCGGTCAGTTCGTCGAGTGGGCGAAGGGGCGGGGGTTGGAGCCCGGGGAGGTGCGACACCGCGATGTGCGGCGATACGGCGCCGGTCTTTCTTCCGCCGGCGCGGCTGCGGCGACCGTGGCGCGCAAGCTCGCCGCTATCCGCGGGATCTTCGACTTCCTCGTCCGCACTGAACGAGTCGGGCAGAACCCGGCCGACCTCGTCTCCAGCCCGAAGCGCGAGGACAAGCTGCCGCGGGTGCTGAATGGCGAGCAGGTGCGCTCGCTGCTGGAGCGGATCCCGGCCCGCACCTCGCTCGAGCTGCGCGACCGGGCGATGCTGGAGCTGGCCTACTCCTGCGGCCTGCGCTGCGAGGAGATCGTCAACCTCGACCAGCGCTCCTTCGACTTCGAGACCGAGCAGCTGCGCGTGCTCGGCAAGGGCTCCAAGGAGCGGCTGCTGCCGGTCGGCGAGCCGGCCCAGCGGGCGTTGCGCCGCTACCTGGAGCGGGGCCGCCACGCTCTCTCGACCGATCCGCGCGAGCCCGCCCTGTTTCTCTCCAAGAGCGGTCGTCGCCTCTCGAACTCCGACGTCACCCGCCGTCTGTCTCTCTGGGTGCGCGAGGCCGCGCTCGCCGCCGGCGTCTCGCCGCACTCGTTGCGACACAGCTTTGCCACCCACCTGCTGGAAGGCGGAGCCGACCTGCGCACGATTCAGGAGCTGCTCGGCCACGCCTCGATTTCGACCACGCAGGTCTACACTCGGGTCGACGCCGCACGCCTACGAGAGGCGTACGCTGCCACCCATCCCCGCGCTTGAACCCCAAATGTTGCCCCGGCGGCCATAGAATCGAGCAAAGTCCATGGAAACCGGCGTAAAAGAGGTGGAGCTGCGCGACCTTTGGCGTCGCTACAAGGACGACGGCGACCGCACCGCGCGGGAGCGTCTGGTGGTCGCCTACTCGCCACTGGTCAAGTTCGTCGCCGGTCGGCTCGGCGCCGGGCTGCCCTCGCACGTCGACGACGCCGACCTGATCTCCTACGGCCTGATGGGCCTGATCGGCGCGATCGAGCGCTTCGAGCCCGAGCGGGGGATCAAGTTCGAGACCTTCGCGATGACGCGCATCCGCGGTGCGATCATCGACGAGCTGCGCTCGCTCGACTGGGTACCACGTTCGGTCCGCTCGCGGGCGCGGGAAATCGAGGCTGCGCAGACCAAGCTCGAGCACGAGCTGCAGCGGGCGCCGACCGAGGCGGAGCTGGCCGCCAAGGTGGGGCTGACCGAGGAGGAGCTGCAGACCGCGCTGCTCGAGATCGCCAACTCCTCCGTCTATGCGCTGGACGAGCTCTGGACGATCTCCGACTCCTCCGGCGACTCCGTCTCGCTGCTCGACACGATCTCCGACCCGCGTGCCGAGGACCCGCAGGAAGCGCTCGCCGGCAGCGAGATCAAGGACCGACTGACCGAGTCGATCGCCGGGCTGCCGGAGCGCGAGCAGCTCGTCGTCGCCCTCTACTACTACGAGAACCTGACCCTGCGTGAGATCGGCGAGGTCCTCGGCGTCACCGAGTCACGCGTCTCCCAGCTGCACACCAAGGCGGTCATGCGACTCAAAGGTTCCTTGCAAGAGGTCTGACGATCCAGCGACCTTTGCTGCGGCCGCTGGTAATTTGAGCGGGTGAGTCCTGACGAGACCTGCGCGGTCTGCGGTCGCACGATTCTGCCCGGCGAGCGCACGCGCAGCTACATGAGCCCGAAGGACGGCCCGCGGCTGGTCTGCGACCTCTGCCGCCCGCGCGCCGAGCAGCTCGGCTGGGTCGACCCCGCGGCGCCCGGCGCAAATGTGGGCCGGCGCCCGGAGCCGGAGCGGACCGAGTCGCCGATGGGACGGCTCGAGCGGGCGGTTGGCCGATTCAATGCAAGCGACGCCGCGCGGACAGTGGCGGGCCTGATGCGGACCCTGGGACAACCGCAGGTGTCGATCGGCTCTGCCGCCGGCTCGCCGAGCGAGGTGCGGATCACCGTCGCCTGGGAGCTCTGCTGGTACCAGTGGGGAGTCGACCTGGGCGACGAGCTGCGCGCGGTCTTCCAGCTCGACAAGGGCAGCGAGGTCGAGCAGCTCGACGGCTCGGCCAGGCAATGGAACGCGAGGGCGGGGGAGGGCGGACAGTTGGGGCTCGGGCTTCCCCGTCCCGGTCGCTCCCGCGACGGCGAGCCCGTCGGCTGAGCTCATGACCAAGCTGATCGTCAACGTCGATGGCGGCGCCAGGGGCAACCCGGGCCCGGCGGCGATCGGTGCGGTGGTGCAGAGCGCCGCTGGCGAGATGCTCGAGGAGCGCGGCGAGCGGATCGGCGTGTCGACCAACAACGTCGCCGAGTACAGGGCGCTGCTGCTAGGCATCGAGCTGGCAGCCGCGCAGGGCGCCAGCGAGGTGGAGCTGATCGGCGACTCGGAGCTGATCGTGCGTCAGGTCAAGGGCGAGTACAAGGTCAAGGACGCGACGATGCGCAAGCTGCACGGCGAGGTCAAGCGGGCTCTGCAACCGTTCGAGAAGTGGACGATCCGCCACGTCCGGCGCGAGCAGAACGCCGAGGCAGACCGACTTGTAAATGCCGCGCTGGACGGTGCCGGTGCCTGACGTCGACCCGATCGACCCCCGCGTCGACATCGGCCACGTACATCTCAAAGTGGCCGATCTCGACCGCGCGCTCGACTTCTACTGCGGCGCGCTCGGCTTCGAGCTGCAGCAGCGGATCGGCGACGACGCCGCTTTCGTCTCGGCTGGCGGCTACCACCATCACATCGGCCTCAACACCTGGCACTCGAAAGGGGCGCCGCGCCCACCGGCGCGGAGCACCGGCCTCTTTCACGTCGCGATCCGCTACCCGGACCGGCGCTCGCTCGCCGACGCGCTGCGGCGGCTTACGCAGGCCGGCGTGCCGCTCGGCGGCGCGTCCGACCACGGCGTCAGCGAGGCGATCTACGTGGACGACCCCGACGGCAACGGGGTCGAGCTATACCGTGACCGTCCCCGCGAAGAGTGGCCGCGCACCCGTGGCGGCGAGGAGATCGCGATGGTCACCGAACCTCTGGACCTCCACGATCTCCTCAGCGAGCTCGACTGATCTTTGCCTATGAACCGAGCATCGCTTCCACCAGGTTCGGCTTGAACGGCTCGGTGCCGTGCACCAGCTGCATCGCGCCGAAGTCGCTGTTGGCGCGCAGGTAGGCGAGCTCCTTGCCGATGTCGCCGACGCCGTTGGTCCCGGCCAGCGGCGCCAGCTGCAGGGTGCTGAGCACGCCGATCGCTTCGCCGGCGCCGTTGAGGAAGCCGCTGCCCGAATCGCCCGGCACGCCGGGGGTGAGGGTGACCACGATGTGGCTCCAGCCACCGCCTTCGTTCTGGACGACGACGCCCTGCTTGGGGCTGAGCTTGGTCACGCCGCCGCGCAGCTCGGAGTTGCCGTAGGAGTAGACGGTCGAGCCGAGGTCGCCGACGGTGCCGACGCCGGTCGGTCCGCCGAATCCCGGCACGGAGGGATTGACGCTGCCCACGTCGGCCGGGTCGATCCTGATCAGGGCCAGGTCGTTGTAGGCGCAGGTGTCGGGGTCGGCCTCTCCCTTTTCCTGCATGGTCAGCCAGGAGTTGTAGACGAGCGTGCCGGGTTTGCTCGCGCCCGTCACTTCCACCGGCGTGCCGAGCGGCAACGAGCCGCTGCTGCAGCCGTTGGTTTCGGTCTGCCCGCCGGTGCCCGAGCAGTGCGCGGCCTGGCCGAGATAGACGGCGGAGCCTTCCTGGAAGACGAAGTTCGAGGTGCACTGGGCGCCCGCGGTGAAGACCTGCACGCCGGGATGGATCGTCGCCGTCTTGGCCGGGGCCCAGGCCGAGGAAGACGTGGGCAGGAGCGCTGCGATCAGCAGTGCGGCGAGGATGGTGAGAAGCGCGGTCCTGACTGGGCTCATTAGGGCCTCCTTCGCCCCGGCCTCCCAGGGCCGGGGCGCTTGTGAGCGGGGTTGAGCGCACGCTACCCAGTAGTTGGTAGAAGTATGCAAGCGACCAGCGACCAAGGGGGAGCAACTACGGATGAATCGGGGTCTCCCCGGTCGTACCCTCGATTCATGTTCCGGCGCGCGAACGAGGAGGGCGGCTTCCGATGGAAGCTCTGGCTGCTGATCGGCTGCGTCGGCTGGGTCGTCCTGATGCTCGCGATCGGCACCCCGATCGGCATCCTGCTGACCCCGGCATTCGGCCCGGTCTGCGGCTGGCTCGTGGGCGGGGTCATCTACCAGCTGACCGGCGTCCTAACCGGGCGCTGATCCCGAGAAGGGATAGAATCCCGCTCCGCGCGGATGTAGCTCAGTTGGCTAGAGCGTCTGCTTGCCATGCAGAAGGTCGAGGGTTCGAGTCCCTTCATCCGCTTTTTCGGGAATGTCCTGCACGTTGGGATCGGCGCGGGTCGCCGAAACCAAATCAAACCATCCCCGCATATCGCGGATGCGCACGGATTAGCAACGATTTCGGTCGATTCCGCCTTGCATTAGCCCTGCAGACGAGGTGGCGGGCGGGGCGGCGACGTACCCTTGCCCTATGGCCCAGAAGCGAATCACCGTCGATCCAAACCGGATGCGCGGTCTGCCCAGCATCCGCGACACCCGCGTGACCGTCAGCGCGGTGCTCGGTCAGCTTGCTGCTGGCGCCAGCATTGACGAGCTGCTGGCCGATTACCCCTACCTGGAACGCGAGGACGTCCTTGCTTCCCTCGAATACGCAGCAGCCGCTGCGCAGGAGCGCGAGCTGGCAGTGGTAGCTCCGGCAGCGTGAAGCTGTTCCTCGTCAGCTTCTCAGAGAAGCTTCAGGAACTCGGCGCGATCCAGATCGGAAGCGTTGACGATCTGTTGAGCGTGCCTTGGACAAGTCGCGGCCATGCATCGGGACGACTCGGTGGGAGCGTCAGGATGTCGGAAGACGTGATGCTCCCTTTGATTCGATCGAGCTTCCAGCCGCAGCGCTCCAGTCCGCGGACCATTTGGCGTGGCGTGACGCCGGGAGTCGTGGCGTCACGCGGCGACGGTGACTCGCTCGATCTCGACCGGCCCGGGAATGGGGTCGCCGTGCGCGACGAGCGATTCGATGTAGACCTCGATCGCCTCGCGGATCATCGATAGGGCCTCTTCGCGGGTCTCGCCCTGGCTCGTACTGGCGCAGGACGGCCCGCGTTCCTGTGTCCTTGATTACGGTCATCCTGCTTCCGGCGCACATCTTCACCTATTTCGATGGACAGCAAGACAATCAGCCTGATCACGATCCCGCTCTTCAGCGGGGCGATCGGCTACGTGACCAACTGGAGCGGGGTCTGGATGCTCTTCTACCCGATCCGGTTTCACGGCATCCGCGTGCCCGGCTTGAAGGCGCTCTCCAACCTGCTTCCCCGCAAGCTGCAGCAGATCCCGGGCGTGATGCAGGGCGGGATCGGGTGGCAGGGGATCGTCCCCTCGCGGGCGGCGAAGATGGGCTCGATCGCGGTCGACAAGGGGATCGCGAAGCTGGGGGGCGCCGGCGAGTTCTACGAGCGGCTCGACTCCGAGGCGATCGCCGAGCACGTCCTCGAGAACGCCAGCGATGAGATCCACGACGTGGTCGACCGGATCATGGAGCGCGAGCACCCGCAGCTCTGGCACGACCTCTCGCCGCGGCTGCGCAGAGCCGTGCACGCCCGTGTCCAGGAGCAGCTCCCGGCTCTCGTTCGCACCATCACCGACCAGATCGGCGCCCATGCGGACCAGCTCCTCAACGTGAAGCTGATGGTGATCCACCGCATCGAGGCGAATCCGGAGCTGGCCAACAGGATCTACCTCGAGGTGGGTCGCAAGGAGCTGCGCCTGATCGTCTACTTCGGATTCCTCTTCGGCTTCCTGCTCGGCATCCCGACGGCGTTCCTCACGGTCGAGGTATGGCCGATCTGGTGGCTGCTGCCGATCAGCGGCGTCCTGATCGGCTACACGACCAACGTGATCGGGATCCGGATGATCTTCGAGCCGGTCCGCCCGCGGCGCGTCGGCCCTCTCGCCATCCAGGGCCTTTTCCTCAAGCGCCAGCCCGAGGTGGCGGAGGTCTACGCCGAGATCATCGCCGAGGAGATCGTCACGGTCGGCAACATGGCCGAGGACCTCCTGCACGGTCCCAGCTCCGACCGCACCCGGCAGATGATCGAGGTCGCACTGCGCCCGGCGGTCGACAACGCGGCCGGTCGCGCCAGGCCCGCGGTGCGGGTCGCTGTCGGCGCCCGCGAGTACGACCAGATCCGCTCCTCGGTCGCGACTGAGGCAGCCGACCACACTATGGCGCCGCTCACCGACCCGGAGTTCGCCAGGGCGCAGAGCCGCGGCATCCGCGAGTTCGTGGCGGCCAGGATGCGCGCGATGGACCCGGCCGACTTCTCCGAGATGCTACGCACCGCGATGAGGGAGGACGAGTGGCTGCTCTACCTCCACGGCGCGGTGCTCGGCTTCGGCGCCGGCCTGATACACCTGGCGATCTTCGGATGAGCGACGGAGCCGGCAAAGACGACCAGCGGCGACCCCGGAGCCGGCACGAGGCCGGCGAGGAGGCCCCGCCGCTCCCGGAGCTGGTCCGGGCGGCGCCGGGCCTGACCCGGATCGCGGTCGCGGCCGGTTGGCGAAGCGCCGGTTGGGCGGTGGGGACCTCCGGGCGCGCCGTCTCGCGGGTGGCCCGGGCCGCGACCAGCGGCGAGCCGACTGCACAGCTCCTGCAGGACGTGCGCGCCGACCTGCGCGAGTACGCCCGCGGATTGCTCGGGATCTCGAACGGGGTGACGCGAACGGGCCGGAGCCGGCGCGACCTGACGCGGGCCGCAACCGACTCCTCGGTGCGGGCGCTGCGCGACCGTGGCGCCGAGCTGCTGCGCCAATCGGCCGAGCTGGAGGTCGACGACCTGCACCCCGCCTACATGCGGATCCTCGAAGTGCTGACCCCCGACGAGGGGCGGATTCTCCGCTTCCTCGCCCTCAACGGGCCCCAGCCGGCGGTCGACGTGCGGACGGGCCTGCCGCTGGCCTCCGCGCTGGTCTCGCAGGGCCACACGATGATCGGCGAGGAGGCGGGCTGCCTGCACGGCGACCGCATCCACCCCCACCTCGACAACCTGCACCGGCTCGGGCTGATCTGGTTCTCGCGCGAGCCGGTCTCCGAGCCGCGGCGCTACCAGGTGCTGGAGGCCCAGCCCGACGTGGTCGAAGCGCTGGGCAAGGGCGGGCGCCTGGCCCGCACCGTCCGCCGCAGCATCCTGCTGACCCCGTTCGGCGAGGACTTCTGCGCGGTCTGCCTGCCGCTCGAGCCGACTGAGCGCAGGACGGGGCCGGAGGACGCCAATCGACGGTGACGTGCGCAGAGTCACCTGGCCCGCCGGCCCCCGCGGCGGTATGGTCAATCTGAGGGAGATTAGGAGATATGGGTGAGCAGCTCAGCATGCTGGACACGATGTTCCTCGAGCTGGAGCAGTTCGACGAGAGCGCCCACATGCACATCGGCGCGGCGCTCGTCTTCGATCCGCTCCCCGACGGCGGGACGCCGGACACCGCGGCGCTGCGCGAGCACGTGGGCGAGCGGATCGAGATGCTGCCGCGCTTCACGCAGCAGCTCTCCGCCCCGCAGGCCGGCCCGCTCACCTGGCTCACCTGGGAGCCGGCGGAGGGGTTCGACCTCGACTCCCACCTCCACCGCGCGACGCTGCCGGCGCCGGGGGGCGAAGCCGAGCTGTACGAGTGGCTCGGGGACTTCTGGTCGCACAGGCTCGACCGCTACCGGCCGCTTTGGGAGATGACGCTGATCGACGGGCTGGAAGGCGGGCGCTGGGCGCTGGCGACCAAGACGCACCACTGCCTCGTCGACGGGGTCGGTTCGGTCGACATCGGCAATGCCCTGCTCGACACCTCTCCGGACGGCAGGCCGGAGCGCTCGAAGCCTCCGCGCGGCGGCGAGGACAGCCGGGAGGCGCGGGAGCAGCAGGGCCACGGGCGGTTCTGGCTCTCGCCCGGCCTGGTCATGCGTGGGGCGCGGGCCGGCATCGGGGCGGCGCTGCACCCGCGCGAATCGTTCGATCGGGTGCGCGCGGCGGCGGAGCTGATCGTGCGCGAGGAGGTGATCGGCGCGCCGAGCTCGAGCCTCAACGGCCCGATGAGCGGCACCCGCCTGTTCGCCACCGTGCGGCTGGACCTGGACGACGTCAAGGAGACGAAGACGCGCCTCGGTGGCACGGTCAACGACGTCGTGCTCGCGATCTGCGCCGGCGGGTTGCGGCGCCTGCTGCTCTCGCGCGGCGACGAGCTGCCCGAGCGGAGCCTGCGGGCGCAGGTGCCGGTGAACATCCGCAGGGAGGACAAGGAGCACTCGCTCGGCAACGAGCTGACCTCCCTGTTCGTCGAGCTGCCGGTCGACGAGGCGGACCCGCTGACGCGCTACCGGCGCGTCGTCGAGCGCGCCGAGCAGCTCAAGGCCGGCTCCCAGCGCGCCGGGGGCAAGACGATCGTCGACGTGGCGGACATGGGGCCGCCGCTGGCCGGGGCGCTGCTGGCGCGGTCGATGTTCGGCGGCACGCGGATGTTCAACCTGACGATCACCAACGTCCCCGCCTCCCGCGAGCGCCTCTACGCGCTCGGCGCCCCCCTTGTCGACGTCCTGCCCCTGGTGCCGCTGTTCGCCGGGCACACGGTCGGCATCGCGGTCGTCTCTTACTCCGGCCAGATGGTCTTCGGCCTCAACGCCGACCGCGTCGGCGCCTCCGACGTGGGAGTGCTCGCCGAGGGCATCGAGCGCTCGTTCGCCGAGCTTCGCGAGGCCTGCGACGGGTCGTGACCGGCAAGGCGCGCCCAACCCGACCGGTCCTCGGCGAGAAGCCGCGGCGCCGGGTCAGGGCGCTGCCGCGCTCCGCCCGCCCGGCAGTATCAGGCGGGCGGCCGTCTTCACCGCGCCGCCGAGCACTCTCGTCGCGCCTCCGAGCCCGTCCAGCAGGACGCCCGGGGAGGGGCGAAGGGACCGCGCGCCCGAGTCCGGCAGCGACAGCTGCCAGATCTTCCTGACCACGCTGCCGAACTGCCGGCCCAGCGGGCCGGTGTTGTAGGGGAGGCCGTAGCGTTCGCAGATCTCCCGCACCTCGACCGAGATCTCCGCGTAGCGGTTGGCGGGCAGGTCGGGGAAGAGGTGGTGCTCGATCTGGAAGCTGAGGTTGCCGGACATGAGGTGGAAGAGCGGGCTGCCGGTGAGATTGGCCGAGCCGAGCAGCTGGCGGTAGTACCACTCGCCGCGCGTCTCGTCCTCGGTCTCCTCCTCGCTGAACTCCTGGGTCCCCTCGGGAAAGTGCCCGCAGAAGATGATCGTGAACGCCCAGAGGTTGCGGACGGCGTTCGCCGTCGCGTTGCCGGCCAGGGGGAAGACGAAGAGCGGCCCGGAGAGGGCGGGGAAGAGGACGTAGTCCTTCGCCACCTGGCGGCGAACCTTCTGCCAGATTCCCCGCAGCAACTCCCGCTTCTCGGCCAGGCTGGTTTCGCCGCCGGCGATCCGCTCGGCCTCGAGGTCGTGCAGCGCCACCCCGTACTGGAAGAAGAGGGCGAGGAGCGCGGCCCAGAGTGCGTTGCCGAGGTAGTACGGGCTCCAGGGCTGCTCCTCGGACATGCGCAGGACCCCGTAGCCGATGTCGCGGTCCTTGCCGACGATGTTGGTGTAGGTGTGGTGCATGTAGTTGTGCGAGTGGCGCCACTGGTCGGCGGGGCAGGCGGTGTCCCACTCGAACTGCTTGCCCGAGAGCTTGGGGTCGTTCATCCACTCGTACTGGCCGTGCATCACGTTGTGGCCGATCTCCATGTTGTCGAGGATCTTGGAGACCGAGAGGGCGGCGGTGCCGGCAAGCCAGGCGGGCGGGAAGACGCCGGCCCAGAGCAGGCCGCGGCCGGCGACCTCGAGCCCGCGCTGGGCCCGGATCACGCCGCGGATGTAGTCGGCGTCGCGCTCGCCGCGGTCGGCCAGGACGCGCTGGCGGATCGCATCGAGCTCCTCGCCGAGGCTCTGAAGCTGCTCGGGCGTGAGTGGATAGCCGCTCTTGGCCGGGGCGGGTCTGGCTGGAAGGGTTGCGGTGGAGTTCATCGGGCTCCTTTCGGGAAGGTCGTCTAGAGGTCGACGGTCAGGTCGCCCAGGGGGGCGGAGACGCAGAGCTGGATCTCCTCATCGGGCGCGGAGGAGACCTCGCCGGTGATCAGGTTCCTGTGGGTGCCGGCGAGCTTGCGGCGGGTGCAGGTGTGGCAGATGCCCATCCGGCAGCCGTACTCGGGTCGAAGGCCGGCGCCCTCGGCCTGCTCCAGCAGCGAGGCGCCGCTGTTGGGGACCTCGACGCCGGAGCCGGCGAAGCGGACCTCGCCCTCGCAGGGCCCGCCGGCGGGGACGAAGCTGGGCGGGACGAAGCTCTCGACGTGCAGGCGGTGCTCGAGGCCGTTGGCCCAGGTGCCGCGGACCGCGTCGAGCAGGGCCGGCGGGCCGCAGGCGAAGGTCTCCGCCTCGGCGAAGCAGGGATCGGACGCCGGCAGGTGGAGGGGGCTGAAGTGCCCGTCGGCCTCACCCGCTCCCGGCGCCCGGGTGTAGGAGCGGACCAGCGTGAAGTTGGGGTGCCCGGCGGCGAGGCGCTCCAGCTCCTCGCGGTAGGCGGCGCGGGCGGGATCGGGCGCGTAGCGGAGCAGGGCGATCGGTCCGTCGTGGCCCTCGGCCAAGAGGGTGCGCAGGATCGCCATCAAGGGCGTGATGCCGCTGCCCCCGCCGATCAGGAGGACCGCCTCGGGCCGCGGGTGCGGCAGCCGGAAGTCGCCTTCGGCCTGGGAGAGGCCGAGGACCATTCCCGGCGCGGCGCGCTCGGCGAGGAAGTTGGAGACCAGTCCCGCGGGGTGGCGCTTGACCGTGATCTCCAGCTCCGGCCCGCGTCCCTCGCGGCAGGCGGGGGAGTAGCAGCGCCGGTGGCTGACGCCGTCGATCTCGACCGCGACGTTCACGAACTGGCCCGCCCGGAAGCCCTGCCAGACGCGGTTGGGGCGCAGCTTCAGGGTGACGCTCTCCTCGGTCCCGCGCTCCACCGCCACCACCTCGCCCCGGCACTCGCCGGTGACGAGCAGCGGGTCGATCTGCTCGAGGAAGCCGTCGATCCCGTGCGGCCCGGCGAAGGCATCGAGGAGGCGGAGCGTGGGTCGGCGCGAGAGCAGCGGCATGACGTTGAACAACGTAACATCAAATGTCGTCACGTCAAATAGCGAAACGTCACACAGTGGTAGCTTTGCCGCCGTGGCCGAGGCCGAGAACAACCTGACGATCGAAGAGCTGGCGGCCGAGACCGGGATGACGGTCCGCAACATCCGCTCCCACCGGGCACGCGGCCTGTTGCCGGCCCCCGAGGTGCGGGACCGCGTCGGCTACTACGGGCCGACCCATCTCGCGCGCCTGCGGATGATCCAGGAGCTGCAGGCCGACGGGTTCAACCTGAGGGGGATCGAGCGGCTGCTGAGCCAGAGCGTCGGCGCCGCGGAGCAGTTCCTCTCCTTCCGCCGGGCGCTGGACGAGTTCGACGACGAGCAGCCCCGCACCTTCACGCGCGAGGAGCTGGCGGCGCGCTTCGGCGGCGAGGTCGAGGACGACTTCAAGCGCGCGATACGCGCCGGCGCGTTGGTGCCGGTGGAGGAGGGCCGCTTCGAGGCGCCGCTCCCGTCCCTGCTCGACGCCGCCGAGGGCGTCGTCGCGGCGGGCGTTTCACTCGACCACGCCCTGACCGTGATCGGCAAGGTCCGCAGCCGTTGCCGCTCGATCTCCCATGAGTTCGTCGAGCTCTTCCTCGAGGACATCTGGAAGCCCTTCGAAGCGGATGGCTATCCAGACGATCGCTGGCCCGCGGTCCGCCAGGCCCTCGACCAGCTACGCCCCCTCAGCGTGCAGGCGCTGGCCGCTGTGTACCGGATGACCCTGTCGGACGAAATCGAAAAGGCGCTCGGCAAGCAGCTCGAGCGCATGGCCAACCGCAAGGCTGAGCCGCCCCGCCATCGGCAGAGGGCTCGCCGGAGTGCCTAGCAGCGGCTACCCACGTGACCGCACAGCGACAGTTCCGCGCGATCGCGCCACTGCCCGGCGTGGTGACGGGCCTGATCCCCGTCGCCATCCTGATCGCCACGAGCACTGACGTCGGCTGGGGGCCGGCCAGGCCGCGGGGCAGCCACAGTCGCGTAACTATTACACGAATTCGTGTAGACATGAATAGACCCGGCCGAGCGGGCCGGGAGCGAGAAAGGAGGCCGAGATGGCCACCCAGTCAAGCGCGAAAAAGAAGACCGCCGAGCCACCCGCCGAGGAGGGCGTGCTCGAGAGGGGCGGAGAGTTCTCCGAGCAGTTGCTCGAACAGATCCGCGACACGCAGGAAAGCGCGATCGAGGCCGTGCGCGGCTTCATGGAGTCCGTCGACGAGGCGCTGCCTCTCGGTGGCGCCACTCCGTCGCGTCGCCAGGAGGTGATTGATTCGGCGCTGGAGATGTCAAGCAAGCTCGTGCGCGTGCAGTACGACTTCCTCACCAACGTCGTCCATGGCGCCGGCGAGGCGCTGCGGCGCACGGGTGGGGCGGAAGATGGCAAGTGACGGTCCGTGCCCGAACGCCTCGCGTCTTGGTGGGAAACCCGGGGATGTTGCTCGGGTTTCCCCCGATGGCGCAACTCCGCCTTGCTGAAAGAGTCGAGAAATGAGCGCCTTCGAGGTCAAGAGCGAGGTTCTGCACGGACGCTCGATCACCTACGCGGAGGCCGGTGAGGGGCCCGTGCTGCTCCTCATCCACGGACTGGGCGGAAGCTATGAGAACTGGGCCGAGGTGATCGAGCCGCTGGCGCGCACGCACACCGTGATCGCGCCCGACCTGCCGGGGCATGGCGGCTCGGCTCCTGCCAGCGGCGACTACTCGGTCGGCGCGCTCGCCGCCAGCCTGCGCGACCTGCTGGTCGCCCTCGGCCACGAGCGGGTGACGCTGGTCGGCCACTCGCTGGGAGGCGGAGTGGCGATGCAGTTCTCCTACCAGTTCCCCGAGATGATCGAGCGGCTCGTGCTCGTCTCCAGCGGCGGGCTCGGTCCCGAGGTGAGCCTGGTGCTGCGCGCGGCTGCGCTACCGGGCGCCGACATCTTCATCGCGACCACGGCCGACCTCGGCAACCGCGTCGGGCCGCTGGTCGGGCGGGTGCTCTCGGCGTTCGGGTTGCGCCCCAATGCCGATGTCGCCGAGGTGCTGCGCGGCTACGGCACGCTGGTCGACCCCGAGCGCCGCGCCGCCTTCCTGGGGACGGTGCGGGCCGTGATCGGCACCGGCGGGCAGAAGGTCGCCGCCACCGACCGTCTCTACCTGGCACAAGCCATCCCGGTGCTGATCGTCTGGGGAGCCGCCGACAGGATCATCCCCGCCAGCCACGGCGAGGATGCACACCGCCACATCCCGGGCAGCCGTCTGGAGGTCTTCGAGGACGTCGGCCATCTGCCGCAGATCGAGGCGCCGCTACGCTTCGTCCTCACGCTCGAACAGTTCCTCTCCGAGACGGATCCGGCGACGCTGGAGCGCAACGATTGGAACGCCATGCTGCAGACGCGCGACGCGGCGTAGAGGCTCTCCTGCGGACGGCCCTCAGGCAGAAGCGGCGATCCAGCGCCGCCGCTTCTCGACGCGGCTGCCGGCTGGCGCTGCTCTTCCCGGAGATCTACGAGATGCAGGTCAGGGCGATCGTCGCCGCCGCGGTCGCCGTGCGCGAGCGGCAGGGAGACGCACCGCGCCTGGAGGTGACGATCCCGCTGGTCGGCTACGAGCGCGAGCTGAGCGCGATGAGGGTGCTGGTCGAGCGCACCGCCGCGGAAGCGATCGCCCGGCTCGGCGCCGAGCCACTCCCCTTCGCCGTCGGCACGATGATCGAGCTGCCGCGCGCCTGCCTTGTGGCAGAGCGGCTGGCCGCGGACGCGAGCTTCTTCAGCTTCGGCACCAATGACCTGACCCAGACCGCGCTCGCGGCGCCCTGATCGTCACGTTCGGGCCACCTCGCGGGCGGCGCGGCGACGCTCGGCTTCGAGCCGCCGTTGCTCGTGTTCGACCTGGCGCTTGAGCTGGCGCATCGTCCGCCGCATCTGGCGGCGCACGATCGGGGCGGCGGCGATCTCGGTGAGGAAGCCGGCGATCCCGCCGCCGACGACGCCGTAGGCGAAGCGGTATTCGATCCGGGCCTGACCCTCGCCGTGCTCGCGGATCCGCCAGCGGCCGCGATGGTCGATCCCCGTCACCGAGTGCCAGGCGATGTCGAAGGGCTCGTGCCACTCGACCATCTCGACCAGCCCCCCGACCTCGGCCGCCCCGACCCGGACCAGGATCCGGTAGCGGGCGCCGAGCCCGTTGGCCCGGTCGCCGACCACCTCCCAGTGGGTGACCCCCGACATGAAGTGCAGGTAGTTCTCGGGGTCGGCCAAATACAGCCAGACCGCCTCGGGCGGAGCGGCGGCGACGGTCGACTCGTTGATCCTCATCCGATCACCGGGAGGCGGCGTTCGGCGGCGAGGCCGTCGAGGGCCTCCTGCATCTGAGCGGTGACGTGGGCGTAGACCTCGTCGACGTCGGGGTCGGGGCCGAACTCGCGCTCGAGGTCGATTGGCGGCAGCACCTCGATCGTGATTTTCGACGGCAGCGGGATGTGGCCGGCGAAGTCGCCGACGTTGAGGCCCCAGGGCAGGGCGATCGAGATCGGCAGGACCTTGAGCCGGAAGAGCCTGTCGAGCCGCAGCGCCTTGGCGAGCCCGCCGCCGCGGCTGAGGAAGAGGGCGGTCTCCTGGCCGCCGATCGAGACCACCGGGACGATCGGAACGCCGGCGTCGAGCGCCAGCCGGATGAAGCCCTTGCGACCGGCGAAGTCAACTTTGCCGCTCTCCCAGCTGGGCCGGTGGGTCTCCCAGTCGCCGCCCGGATAGACGAGCACCGGCGCGCCGGCCTCGAGGGCCCGCTCGGCGTGCTCGTGGGAGGCGCTCATCGTGCCCGACTTGCGCAGCATCTCACCGGCGAAGGGCCAGGCTATGGCGAGATTGTGGGCGAGCTGGTGAAAGGGCCGCTCGACCCCGAAGAAGGTCGAGAAGGCGAGCGAGAAGATGAAGGTGTCGACGATCACGTTGCCGCCGGAATGGTTGCCGACGAGCAGCACCGGGCGATCGGCGGGGACGTTGCCGAGGTCGCGCACTTCGGCCCGGAAGTAGAAGGTGGAGAGCAGCCAGAGCAGCGGCAGCATCTCGCGCAGGTAGTCGGGGTCGCGGTCCTCGAGACGGGCGTCGAGCCGGTTGGAGATGCGCTGGCGGAGGAAGCGCACCGCGGTAGAGACGATCCCCTGCGGCTCCCTGTAGTACATAGATAGATACTAGGCGCGCGAGGCGGAACGGGCCAGATCCACAGGCACCGAGGAGGGCCTGGCGCCGCCCGAGTTGATGAATTCCCGCACCAGCCCGTGGGTCTCCTCGGGCAGCTCGATCTGCGGGACGTGCCCGCACTCGGGCAGGATCACCTGTGTCGCCGTGGGCAGCGCCGCGGCGACGTGACGCGAGAAGCGCGCCGGCACCAGCGGGTCCTCGCTGCCCCAGACGAACAGGGCCGGCGGTCGCAGCTGCCCGAGGCGGCTCCAGAAGCCATGCGGCCCGTGCGGCTCCTCGAGGTAGATCTGGCGCGCCGCCGCGTAGAAGGCGACGCGGGCGGCCGCCGAGCGGTGCGTGCGCAGGAACTCGTCGGCGGCGATGTCGCCGAGCGCCGGGTCGACGCGGTCGGGGCGGGCGATCATTCGCCAGAAGCCGTCGCGCACCTGACGCGGGCGGAAGAGGGCCGGCAGGACTCCCAGCTCGGGGCGCAGGGCCCGGGCCAGCGGCACCAGCTCGCGGCCGCGGCGGAAGGCCATCGACGGGGCGAGCAGGCTCAGGGTGCGCACTTGGCTCGGCGCCTGCAGGCCGACCTCGAGCGCCACCCGTCCCCCCATCGAGTTGCCGACCAGGTCCGCCCGGTCGATCGCCATGGCATCCATCAGGCGCAGCACGTGGCGGGCGAAGAATCCCGGGTCGTAGGAGGCGAGTGGCTTGGACGAGGAGCCAAAGCCCGGCAGGTCGATCGCGTGCACGGTGTGGTCGGGCGAGAGCGCGGCCACCGTCTCGTAGAAGGAGCTCTTCGCACCGCCCAGCCCGTGGATGAGGATCACGTGCTCGGTCCCGCGACCGGCCGTCAGGCAGGAGATCCGCGCCCCGCGCACGCGCACGTCGTGGATCCGCAGCAGCGGCGGGCGTTCGTCGGGGAGCCTGAACAGCCCCTCGAAGCCGACCGCGACGTCGAGGTCGCCACGAGCCCAGAGCCGGCGCTGGCGGAAGGCCTCGAGCCCGGAGAGACGACCCTCGCGCAGCTCCAGCCAGGTCGCGGCATCGGTGCTGATCGTCACGTCGGGCTTGCCCCGGGGCGAGGGCCGGACCTTGCAGCGGTGGCCCCGCAGCTCGACCTGCCAGCTGCGCCCGACGTCGGAGAGGCGGATCTCGACGGCAGCGTGACGATCCTCCTCGGCGCCCAGGTAGCGCTCGGGCAGCGTGGCGAACGCCTCCTCGACTTGTTGCAACCGCGGGTTGTGGTGAGTCGACTCTCCCATCGCCGGCCGGTACAGACCTTAGTGTGTGGCCTGTAGCGACATCGGGCGATCCGACTGTGGATCGCGGCCTGACATCATCGGCGAGTGGAATGTCCTCTGCAACGGTCTCGCGCGCGAGGTCGTGCATCGCGCAAGCCGATCGAACGGCCCTAGGCAAGGACCCCTAAGCGAATGTCTCGGGACATCGGAGACTGATGTCGCGAGACATCACACAGCGGTTCCTGGCGGCATTGAACCAGCGCATGAAGCCGCTCGCGGATGCTGCTTGTGGCTCTGATGCCTAGGTAGTGGCGAAGTGGGCGGCGAGGGCGTCGCGGCGGAAGTCGAAGATCCGCTCGAGGTCGCGGCGTACGAAGAGACTGTGGGCGAGCTCGCCGAGGGGCCCGCAGGGGACGGCATAGCGAACGCGGTCGTGAATCGTGCAGGCGTGCTCGCCGTCAGGCTCGAAGACGTGCGTGTGCTCCCAGAGCGAGTAGGGCCCGCGGACCTGGATGTCGCTGAATCGCAGAGGCGGCTCCCAGGTCTCGATCCGCGTCTGCCAGCGAATCGGGAAGCCGTGCAGGCGCAGCCGGTACTCGAGCAGCGCCCCCGCGCCCATCGCGATCGGCCCCGGCGTCGTCACCCGGAAGTGGAGCCAGGGCGGCGTCATCGGCTCGAGATTGACGGCGTCGGCGTAGAAGCCGAAGGCGCGCTCGGCCGCGACGGGGACGCGCTGGCTGCGTTGCAGGACGTGCTCGCGCACGGCGCCAGTCTCGCAGGCCGGCGCCTCCGGTCGGCTAGCGTGGGTCGATCCCACCGAGCACGTTGATCGCAGGTGCGACGGGTTTCGTCGGCGGCCGACTGGCGGCGGCGCTGGCTGGCTCTGGGCCGGTGCGGTGCCTGGTCCGCGAGCGCTCTCGAGCGGCGAAGCTGAAGGGGCTGGACATCGAGCTGCGGGTCGGCGACGTCACCGACGCCCCCAGCCTCGTCGGGGTGGGGGAGGGAGTCGACGTCGCCTATTACCTGGTCCACGCGATGGCCGGCGGCGCCGGCTTCGAGGAGCGCGAGCGGGTCGCCGCCGCCAACTTCGCCCGGATGG
>JAPVSJ010000008.1:0-14363 GCA_047519745.1 Actinomycetota bacterium | reverse complement strand
ATGCGGGGCGAAAAACAGGACGCCGCTGCGCGAGAGGGACACCCCCGACCCTCCTTGTGAGGGACCACTAGGCTCTCGCTGATGATCGTTGGATTTTGTGGAGCTGGGAATATGGCTGCGGCCATTGCTCGGGGTTGGAGCGGGCAGTGGGAGGGGATGCTGTTCTTCGACCCCGACTCGGATAGGGCTCGTGAGCTCGCCGGGGATGTCGGTGGGGAGGCTGTTGCGTCCAATGGAGAGCTGGCGGAGCGGGCTGATGTGGTGCTTCTTGCGGTCAAGCCGGGTGCTCTTCAGCAGGCGGCCGCTGAACTGGCGGGGGCGAGAGCGGTCGTCTCGATCCTGGGGGCCACCTCCCTCGAGGACGTCCAAGCCGCATTTCCCAACGCCGATGTCGGGCGGATCATGCCCAACCTCGCAGTCGAGGTGGGCGGCGGCGTGCTTTGCATCGCCGGGGAGTTCAGCTCGGCGGTTCGAGAGAAGCTGGGCGTCCTCGGGTCCGTCGTCGAGTTGCCCGACTCGCAATTCGACGTCGCCACCGCGCTGATGGGTTGTTCTCCGGCGTATTTCGCCCTGGTGGCCGAGGCGCTCGTCGAGGCCGGGGTCGAGGCCGGTCTCGAGGGGAAGCTGGCCGAGAAGCTGGTTATCGAGGCTGCCGCGGGCACCGGATCGCTGATGCGCATTCGACGCCCAGCCGATCTCCGGGTCGCAGTCACTTCACCGGGCGGCAGCACGGAAGCGGGCTTGGAAGCGCTCGAGCGAGAAGGAGCGAAAGAGGCATTTGAAGCCGCGGTAAGGGCCTCCCTGGAGAGAATGCGGGGGTGATGCTGCTGGCGGTCACGCGGGGAGACGTCGCCGATTACGTCGGCGCGCTCTTCCTCGTCTACGTCATCCTGATCCTGATCCGGGTGCTGATGTCGTGGATACCGCGCATGCCCTACAACCCGGCGCTGCGCTCGGTGCTGGACTTCATCTCCGAGACCACGGATCCCTACCTCAACCTCTTCCGCCGCATCATTCCCCCGATCGGGGGCGGGCTCGACCTGAGCCCGATGATCGGCATCGTCGTCCTCTACATCCTGCGCGGGCTCGTAGTCGCCCTGATCGCCGGGTGAGCGCCTCCAGGCACGCCTGGGCACGGGCCGGCGCGCTCTGCCTCGTCGTCGTCATCGTCGATCAGGTCGCCAAGGCGCTGATCGAGGCCCACATGGTCCCCGGCGAGCACGTCGACGTTCTCGGCCCGCTCGGCTTCACCCTCACCCACAACGAAGGCGTCGCCTTCGGTATCGCCAGCGGCGGCGGGGCGGCCCTCGTCGCGCTCACCCTCGTCGCGCTCACCCTCGTCGGCGTCCTCTTCGCCCGCAACCCGACCCGCCCCTGGATGTGGGTCGCCTTCGGCCTGCTCGCCGGCGGCGCGATCGGCAACCTCGCCGACCGCGTGCGCGTCGGCGCCGTTACCGACTACGTCGACATCTTCAGCTGGCCCCCCTTCAATCTGGCCGATGTCGCGATCACGCTGGGTGTCGTCGTGCTGGCGCTCTGCTACGTCGGCGAGACGGAGAGATGACCACCGAGCTGCGCGTCGTCCACCTCGACGAGTACCTCGCCGTGGTCGACAAGCCCGCTGGCCTGGTCGTCCATCCGGCCCCATCGCACGACGGATACACCCTTGTCGACGAGCTGGCCGAGATCCTCGGCGGGGGGGCCGACCCGGAGCGCCCCGGCATCGTCCACCGCCTCGACAAGGAGACCAGCGGCCTGCTCGTCGTCGCCCGCGACGACGCCACCCACGCCGCACTGCAGGAGCAGGTCCGCAAGCGCGAGGTCGAACGCGTCTACCTGGCGCTGGCGGGCGGGCGGCTCGACTCGCGCACGGGGACGATCGATGCGCCGATCGGCCGTGCCTCGCGCCAGCGCCACCGGATGGCCGTGTCGGGCGCGGCCTCGCGCCAGGCCCGCACCCACTTCGAAGTGCTGGAGCTGCTCGCCGCCGAGAGCTACCTCGAGGTCAAGCTGGAGACCGGCCGCACGCACCAGATCCGCGCCCACTTCGGCGCCATCGGCCACCCCCTGATCGGCGACGCGACCTATGGCGGCAAGCTGAAATACGGGCTGGAACGCCAGTTCCTGCACGCGCACCGGCTCGCCTTCGCCCATCCGGCCAGCGGCGAGGCGATGGAGTTCCGCTCCGAGCTGCCGGGCGATCTCGCCGCGGCGCTCGAGGCAGCCCGCTCCGCCTGACCACGCGCACCCCACTACAATTTCTCAACTCTAAACCGACCCCCGTCGTGACCGCCCCGGATCCTGACTTCGCCTCAATCGGCCGAGTCCCCGGCTAGGGCGCCGGGCCTCACCAAAAACCCAAGGAGATTCTTCAAATGCCAGAGGCAGGCCTCAAAGAGCTGCTGGAGGCCGGAGTCCACTTCGGCCACCAGACGCGGCGCTGGAACCCGAACATGCGCCGATACATATTCGGCGAGCTCGACGGGATCCACATCATCGACCTGATCCAGACCGAGGCGTTGCTGGAGAACGCGCGCCGCTTCGCCGGCGAGCTCGCCAGCGGCGGCGGCACGGTGCTCTTCGTCGGCACCAAGAAGCAGGCCCGGGGGCCGGTCCAGGAATGGGCCGAACGCTGCAAGATGCCCTACGTCAACCAGCGCTGGCTCGGCGGCCTTCTGACCAACTTCAACACGATCTCGCAGCGGATCTCGCGCCTGCATGAGCTGACCACCTGGCAGGAGGAGGGCAAACTCGACCTGCTGCCGACCAAGGAGCGGATGGGGATGCAGGCGGAGCTGACCAAGCTCGAGTACAACCTCGGCGGCGTCCGCGACATGGATCGCCTTCCCGACGCCGTCTTCGTCACCGACCTGAAAACGGAGGAGATCGCGGTCCGCGAGGCCGTCCGCCTGCGAATCCCGATCATCGGGCTGGTCGACACCAACTGCGACCCGACCCAGATCGACTACGTGGTCCCCGGCAACGACGACGCGATCCGCTCCTGCCAGCTGGTGATCGGCACGATCGGCGGCGCGGTCGAGGAGGGCTCGAGCGCCTGGCGCGTCCAGGAGGAGAAGCGCATCGCGGTCGAAATGGAACGGCGCAAACATGAGGAAGAGGAGAGAAAGAAACGGGAGCAGGAAGAGAAAGAGCGGGTCGAAAAGCTCGAGGCGGAGAAGAAACTGGCTGAAGAGGCCGCCGCGAAAAAAGCTGCTGAAGCACCAGCCCCTCAGGCCGCGGGTCCTGTCGCGGGGCAGGGGTCTTCGGCTCCCCCGCCGAAGACCCCAGACCCCACGCCACCCGCGGCAGAGGCGCCTAAAGCAGCGGCCCCAGCCAAAGAGGCGGTCGCCCCGGCGCCAGAGAAGAAAGATTCCGAGGGTTCGGAGGGCAAATCGTGAGTATCACCGCTGCTGACGTGAAGGCGTTGAGAGACCGGACCGGCGCCGCGATGATGGATTGCAAAGCTGCTCTCTCGGAGTCCGAGGGGGATGTCGATCGGGCTATTGAGATCCTGCGGGTGAAGGGGCAGGCCTCGGCTGCCAAGCGGGAGGGGCGGGGGACCAGCGAGGGGGTCGTCTCCTCCTACATCCACGCCAACGACAAGGTTGGGGCGATGGTCGAAGTGCAGTGCGAGACCGACTTCGTCGCCCGCAACGAGGACTTCAAGGCCTTCGCCTACGAGGTCGCCCTGCACGTCGCCGCGACCTCCCCGAAGTTCGTCTCCTCCGAGGAGATCCCGGCCGAGGAGCGCGAGGCGGAAAAACGGGTCTTCGAGGAGAAGGCGCGCGAGGACGGCAAACCGGACGACGTCGTCGAGAAGATCGTCGAGGGCCAGCTCGCGAAGTGGGCGAAGGAAGTCGCCCTGCTCGACCAGGCCCACGTCAACGCCGAGAAGCACGACTCGAAGTCGATCGAGGAGCTGCGCCAGGAGCTGGCCGCGAAGACCGGCGAGAACATCCGCGTGGCGCGCTTCGCCTACTTCCGCGTCGGCGACGATTGAACGACAAGAGTCCTAAATTCAGCCGCATCCTGCTGAAGCTCTCGGGGGAGGCGCTGATGGGGGAGCGCGATCACGGCACCGACGCCGCCGAGGTGGAGCGGATCGCCCGCCAGGTGGCTGCCGTGCGCGCCCAGGGGGTCGAGGTGGCGATCGTCGTCGGCGCCGGCAACATCTACCGCGGCCTGCAGGGAGCGGCCGCAGGGATGGACCGGGCCACCGGCGACTACATGGGCATGCTGGCGACGGTGCTGAACGCGCTGACGCTGCAGGACGCGCTGGAGAAGATCGGCGAGCACACGCGGGTGATGTCGGCGATCGCCGTCCAGGAGGTCGCCGAGCCCTACATCCGCCGTCGCGCGATGCGCCACCTGGAGAAGGGCCGCGTCGTGATCTTCGCCGCCGGTACCGGCAACCCGTTCTTCACCACCGACACCGCGGCGGCGCTGCGCGCCCTGGAGATCCACGCGCAGACGATCCTGATGGCGAAGAACGGGGTCGAGGGGGTCTACGACTCCGACCCGGCGATCAACCCCGACGCCAAGTTCATTCCCGAGATCGGCCACCGCGAGGCGATCGAGCGGGGGCTCAAAGTCATGGACTCGACCGCGCTGTCGCTCTGCATGGACAACGACCTGCCGATCTACGTCTTCAACATGGGCGACGAGACCAACATAGATAGGATCGTCGGCGGCGAGAGGGTAGGCACGCTGGTCACCAGCGCCGCCTGAGGATCGGAGAGGGGACGCAGTGGAGCTGATCGACGAGTTGCTCAAGGACGCCGAAGGGCGAATGCAGAAGTCGGTCGAATCGAGCCGTGGCGAGCTGGCGACGGTGCGCACCGGCCGCGCCTCGCCGCACCTGCTCGACCGGATCACGGTCGACTACTACGGCTCGCCGACGCCGCTGAAGCAGCTGGCCAACATCGCCACCTCCGACGCGCGGCTGCTCACCGTCACCCCCTTCGACAAGGGCTCGATGGGCGAGATCGAGAAAGCGATCCAGGAGTCCGACGTCGGCCTGACGCCGAGCAACGACGGCAACGTGATCCGCCTGCAGATTCCCGAGCTGACCGAGGAGCGCCGGCGTGAGATGGTCAAGGTCGTCCACGGGGTCGCCGAGGAGGGGCGGGTCGCGATCCGCAACATCCGTCGCGACACGATGCAGGACCTGCGCGATCTGAAGAAAGAGGGCGAAGCGGGCGAGGACGACGAGCGCCGCGCCGAGGCAGCCCTGCAGAAGCAGACCGACGAGGCGATCTCGGAGATCGACGAGCTGCTGAAGGGGAAGGAAGAGGAGATCCTGGAGGTGTGAGCACCTCCGCGCGGTACGTCGCGATCATCACCGACGGCAACGGGCGCTGGGCTGAGCAGCGCGGCCTTCCCGTCGCCGACGGGCACCGAGCCGGTGCGGACACGGTCAAGGCACGATTGCGCGATGCGGTGGAGCTCGGCATCGAGGAGCTGACCGTCTTCTCCTTCTCGACCGAGAACTGGGCGCGCCCCTCGGCGGAGGTCGAGGGGCTGATGCGGATGTTCGGCGAGCGGATCGACGCCGAAACCCCCGAGCTGGACTCCGAAGGGGTGCGGATGCGCTTCCTGGGACGGCGCGATGGAGTCGCCGAGGACCTGGTCGAGCGGATGCGGTGGGCCGAAGAGACGACCGCGAAGAACGAGCGCATCGTCCTCTTCGTCGCCTTCAACTACGGCGGCCGGGCGGAGATCGTCGACGCGGCGCGAACCTTCAAGGGGAGCTCCGAGGAGGAGTTCCGCCAACACCTCTACGCGCCTGAGATGCACGACCCAGACCTCCTGATCCGAACCAGCGGCGAGCAGCGCATCTCCAACTACCTGCTCTGGCAGTGCGCCTACTCGGAGCTGGTCTTCCGCGACGAGCTCTGGCCCGACTTCGACCGCGAGGCGTTCGAGCAGTCGCTGCGCGAGTTCGAGCGACGGCGGCGTCGCTTTGGCGGGAGGACGAGCTAGATGGTCCAGGACCTCTTCGACGACGACATGTTCTCCGAGGAGCCGCGCCCGCCCGAGCGGCCGCCGCGTGAGCCGCGCCGGCAGCGCAACGCACTGCTCAGCGGCGAGACGGCGCGGCGGATCCTCGTCGCGATCCCCTGGATCGCCTTCGCGATCACGATCGTCGTGCTCGGCGGGCCGGTATTCGCCGTGTCGATGGCCGCGATCGGCCTGCTCTGCCTGCGCGAGTACTTCGTCATGACGGCGGCGCTGCGACCGGTTCAGATGGCCGCCTATATCGCTCTCGTCGCGATGATCGCCACGGCCTACTTCGGCACGGCGTTCAACGTGCTGCTGATTGCGACGGCCTCCTTCGCGCTGCTCTTCTTCTTCGGCGCCCGGCGCCGGCCCCGCGACGGGATCGTCGTCTCGATGGGCGTGACGGTCCTCGGCGCGGTCTGGATCGGCCTGCCGCTCGTCCATGCCGTGCTCCTGCGCGATCTGCCCAACCATGGCGCGGCGCTGCTGATCGACGTCCTCGTCGGCACCTTCGCCACCGACACCGCCGCCTACGCCACCGGGCGCATGTTCGGCTCGCACAGGATCGCCCCGGAGCTCTCGCCCCACAAGACGATCGAGGGCCTCGTCGGCGGCTTCCTGATCGGCACGATGGCCTTCTGGTTCGCCGGCCTCTACCAGAACTGGCTCTCGGGAGCCGATGCACTGATCATCGGCGCCGCCGTGGCCGCGGTAGCCCCGATAGGGGACCTCTTCGCCTCGATGGTCAAGCGGGATCTGGGCACGAAGGACACCGGCAAGCTGTTCGGCCCGCACGGCGGCATGCTTGACCGCCTCGACGCCGTCCTCTTCACGATCGTCGCCGGCTACTACCTCTCGGTCCAGCTGGTCTACTGACCCTCCTAGACTCCAGTAGATGAAGAAGCTGGTCATTCTCGGCAGCACTGGCTCGATCGGCACGCAGGCGCTGGAGATCGTCGCCGCTTCCGGGGAGCTTCAGGTCGTCGGCCTGGCCGCCGGTTCGAGCTGGGAGCTGGTGCTCACGCAGGCGAGGCAACACGGCGTGCCCGCGGTGGCACTTGCCGACACCGATTCGGCTGAGCGGGCGCGCTCGTCCTGGGACGGCCGCGTGCTCAGCGGCGAGGAGGGGCTCCGCGAGCTGATCGCCGGCTCCGGCGCCGACCTGGTCCTCAACGGGATGGTCGGCGCGGCGGGACTCGGCCCGACCGTGGTCGCCCTCGGCGAGGGGATCGACGTCGCCCTCGCCAACAAGGAGAGCCTGGTGATCGGCGGCGAGCTGACCACGGCGCTTGCCGAAGCGACCGGGGCGAGGCTGCTGCCGGTCGACTCCGAGCACTCGGCGCTCCACCAGCTGATCGGCTCTGCCCAGCCCGGCACCGTCGAGCGGCTCGTCCTGACCGCATCGGGCGGGCCCTTCCGCGGCCGCAGCGATCTATCCGGGGTCAGCGTCGAGGACGCGCTCGCGCACCCGACCTGGAGGATGGGGGGGCGGATCACGATCGACTCGGCGACGCTGATGAACAAGGGCTTCGAGGCGATCGAGGCCCATCACCTCTTCGGTGTCCCCTACGAGCGGATCGCGGTCGTGGTCCACCCGCAGTCGATCGTCCACTCGCTGATCGACCTCAACGACGGCGCCACCCTGGCCCACCTCGGCCACCCCGACATGCGCGTGCCGATCTCCTACGCGCTGCACTTCCCCGAGCGCGCCGACGTCGACGTGCCGCACCTCGACCTCGCGAAGGTCGGCGAGCTGAGCTTCGAGCCGCCCGACCTGGAGACCTTCGCCTGCCTGCGCCTGGCGCTCGAGGCGGGGGAGGCGGGGGGGACCGCGCCCTGCGTGCTCAACGCCGCCGACGAGGTTGCCGTCGCCGCCTTCCTCGAGGGGCGAATCGAGTTCACCGCGATCGCGGCCGCGATCGAGCGGGTTCTGGAGGAGATGCCGGCGCAACCGGTAACCCACTTCGACGACCTCTTCGCCTGCGACGAGGAGGCCCGCCGCCGCACCGAAGAGCAGGTCGGGGGGTTGGCGAAGGTATGAGCTGGCTGCTGGTCTTCCTCGGCTTCTCGCTGCTGATCATCCTGCACGAGGCGGGGCACTACTTTGCTGCCAGAGCGACCGGGATGAGAGTCGAGAAGTTCTTCCTCTTCTTCGGGCCCAAGCTGGTGTCGGTGAAGCGAGGCGAGACCGAGTACGGCATCGGCACGATCCCGTTGGGGGGCTACGCGAAAATCAGCGGCATGAACCCGGAGGAACAGCTCCCTCCTGAGGTGGCGCCGCGCGCCTACTACCGCCAACCGGTCTGGAAGCGGATCGTCGTGGTCGGAGCTGGCCCCGCGGTCAACATAATCCTCGCCTTCCTCATCCTCTTCTTCGTCTCCTTTCACTACCCCGAAGCGGACAGCGAAATCAAGAAGGTCTTGCCTCATTCGCCCGCCGCCAAGTCCCAGCTCAAGCCCGGAGACCGGCTCGTATCTGTGGACGGCAACTCATACGCCGGGCTCAGCCAGGAAACGCGCCACGAACGATTCGCAGCGCAGATCGCGTCTCATGAATGCCAAGGCAAGCAGGTCGATGGTTGCCGAGCGACCACCCCGGTCGCCCTCGGAGTGCAGCGGGCCGGCCACGTGCAGACCATCACTGTCTATCCGACCTACGACCAGAGCGCCAAACGCGCTCTGGTGGGCATCGAATACGCGACCGTGCCGGCGGCTGAAACCGCGGGCGCAGCCGTGGGATTTGCCACGGACAAGATGTGGATGGTCGCGTCCGGCACTGTCCACGTCTTCTCCCACATCTTCGAATCGGAGCAGCGCAAGCAGATCTCCGGCGTCGTCGGCATCAGCGACGTGGGGCACCAGGTGGTCGACTTCGGCGTCTATCCGTCTCTCCTCCTGCTCGCCCTCGTCAGCCTCTCGCTTGGCCTGATCAACCTGCTGCCGATCCTTCCACTCGACGGCGGCCATATCTTCTGGAGCCTGGTTGAGAAGGTGCGCGGCAAACCGGTCTCCCTGCGGGTGATGGAGCGAGCCAGCGTGGTCGGCTTCGCCCTGGTCGCGATGCTCTTCTTCATCGGGCTCAACAACGACATCGGCCGCATCGTCGGCGAAGGCTTCCACGTCCGCTGATGGAGGCCGGAGCTGCAGAGAGCTACGCCAGCGGCGGGCCGACGCCCGAGCTGCCCGTCGCCAATCTCTACGAGGGCTTCCTCGCCACGGTCGAGCGGCGGGGAGACGATGTCGCCTTGCGCAGCTCCGAGCAGACGCAGAGCTGGTCGGAGCTGGCTGCCCGGGTGGGGCGGATAGCCGGGGGGCTTGCGGCGCTGGGGATGAGCAAGGGTGAGACGGTCGCCCTGATGCTTGCCAACAGGCCCGAGTTCGTCGCCTGCGACCTCGCCGCGATGTCGCTGGGGGCGGTGCCCTTCTCGATCTACCAGACCTCCTCGCCCGAGCAGATCTCCTACGTGGTCGGCGATGCCGGAGCGCGGGTCGCGATCGTCGAGGCCGCCTACCTCGACGCGTTCGAGGCGGCCCGCACGGATCTGCCCGGGATCGAGCACCTGATCGTCCTCGATGGCGAGGGTGGAACCGAGACGCTGGCTGGGCTCGAAGCGCGCGACCCCGGGTTCGACCCCGCGCCTAGCGCCGCCGCGATCGATCCCGACGACCTCTTGACGCTGATCTACACCTCGGGCACGACCGGGCCGCCGAAGGGCGTTCAGCTGACCCATCGCAACCTGCTCACCCTGGTCGCCTCGTTCGACGATCTGGTACCGCTGCCGGAGGGAGGGGGACGGGTCATCTCCTGGCTTCCCGCCGCCCACATCGCCGAGCGCGGCGCCAACTACTACCTGCCCGTGGTCAAGGGGCTGGAGATCCACATCTGCCCCGACCCGCGCGAGATAGTCCAGTTTCTGCCTCAGGTCCGCCCGACCTGGTTCTTCGCGGTGCCGCGTGTCTTCGAGAAGCTCAAGGCCGGGCTCGAGGCGATGCTGGCCGGGCTGCCCGACGAGCAGCGGGAACCGGCCGAGCGCGGCTTCGAGGCGGCCCTGGAGAGGGTACGGCTGGAGCAACGCGGGGAGGAGGTACCCGCCGAGCTGGCCGCGGCGGCCGCGGTGGCCGACGAGGGAATGTTCGCGGCGCTGCGCAATCAGCTCGGCCTCGACGAGGCGGTCGCGGTCAGCGTCGGCGCGGCGCCGACGCCGGTCGAGGTACTGGAGTTCTTCCACGCGATCGGCATCCCGATCGGCGAGCTCTGGGGGATGTCGGAGACCTGTGGCGTCGCGACCTGCAACCCGCCGGAGCGGATCAAGCTCGGCACGGTGGGGCCGCCGCTGCCGGGCGTCGAGCTGAAGCTCGCCGACGATGGCGAGGTGCTTGTCCGCGGCGAGGCCAACATGCCCGGCTACCGCAACATGGCGGCGAAGACCGCCGAGGCGATCGACGCCGAGGGCTGGCTGCACACGGGCGACATCGGCGAGCTCGACGAGGACGGCTACCTGCGGATCGTCGACCGCAAGAAGGAGCTGATCATCAACGCGGCGGGCAAGAACATGTCGCCGGCCTCGATCGAGTCGAAGCTGAAGTCGGCCAGCCCGCTGATCGGCCAGGCGGTGGCGATCGGCGACGCGCGCAGCTACAACGTCGCCCTGATCGTTCTCGATCCCGACTACGCACCCGTCTGGGCGCAGGCCGAAGGGATCGAGGGCACGGCCCTGGAGGCCCTTGCCGAAAACGAGGCGGTTCAGCGGGTTATCGAGGAGGCGGTCCAGTCGGCAAACGAGCGCATGGCCCGCGTCGAGCAGATCAAGAAGTTCAAGATCCTGCCGGCCGAGTGGTCCCCCGGGGGCGACGAGCTGACGCCGACGATGAAGCTCAAGCGCAAGCCGATCGAGCACAAGTACGCAAGCGAGATCGAGGCGCTCTACGCCGAGTGACGGTGCTTGGCCTGTCCTGACTTCACGAGCGTGAAGTCGTAGCTGGCCGGCGAGGGATCCAGCGCACCGCCGGGAACGCGCGCCTTGACCTTGAAGGTGTGGTGGCCCACGCCGAGCCTAGGGGTGGTGAAGGGCGACCGGCAGCTCTTGAAAGCGGCGCCGTCGAGCTTGCATAGATAGATCGAGCCCGGGACGCTCGAGGTGAAGCGGAAGGTCGGCGTGCGATCGTGGATCGAGTGGCCTGGGCCGCTGCGAATCCGGGTCTGCGGTCTTTTCCTCGCTTCGCCGGCGACACCACCCTCCGGGCTCGAGTTGCCGCCGGCAGCAGTCTGCACCGAACAGGCGCGCTCGGACGGGCTGACCGAGTTCGGCCGTGGGCTGGGAAAGACGGCGGCGAAGTCGGTGACGCTGTTGTCCCGGTCGTCGCCTCGCTCGAGCAGGGTCGCGCAGCCGGGTTCGATCGTGCGGCGCAGGGCCATCCCGTCGGGGATGCCGCCGGGCGACGCAGGCGACCCGGTGGGGGAGGGAGCCGAGCCGGAGAAGCTGCCCCACGAGGCGCAATCGAGGCTTTCCCAACAGACGGCGCCGCCGACGGGGTCGAGCAAGCTGGGAGCCATCGCCGCGTCGGCGGCGAAGCCGAAGGCCGATTCGGCTTCGGGCGTGGCCGCGACCAGCGTGCTCTGATTGGCGTCTCCGGCTACGTCATGGGCGAAGGCAGCGGTTCCCAGGAGCGATCCCGCTGCGCCGTAGACGAGATCTGGTGGCCACCGACGAAGTTCTGCCCGGGCGCCCACATCTGCAGCTCCACGTATTCGGAGTTGGGACTGGCGCCGGAGCCGGGGTATACCTCGCGGATCATCATCTCGTGGAACGTCGCCAGCGCCGGCGGCGCCAGGAGCAGCGCAAGGGCGACGGTCCCGATCGCAGCGACCAGGGAACGGCGAGCGATCAATGTCTCGAGCCCCGCTGGCGATGGTGGTGGTGCCGGCGCCTGTGGTGCCGCCGGTGACGGTGATGTTTGACGACCACGGGCGTTGCCGTCGGTGGTAGGGCGGCGGGAGAAGCGGGCGGCGACGGTCCAGCCGAACCCGACCCCGAAGAGGACGAGAGCACGATGTTGAAGGTGTAGCCGGCCGGGCTCGGGTCGACGTTTTCGCTGCTGTCGATCGCCCGCACCTGGAAGGTGTGCTGGCCTTCGCCCAGGCCCGAATAGGTGATGCCACTGCTCGGACAGGTAGCGAAGGCACCGCTGTCGAGCTTGCACTGGAAGGTCGACCCGGCCTCCGAGGAGGTATAGGTGAACGTCGCGGTCGAGCTGTTGCTGGGGTCCGAGGGTCTAGTCGCGATCGAGGTTTCGGGCGGCGTCGTGTCGGCGAGGGAGTTGTCGACCGCCCAGCCGAAGGTGGTGGCCGTCGATTGCGCGTTGCCCGCCGCGTCGATCGCCCGCACTTCGAATTCGTAGGCGCCGTCGGCGAGGTTGGCGTAGGTCTTCGGCTGGGAGTTGCAAGCGCTGAAGCTCGCCTCCAGGGGCGACAGCCTGCATTCGAAGCTCGAGCCACCCTCGTTCGAGCTGTAACGGAATGAAGCCGTTTTGCCTGGGCTTGGATCGAGCGGATGGCTGGTGATGCTCGCGGTCGGGGCGACAGTATCGACCGTCCAGGTGTAGGAGGCCGGCGTCGGATCCGGGCCTGAGGCGTTGCGGCCCCTCACCTGAAACGTGTGGCTACCGTCTGCCAGCGCCGCATAGGTCTGCGGGCCACCCGCAGGACAGGACGCGAACGATTCTGCGTCCAGCTTGCATTCGTAGCTGGTCGCACCCGGGGCTTCGTAGGTGAATTCGGCGCTGGTGCTGTTCGAATTCAGAGGAGGGCGATTGTCGATGACCGTGTTCGGCGCACCCGCGCAGACGCTCTCGACGATCGGGCTGCTGTCGTTCCGCGGGGAGGGAGCTACCTCTTCGAAGTCGGTGGCACTGACGTTGGTGTCGTCGGCTTCCTCCAACAGCGTCGGACAGCCTGGGCTGACCTTGCGGCGGATCGCCTTCCCGGCCGTGATCCCGCCCGCGGAGACCGGCGCCCCGACGGTGGTACCGGTCGCCGCCTGCAGGGCGGCCGCACCGTTGAAGTTGCCCCAAGCGACGCAGTCGGCAGGGATCCCACCGGCGTTCCAGCAGGCGGCTCCTCCGGCGGCCGGGACCGCGAGCCCGGCATCGACGAGGTCTGGGGCGACGCCGAACGTCGACTGCACCGCGGAGTCGCCGACCAGGACGGTCTGCTGGTTCGCGGAGTTGGCGACCGAGCTGGAGAAGGTCGAGGTATGGATCAGGCTGCCACTCGCGTCATAGACCGTCAGGGAGTGCCCGCCGAGCAACGCCTGGCCGGCGGCGTACATCTGCAACTCGACGTAGCTGTCGTCGCTCTGACCGGGGTGGACCTCGCGCACTTTGATCAAGTGGAAAGAGGCTTGCGCGGCGGGCGCCGCGACGAGGAAGACGGCGGCCGCAGAGAGCAGCGCGATGCTCAGCCCGGTGACTGTGCGCCCGAACGCCTCCCCTCGGATCGACGTACCCATGCGTTTCTGCGTACGGATGGACAACCTGTCAGGTTCAAACCAGACCGACAACCCTTCCCGCTACGCTGCGCATATGGCTTCCAAGCGCCAGATATTCGTCGGCGGGGTGCCGATCGGCGGCGGTGCACCGGTCGCCGTGCAGACGATGACCAAGACCGAGACCGCCAACCTGGCGGCGACGATGGAGCAGATCCGCAAGGTCGCCGATGCGGGCGCGGACATCGTCCGCTGCGCCGTGCCCCGTGACGAGGACGTCGAGGCATTGAAGACGATCGTCAAGGAGTCGCCGATCCCGGTGATCGCCGACATCCACTTCAACCACACGCTGGCGCTGAAAGCGATCGACGCCGGCGCCCACTGCATCCGCCTCAACCCCGGCAACATCGGTGGTCGCGAGAAAGTCGCCGAGGTCGCGCTGAAGGCAACCGCGGCGGGCGTGCCGATGCGGATCGGGGTCAACTCGGGCTCGCTGCCCAAGCACCTGCACGAGCTCGAGCGCGAAGCGCCGGTCGAGGCGCTGGTCGCCGCCGCGGTCGAGTTCGTCGAGCTGATGGAGGGCCTCGACTTCGAGGACTTCAAGGTCTCGATCAAGTCGACCAACGTGCCCAACACGATCGCCGCCAACCGGTTGCTCTCCGAGAAGATCCCCTACCCGTTGCACCTGGGGATCACCGAGGCGGGCACGAAATGGGGTGGCTCGCTGAAATCCGCGGTCGGGCTGGGGACGCTGCTCGCCGACGGCGTCGGCGACACGATCAGGATCAGCCTCTCGACCTTCCACGCCGAGGAGGAGGTCAAGGTCGCCTGGGAGATCCTCAAGGCGCTGCAGCTGCGCGAGCGCGGCCCGGTCCTGAT
>JAPVSJ010000007.1:0-4523 GCA_047519745.1 Actinomycetota bacterium | reverse complement strand
GGGCTGCCGGTGCTCCTTTCTGCTCTCGCCTCGCAGTCGCCCGATTCCGGCGCAGACGCCGTGCGGCGTCCAAAATCACGAAACTCCAGGTCCTTGATCTGCTTGGTCGTGTGCCTCTCAGAGCGCTAGAGAAAGCGGCTCTTCCAAGAGAGCGCGGACTCTTGCCAGGAACTCGGCGGCTGGGGCGCCGTAGAGGATGCGGTGGTCGCAGGCGAGGTCGACCTGCATCAGGTGTGCGGTCTCGATCTCGCCCTCGCGGACGACGGGGCGCTCGACGATCGCGCCGACGGCGAGGATCGCCGCCTGCGGTGGGTTGATCACGGCCGAGAAGCCGTCGATTCCGTACATCCCCAGGTTGGAGACGGTGAAGGTGGCGCCGGAGAGCTCGGGCGGCGTGATCTGCCCCTCGCGCACCTTGGCCGCCAGCGCCCGCGACTCCTGGGCGATCTGACGCAGTCCCTTGCGGTCGGCGTCGAAGAGGGTGGGGACGACCAGGACGTCTTGGGCCGCCACCGCGACGCCGACGTTGACCCGCGAGTAGAGCTCGAAGCGTCCGTCGCGGTAGGCCCCGTTGGCGCGCGGATGCTCGCGCAGCGCCAGCGCGCAGGCCTTGACCACCATGTCGTTGAAGGAAGGAATCACGTCGCCCGGGAGAGCGCGAGCTTTGACCATTTCCCGCCCCACAACCGCCTCGCTCATATCCACCGTCGCCCGCAGGTAGAAGTGCGGCGCAGTCGCCTTCGACTCGGACATGCGGCGTGCGATCACCTGCTGAGTTTTGGACAGCTCTTCGTAAGACACCTGGCCCTTGGCCGTTTCAGCCGTGGGACTGGGGGCTTCAGCCGCGGGTCCTGCCACGGCAGGTTCCCCCATGTGCTCGGATCCGGCTTCGCCAGCTCCTCCGCTATGGGGGACCCCCCCTGCCGCGTCACCCACGGAAGAAGCGCTCTCCACGTCAGCTTTGACGATGCGACCGCCTGGTCCGGAGCCGTGGAGTTGACTTAGATCGAGCTTCCGTTCTTTGGCGACTCGTCGTGCCAACGGAGAAGCTTTTACCCGCTGCCCATCGCCATCGGCCGTGGCGGTCGCCTCGGTGGTCTGAGCTTCTGCTGGCTCAGACGCTTCTTCCGTGGGTGGTGCGGGGGTGGGGGGGGTCGAGGACGGACCGTGGCCCGCCCCCCGCCCCCCCCCCCCCCCCCCCGCGACAGGACCCGCGGCTGAGGCCACTGAACCCTCGTCCGAATCTCCAACTCGAGCGATCGGCGTACCGATGGCAACCGTCTCGCCCTCGGGCACCAGAATCTCGCTCAAGGTCCCGGCGATATCGGCTTCATAGGCCATGTTCGCCTTGTCGGTCTCGATTTCGACCAGCTCATCGCCGACCGCAATCTCGTCCCCGACAGCTTTCAGCCACTGCAGCACCGTCCCCTCCTCCATCGAGTCGGACAATCTCGGCATCACCACATCAGCCATCAGATCGAACCCTCCAACGCCGCCAAAGCAGCCTGCACCACATGCTCCTCATGTGGGATCGCCGCCTGCTCGAGCCGTTTCGAGTAGGGCATGGGCACGTCGGCACCGGTCACCCTCTGCACCGGTGCGTCGAGGTAGTCGAAGGCCTGCTCGGTGATCAGGGTGGACAGGTTGGCGCCGACGCCGCCGTGCGGCCAGCCCTCCTCGACGATCACCGCCCGGTTCGTCTTGCGCACCGACTCGAGGATCGTGTCGAGATCGAGTGGGCGCAGCGTGCGCGGGTCGATCACCTCGGCCTCGACGCCGTGCTCGTGCGCGAGCGTCCGCGCCGCATCCTCGGCCACGTGCACCATCTTGAGGATGCCGACGATCGTTACGTCGCCACCCTCGCGCCTCACCGCCGCTTCGCCGAAGCGCAGCGGCTCGCCCTCACCGTCGGCCACCTCGCCGCGGGTCCCGTAAAGGCTCTCGTGCTCGATGAAGACGACCGGGTTGTCGTCGCGGATCGCCGCCTTCAGCAGCGCCTTGCCGTCGGCCGGGGTCGAGGGGCAGGCGACCAGCAGGCCCGGCACCTGCAGGAAGAGCGCCTCGAAGCTGTGCGAGTGGGTGGGGCCGAGCTGGTGGCCGCCGCCGCCAGGCATGCGGATCGTCATCGGCACCCGCGCCTGGCCGTTGAACATGTAGGGGATCGCGGCGGCGTGGTTGAAGATCTGGTCCAGCGCGAGCAGGGCGAAGTTGACCGTCATCAGCTCGACCACCGGTCGCAGGCCGCCCATCGCCGCGCCGACCCCGGCGCCGACGATCGTGTTCTCGGAGATCGGCGTGTCGCGCACGCGCCGCTCGCCGAACTCCTCGAGCAGACCCTCGGTCACCTTGAAGGCGCCCTGGAAGACGCCGACGTCCTCGCCCATCACGAAGACCGCCTCGTCGCGGCGCATCTCCTCGGCCATCGCGTCGCGCAATGCCTCCCGCATCCGCAGCGTCGTCATCAGCCCTCACCCTCCTCGGTGACGCTTGCGCCCTCGACCTCCTCGGCGACCTCGGGCTCAACCCCCTCCTGGGCGTCGCCGTCGACCGCCGGGTTGGGTCGCGGCCGGTCCGGCTGGCCCGCGTACGCCGCCCCTGCCTCCGCCAGCTCGCGCGCCGCCGCCGGCATCTCCTCTTCCTCGCGCTCGCCCCGGTGCGGCTCGGGGCTGCGCTCGTCGACTGCGTACCAGCCCCCCGGCTGGTCGAGCACGTAGAGGTTTTCGTAGAGGCTGTCGAGCGCCGGTTCGGGTGAGGCCTCGGCCGCTTCGACCGCGGCTTTCACCTGCTCGTCGGCCTTGTCGCGAACCTGCTGCACCTCGCGCTCACCCAGCACCCCGGCCTCGGTGCAGCGCTGCGCGAAGACCTCGATCGGGTCTTTGCGCTGCCACTCCTCGACCTCCTCACGCTCGCGATAGACCTCGGGATCGGCCGCGGAGTGGCCGCGGTAGCGGTAGGTGAAGGCCTCGAGGATGGTCGGCCGGCGCTCCTCGCGCGCCTGGCGGATCCCCTCGGCGACCCCCTCGCGCACCGCGATCACGTCCATCCCGTCGATCCGCTCGCCGGGGATCCCGTAGCCCTCCGCCTTCTTCGAGAGATCGGTCTGTGCGGAGTGGCGCTCGACCGAGGTCCCCATCCCGTACAGGTTGTTCTCGACCAGGAAGAAGACGGGCAGCTGCCAGAGCGCCGCCAGGTTCATCGTCTCGCCGAAGTTGCCGGTGTTGGAGGCGCCGTCGCCGAACATGCAGACGGTGACCGCGTCCTCGCCCTTGTACTCGGAGGAGAGCGCCAGGCCCGCGGCGATCGGCAGGTTGCCGCCGACGATCCCGTAGCCGCCCATGAAGCGCCGCTCGCGGTCGAAGATGTGCATCGAGCCGCCGCGCCCGCCGCTGGTCCCGCCGACCCGGCCGAACAGCTCTGACATCACCCGCGATGGGTCGGTGCCACGGGCGATCGCGTGACCGTGGGTGCGGTAGGTGCCGATCAGGTAGTCCTCCTCCCGCATCACCGAGGTGGTGCCGACGATCGTCGCCTCCTCGCCGATCGCCAGGTGCAGGAAGCCGCCCGCTTTGGCCCGCTGGTACTGACGCCCGGCCTCCTCCTCGAAGCGGCGGATCAACGCCATCCGCGCGAGCAGCTCATAACAGGTGGCGGCGTCAGGCAGTTCGGCCATCGTCGCCCCACATTAGCTCGCGGCTTCGACCGCCTCCTCCAACCGGTCGTCCCCCCAGAAGACCTCCTCGCCGACGCGGATCGAGGGGACGCCGATCACGCCCAGTTCGGCCGCGCGGTCGGTCGCCTCGCGCAGCGCGTTCTTGACCCCTTCGGTGCCGGCGGCTTTGCTGACGGCGTTGGGGTGCAGCTCGCAGGCCGCGGCGGCGATCAGCACGTTGTCGTGCTCGCTCAGGTCGCGACCGGCGGCGAAGGCTTGGCGGAAGGCGGCGAGGGCGAAGGAGACGGTGCGGCCGGTCTGCTTGGCGAAGGTGGCGACGCGCATCGCGAACAGCATGTTGCCCGGCCAGGGCTCGGGCCAGACCAGCGGCGCCAGGCTCAGCTCCCTCGCACGGCGCTCGACCTCGGCGATCCCCTCCTCGCGCCCCGGCCCGTTCGCCCACGATTCGCGGCCGAAGCGCTGGAACAGCCCGCCGAGCAGGACCGGCTGCCACTCCGGCTGCTCCAGCTCGGCGTCGGTGAACACGCCGCTGATCCGCTCCGCGGTCAGGTACGCGTAGGGGGAACCCAGATCAAAATAAAAAGTAGTTCGATTCATTCTTAGACTGTGAAAACCAAGTAGATCGGGGGATGCAGGGAGGCCGACGAGGGGAGCGCACAGTTGGTGCGTGACCCGAGAAGGCCGACTGAAGACCCCGAGATACGCAGGTTTGCAGCAGTCTAAGCGTGCGTCGCCCAGCCATCGACGGATCGCGCCGCTTCGAAGATCGCCTCGGAGATCGTCGGGTGGGGATGGACGATCCGCGCCAGCTCCTGGTAGCCGCCCTCCAGCGCCATCGTCGCGACCAGCTCGG
>JAPVSJ010000006.1:0-10806 GCA_047519745.1 Actinomycetota bacterium | reverse complement strand
TCAGCACCGACGCCTCCAGCCGCCTCGGCATCACCCCCGCCAGCGCGATGCGGATCGCCGAGGACCTCTACATGGACGGCTTCATCTCCTACCCGCGTACCGACAACACCGTCTACCCGGCCTCGCTGCCGCTGCGCGAGCTGGTCACCTCGCTGGTCAGGGTCAAGGAGTTCTCGGCCGCGTCGGGTCTGCTCGACCAGCCGCAGCTGACGCCGACCCGCGGCAAAAAAGAGACGACCGACCACCCGCCGATCTACCCGACCCAGGCGATTCAGCCCGGCGCCCTCGAGGGCCCGAAGAAACGCGTCTACGAACTGGTCGTGCGCCGCTTCCTCGCCACCTTCAGCCCGCCGATGATCACCGAGTCGACCCGGGCCGACATCGAGGCCGGCTCGGAGACCTACTTCGTCCGCGGCTCGGTCGTCGTCGACCCGGGCTACGCCGGCATCTACACCTACGCCCGCTCCTCCGACGAGGAGATCCCGGCGCTGAAGGAGGGCCAGAGCCTCGCCCTCGACGGCGAGCCGTGGATCGTCGACAAGGAGACCCAGCCGCCTTCGCGGATCTCACAGGCCAAATTGATCGAGCTGATGGAGGAGCGCGGCCTCGGCACCAAAGCGACCCGCGCCGACATCATCCAGAAGCTCTTCGACCGCGGCTACGTCTACGGCAACCCTCCCGTCCCCTCGGAGACGGGCATCGCCCTATATGAGGCCTTCAAGAACTACGTGCCGGCGATGGCGACGCCGGAGATGACCGCCCAGCTCGAGGCGGAGATGGACCGCATCGCCGGTGGCGAGATGACCAAGGGCGCCGTCGTCGGCGAGAGCCGCGACCTGCTGCACAAGACCTGGACCGAGATCGACAACAGCCGCGAGGACCTGGCCAAAGTGATCTGGAAAGGGATGGACGAGGACCGCATCCTCGGGCCATGCAAGGTCTGCGAAGAGGCAGGCCGCAAGAAGGAGGACGGCTCCCCGCACATGCTGCGCATCATCCGGGCGAAAAAATCAGGGAAAAGGTTTGTGGGATGCACTGGGTGGACGCTCGACGACCCCGAGTCCTGCGACCAGACCTTCCCGCTGCCCCAGCGCGGCGACGTCTTCAAGCTCGAAGACCGCTGCTCGGTCTGCGGCGAGACGCCGCGGCTCAAAGTCGTCCCCTTCCGCGGTCGCGCCTGGAACCTCTGCCTCAACGACGACTGCGAGTCGATGCAGGAGATGAAGAAACGCCGCGCCGAGCGCGAAGCGGCCAAAGCCGCGAAAGCGGCGATGGAAAAGAAGCCGCCGGTCAAAGGCGACGAGGACGCTCCCGCGAAGAGGGCGAAAGTCAAAGCGTCCAAGGCGGATACCGCCACGCGGGGCCGCAAACGCGCCAAAGCCGCGGCCAAAGGCTGAGGCCCGCGACGTTGTTCATCTCCCTGGAGGGCGTGGACGGCTCCGGGAAGAGCACGCAGGCCGGCCTGCTCGCCGCGGAGCTCGGGCCGGACACGGTGGAGATCCGCGAGCCGGGGGGGACCGACGCGGCGGAGCGGATCCGCGAGCTGCTCGCCGACCCATCGTTGGAGCTCGACCCCTTCGCCGAGCTGCTGCTCTTCTCCGCCGCGCGGGCTGACCTGCTGAGCCGCGTCGTGCGACCGGCCCTGGAGGGCGGTGGCACCGTCGTCGCCGACCGCTTCGCCGATTCCAGCGTCGCCTACCAGGGCGGCGCCCGCGGGCTCGGCACCAGCTACGTGCTCTCGCTCGTCGACCAGACGATCGACGGCCTCTGGCCGGACCTGACGCTGTACCTGCGGATCGATCCCGAGGTGGGGCTGGGGCGCGCCGACGGCGAGGATCGGTTCGAGGCCGCGGGGCTGGAGCTGCAGCGGGCGGTTGCCGAGGCGTATGACGAGATCGCGCAGATTGCCTCGGACCGGGTGGTCGTGGTCGATGCCGAAGGGAGTGTCGAGGAGGTTCATAAGCGGGTGATGGATGTGGTCAGGGACCATGCCCACTGACCGCGGGTCCTGGCAAGGAGAGGGGGTGTCCGGGCGTTGCTGGGTTTTTCGCCAGAGGCGTCGACGGTTGGTTTTGCTGCGTTGGTCGGGCGAAAAAGAGGACGCCGCTGCCGCCCGGACACCCCCTCTCCTTGCCACCCGCGGGAGGGGCGTATGACCGCGGCCCATCAGCCGCGAGCACAGATGGCGTTGGATGCGGCGCTGAAGAGTGGGCCGTCGCATGCTTACCTTTTCCGAGGGCCTCGAGGTGCCGGGAAGCGGGAGATGGCGCGGGCATTTGCCGCTGAGATTCTGGCTGGCGCCGCTGAGGATGCTGAGGACGCTCGGCGGCGGGCTTTGCTTGATCCTTCGCCGCATCCCGATCTGGTCTGGCTGGCGCCTAAAGGGGCGCAGTACATGGTTGAGGAGGTTCGGGAGCGGGTTATTCGGGCGGCTGCCTACCGGCCTTATGAAGGCGGCAAGCGCGTTTTCGTGATTGAGGCTGCCGAGGCTATGCGGGACGAGAGCCAGAACGCGATGCTGAAGACGCTCGAGGAGCCGCCCGAGTTCGTCCACCTGATCCTGCTCACGGCTGAGCCGGCGGCTTTGCTGGAGACGATCGCCTCGCGCTGCCAGCCGGTCGACTTCGCTCCCTTGCCGCCGGAGGCGGTGGAAGCCGCGCTGCGCGCGGACGGCGCGGACGGCGAGGCGGATGAGATCGCCGCCGCCGCGCGGCTCTCTGCGGGAGACGTCGAGCTGGCCCGGGGGCTGCTGAGCGAGCAGGGGCGAAAGCTGCGCGGCGAGGTCGAGGGCTTCGCCGCCGCGGTGCTCGCCGGGGATGACGCCGCGCCCTCCTGGCGGGCGATGCTGAAGAGCGCCGAGCGGGCCGGGGAGGAAGCGGAGTCGGCGGTGCGGGAGGCGCTGGAGGAGGAAAAAGAGGCGGGGATGAAACGCTCGGCCCGCGACATCTCCGACGCGGCCAAGCGGGCCGGTCGCCGCCGCCGCACCGAGCTGCTCGACCTTGGCTTGCGCCTCAGCGCGGCCTGGTTCCGCGACGTCGCAGCCGTTGCCGCCGGCGCGGCCGATCTCGCCCACAACCGCGACCGCCTCGACGTCCTCCGCGACGAGTCCTATGTTGAGCCCCCAGGAGGGGCTGAACATAGGACTCGCGACCCAAACGTCCCTCGCCGCGCCGTCGAGTTGGTCGAGGACACCCGCCGCCGTCTCGACCTCAACGTCTCCGAGGAGTTAGCTCTCGAGGCGCTCTCGTTCAGGCTCGCCGCCGTTCTCGGCTGACCTCGCCTGCTCTCTGGCTTTCTCAAGCGCCCGCTCCTGTGCCAAGCGGGTGATCTGGGCGGCCTGGCGGGACATGATCACGCTGAAGTTGAGCGCCAGGCCGAGCAGCAGCAGGAGGATGATCGAGAAGAGGGCGACGTTGGTGTTGCGGACGCCCATCAGGTCGGCGACGCCCGTCAGCAGGCCCGGGAAGATCGCGCCGGCGAGCATCCCCAGGCCGGCGACGAACCAGACCACGCTGAAGCGCTCCTGCAGACGGTTGCGCCGGATCAGCTCGAGGATCATCAGCATGAAGCCCACCGCGATCACCGCCGCGAGGATCCGCGTCTGCGAGGTCAGGTGGACCTCGGGGTTCTGGGCTGCGGTAAGCAACGCGACGCTCACCGCTCCGCCCCCACCTTGCGCGGCCGGAACTGCCCGACCAGCAGCACGATCATCCCCTTGAAGATGAAGAAGGCCGAGCGCACCGGCGTCAGGAACGAGGAGCCCCCGGCCCGCTCCAGCATCCGCACCGGCACCTCCTCGACCCGCAGCCCCTGGCGCACCGCCAGTTGCAGCGACTCGATCTCGGCGAAGTCGGGCGAGTAGTTCTCGCTGAAGAGCTCCATCACCCGCCGGTTTGCCGCGCGCATGCCGCTGGTCGTGTCGGTGAAGCGCTGCCGCGTCGCCAGGGTGAGGAAGAAGCGGAAGACGCTGGTGCCGATCCGCCGCGAGATCGTCGGCCGGTAATCGTCGCCGGCGCCGTCGCGATCGCCGGCGTCTTCGTGGTAGCGCGAGCCGATCACCAGATCGGCGCGGTCGGTGCGGACCTCCTCGAGCAGCCGCGCGACCTCGGCGGGTGGGTGCTGCCCGTCGGCATCGAGGTGGGCGCAGAAGTCGTACCCCTCGCGCAACGCATAGAGGTAGCCGGTCTGCAGCGCCGCTCCCAGGCCCTGGTTGAAGGGCAGCGAGGCCACGATGGCTCCCGCCTCGCCCGCCCGCGCGGCGGTTTCGTCGCCGGAGCCGTCGTCGACGACGAGGACATCCGCGTCGGGCAGGCGCTCGCGCACGCCGGCGATCACAGCCGCGACCGAGTCGGCCTCGTTCCAGGCGGGGATGAAGACCAGAGTCCTGATGCGGCGATTCTCCCACGCGGGGCCGCCGCCATTGTGTTAGTAAACCTTCATGGAAAGGAAACGCCCGCGGTGAGGCGGATCGGGCTGAGGCTCTGGCTGGTCGGCGCCTTCGCCGCGGTGACGCTGCTGACCGCCGGCGTCGGCTACCTCTTCGGCGACCGGCCGCGCGCCGTGCTGGGGGCGATCGCGCTGGGCATTCTCGCCGGCTTCCTGATCGCCGTCGGCACCGCCCACCGGGTGACGCGCCTCTCGCGCGCCGCGGGTGAGCTTGCGGCCGGCTCCTTCGATACGCCGCTGGACACGGGAGGTCGCGATGAGATCGGCGACCTCGCCCGCGCGCTCGACTCGATGCGCACCTCGCTGAAGGAGAGCATGGGCGTCCTCACCGCCGATCGCAACAAGCTGCAGGCGATCTTCGACGGCCTCACCGACGCTGTGATCGTGGTCGACGAGACCGGCGACGTGCGCTTCTCCAACAGCGCCGCGGCTAAGTTATTGCTGCCGCTCGGCCAACCCCCCGCCTCGATGCGGGCACCGCTGAGCCGCGCGGTCGACGTCGGCTTCGCCGCCCACCCGGCGTTGCGGATCGGCGACCGCGCCTACGCGATGACCGCCCGGGCGCTGCCCGAGGAGCGCGCCGTCCTCGTCGTCGCCCGCGACCGCACCGACGAGATGCGCCGCGAGCTCGCCGAAGCGGACTTCATCTCCAACGCCGCGCACGAGCTGCGCAACCCGCTGGCCGGCATCTCCAGCGCGATCGAGGTGCTGCAGGAGGGCGCCAAGGACGATCCGCAGGCGCTCGACCACTTCCTCGGCCGGCTTGCCGAGGACGCCGAGCGGATGAACCGGCTGACGCGCTCGCTGCTCACCCTGGCCCGGGTCGAGTCGATCGGCGCGGGGGAGACCGAGGTGGTCGACGTCGAGGCCGCGATCGCCGACACGGTCGCCGCGGTCGAGACCCCTTCGCACATCGAGCTGGCGACCGAGGTCGAGCCCGACCTGGCCGCCAAGGGCGACCCGACTCTGCTCCGCCAGGTGATGGTCGGGCTGCTGACCAATGCCTTCAAGCACACGCCACTACCCGGGCGCGTTACCGTTCGCGGCCGCCACGACGGCGAGAAAGAGGTGGTGTTGGAGGTGATCGATACGGGGCCAGGCATTCCCGAGGCGGAGATCGAGCGCGTGTTCGAGCGCTTCTACCGTCGCGACGAGTCGCGCAAGCAGGAGGGCTTCGGCCTCGGTCTGGCGATCGCCCGTCGCATGGTCAGCGTCATGGGCGGCGAGATCGGCGCCCACTCTGTCGAGGGCGAGGGCAGCACCTTCTGGGTACGTCTGCCCGTCGCTCAACCCAGCCCGACCCCCATCGCATGAGCAGTGGACGAATCCTGATCGCCGACGACGAGCCGTCGGTGCGCGACTCGGTCGGCTACGCGCTCGCCCAGGAGGGCTTCGAGGTGACCTCGGCGGCCGACGGCGACGAGGCGACAGAGATGGTCGGCAATGGCATTCCCTTCGACCTGCTGATCCTCGACATCATGATGCCGGGGCCGAGCGGGCTCGACATCTGCCGCGACGTGCGCTCGCGCAGCGCCGTGCCGATCATCCTGCTGACCGCCAAGGACGCCGAGGTCGACAAGGTCGTCGGCCTCGAGGTCGGCGCCGACGACTACGTGACCAAGCCCTTCTCGGTGCGCGAGCTGCTCGGGCGCGTGCGCGCCCAGCTACGCCGCCGCGAGCTCGACCGGGCGCCGCTCTCCCAGGCGGTCAAGGTCGAAGCCGGTCCGGTCGCGATCGACCTCGTCCGCCACGTCGCCACCGTGCGCGGCGAGCCGGTCAACCTGACCCGCTCCGAGTTCCAGCTGCTGCGCCTCCTAGTCGGCCGCGCCGGCGAGGTCTTCCCCCGCCGCCAGATCATGGAGGAGCTCTGGCAGACCGAGTTCGACGGCGACGAGCGCGCCTGCGACGTCCACATCTCCAATCTGCGCCAGAAGGTCGAGCGCGATCCGCAGAACCCCGAGCTGGTCCTCACCGTGCGCGGCGTCGGCTACAAGTTCGACGCCGGCGGCGGTTGAGCCGTGCCGACACCCCGCTCTGAATAGGCTCTAGGAATGAAGCGGAGCCCGAGTGCGGACGAGGCGGCGGCGATCGCGGCGGCGATCGCGCGGTTTCAGGCCGAGACGGCTCCGGTGGAGGCGGTCGAGGAGGCGCTCAGCCCGTGGCAGCGGGCGGCGCTGGTCGAGGGAGTCGGCGTGAAGGGCACTGTCCAGAAGCATCTAGAAGGAGGGTTCGAATGGCTGTCGTGAAAATCATCGAGCTGGTCGGCAGCTCGAAGACGTCCACCGACGACGCGGCGAAACAGGCGCTCGCCCAGGCCCAGGGCACGCTGCGCAACATCCGCGCCGTGGACATCGTCTCGACCGGCATCCGCGGCGAGAATCTGGACGAGTACCGGGCACACGTCCGGGTCGCGTTCCTGGTCGAGGGCACCGAGGTCGACTAGATGGCGGACGAGACCAGGGAAGTCTCCCGCGAGGAGGCGCGGAAACTGATCGACGACGGGGCGCAGCTGGTCGACGTGCGCGCCGATCACGAGTGGGGCGCCGGCCGCATCGCCGGTGCCAGGCACGTGCCGCTGGCCGAGCTGGCCGAGCGGACCGGGGAGCTCGACCCCGAGCGCCCGGTCGTCCTCTACTGCCGCGGCGGGACGCGCTCGACGATGGCGACCGACGCGCTCGCAGAGGCCGGCTTCGACGCCGCGAAGCTGAGCGAGGGGATCGTCGGCTGGGACGAGGCCGGCCTGCCGCTGGAGCCCGAGGGCGGACGCGTGGCCGAGTCCGGTGAAGCGGCCGAGGTATTGCACGCCGCCGGGCGCTTGCCCCCGGCCAAGCCCGCCTGAGGGCGCCTCGCGAGCTAAATACCCTAATCCCTGTCAGGTTTTGCTATTTTCCCTGGCATGGAGGTAGTCGTAGACCAGGACAAGCCGCAGCGCGGCAAGGGGCGAACCGGCACGCTCGAGAACCCGGAGACCTACGAGAACGTCCCCGGGCACATCATCCCGATCATCGAGCGCGAGTTCGACGACTTCGACAACGAAGCCGAGCAGTTCCTCGCCGGTGAGCTGGCCGAAGAGCAGTTCATCGGCTTCCGGCTCAAACAGGGCGTCTACGGACAGCGCCAGGCCGACGTGCAGATGGTCCGCGTCAAGCTCCCCTTCGGCGGCGTCACGCCGGAGCAGATGGAGGCCTTCGCCAGCGTGGTCGAGAAGTACGCCCCGCTCAACAAGGGCCACATCACGACCCGCCAGAACATCCAGATCCACCACGTGCCGCTGCGCGACATGGAGTCGCTGATCCGCGAGATCTCGCCGACTGGCCTCTCCTCGCGCGAGGGCTGCGGCAACACGATGCGCAACGTCACCGGCGACCCCTGGGCCGGCATCGCCGCCGACGAGGTCTTCGACCCGACGCCCTACGCCGGCGCCTACGTCCGCTACTTCGTCCGCCACCCGACCACGCAGCTGATGCCGCGCAAGATCAAGACCTCCTTCACCGGCTCCGACGAGGACCGCGCGATCAGCGGCATCCACGACATCGCCTTCCTCGCCCGCGAGCGGGACGGGATCAAGGGCTTTGAGATCCGCGTCGGCGGTGGCACCTCGATCATGGCCCGCGTCGCCCCGACCCTGTATGAGTTCGTCGAGGCCGACAACGGCGACTACATGAAGGTCGCCGAGGCGGCGCTGCGGATCTTCGACCGCCAGGAGTGGCTGCGCGTCAACCGCGCCCGCGCCCGGATCAAGGTCCTCGTCGACAAGATCGGCATCGACGCCTTCCGCGAGCAGGTCGACGCCGAGCTCGAGGGCGACTGGGTGGAGGAGCGCGACTTCGACGTCGAGCGCCTGCGCTTCGACGACGACGAGGAGGAGAAGGCCCCCGAGGCTCCGGCCGCGCCGGTCTCGCCCAACGGCGACCGCTCCCAGTTCGACAGATTCCTCCAAGGCAACGTGCAGCCGCAGCGCCAGGAGGGCTTTGCCTCGGTCGAGGTCAAGATCGAGCGCGGCGACCTGACGTCGGAGCAGTTCCGCGGCCTCGCCGCGATCATGCGCGAGTTCACCGGCGGCTACGCGCGCAGCACCGTGCAGCAGAACCTGGTCCTGCGCTGGGTCCGCGACGAGGCGCTGTACGAGGTCTGGCAGCGGCTGGGCGAGCTCGGCCTCGCCGAGGCGGGCGCGCGCGAGATCACCGACGTCGTCAGCTGCCCCGGCACCGACAGCTGCAAACTCGGCATCACCAGCTCGATGGGCCTCAACCGGGCGATCAAGCAACGGGTCGAGGAGATGGAGATCTCCGACGAGCTGACCCGCAAGATCCACATCAAGATGAGCGGCTGCCCGAACGGCTGCAGCCAGCACCACATCGCCAACATCGGCTTCTACGGCGCCTCGCTGAAAGTGGGCGGGCGGCAGATGCCCGCCTACATCCCCCACATCGGCGGCAACTACGAGGGCGGCGAGGTGATCTTCGGCACGCGCCTCAAGTCCCGCCTGCCCGCCAAGCGCGTCCCCGAGGCGGTCGAGCGCTGGATCAAGCTCTATGAGGCCGAGCGCAGCGACGGCGAGGAGTTCAACGCCTTCGCCGAGCGGGCCGGCGCGGAGCGTTTCGAAGCGGAGGTCAAGGAGCTGACGCTGCCGGCCGAGTTCAGCCTCGAGACGATGCAGCAGTTCATCGACTGGAACCGCTCCAGCCCCTACAAAGTGGAGCGCGGGGAGGGGGAGTGCGCGATATGAACCCCGTCGCCACCACCACCATCCCGGAGATCGACGCCGAGGAGGTCGCCGCGCGCCTCGAGGAGGGCCGCGCTACCGATGCGATCGAGTGGATGTTCGAGACCTTCGGCCAGAGCCACTACATCGCCTGCTCGTTCCAGAAGACGAGCGCGGTGACCGCCCACCTGGCCAGCCAGATCAACTCCGACGCGCGCTTCTTCTACCTCGACACCGACGTCCTCTTCCCCGAGACCTACGAGACCCGGGACAAGCTGGCCGAGCACCTCGGGGTCGAGTTCGACCGCTTTCACAACCTGACCCTCGCCGAGCAGGCCGCCCAGCACGGCGACGAGCTCTGGAAGAGCGATCCCGACGCCTGCTGCGGCCTGCGCAAGGTCGAGCCGATGCGCCGCGCGCTCTCTTCCGTAGACTGCTGGCTCGCCGGCGTCCGCCGCGAGGACTCCACGAGTCGCGCCAAGACCCCCAAGTTCGCCTGGGACAAGCGATTCGAGCTATGGAAGCTGAACCCGATCGCGGACTGGACCGAGCGCGACGTCTGGAACTACATCCGTGAGCACCACCTCCCGTACAACCCGCTCCACGATCAGGGCTACCCCTCGATCGGCTGCACCCATTGCACGAAGCCGGTCGGGCCTGGCGGCTCGCCGCGCGCCGGGCGCTGGGCCGGTCTCGAAAAGACCGAGTGCGGGATCAACTGAGCCGGACGACCCTTTTCGCCCGGTAACGCCTCCTGAACATCCCTCCCCCGAACGATTGGTGATATCCCCGCATGAGCGAGACGATGACTGAGCTTTCCCTGACCCTTGACGAGCGCCACACGGCCGACTTCGAGATGATCGGCAACGGCGGCTTCGCGCCGCTGACCGGCTTCCAGGGCTCCGCCGACTGGGAGCGCGTATGCGCCGAGATGCGCACCGCCGACGGCGAGTATTGGCCGATCCCGATCACCCTCGCGACCGAGCTCGAGTGCGAGGTCGGCGACACGGTCGAGCTCTCCAGCGACGAAGGCAAGCCGCTGGGGCGGATCCGGGTCGAGGAGATCTGGGAGCGCGACGCGCGCAGCGAGGCCGAGCGGGTCTACGGCACCGCGGATGAGGCCCACCCCGGCGTCGCCGCGATCTACGCTGAGGGCAGCCGCTGCATCGCCGGCCCGATCGAGGTCGACGCGCTGCCCGACCACGAGGAGGCCTTCATGCGGCGCTACAAGACGCCGGCCGAGCACAAGGCCGACTTCGAGGCGCGCGGCTGGAAGAAGATCGTCGCCTTCCAGACCCGCAACCCGATCCACCGCGCCCACGAGTACCTGACCAAGGCGGCGCTGGAGACCTGCGACGGGCTCTTCATCCACCCGTTGATCGGCAAGACCAAGGCCGGCGACATCCCCGCCGACGTGCGCATGCGCTGCTACGAGGTGCTGATGGAGAACTACTACCCCTCCGACCGCGTGGTGCTCGGGGTGAAGCCGGCCAAGATGCACTACGCCGGGCCGCGCGAGGCTGTCCTGCACGCGATCGTCCGCCGCAACTACGGCGCGACCCACTTCATCGTCGGCCGCGACCACGCCGGCGCCGGCGACTACTACGGCACCTACGACGCGCAGAAGATCTTCGACACGATCGACATCGACGAGC
>JAPVSJ010000005.1:0-7628 GCA_047519745.1 Actinomycetota bacterium | reverse complement strand
TGGGGGATCGGGTCCGACGCCGAGCCGTCAGCGGTCACTTCGGCCGTGCGCGGGTCGACCTGCAGCGCCTGGCGCGTGACCACGGTGCCGACGTCGAAGGGGCCCGCCACCGCGGGGACGATCGCCACCACCGAGAGCGGGGCGCCCCGGTAGGGGCCGGCCAGGTAGACCTTGCCGGGGACGTAGGTCAGCACCGCGCCCACTCCCGCCCCGGCGAGGACGTGGCCGATCTCCGAGCTCGCCGGACAGCTCGGGCTCGCCAGCTCTTCAGCCCCCCCGTGGGGGCCGGTCCTCCCCCTGGCCTGGGCGATCGCGGCATCGGAGCACTGCGTCGTCCCCGCCAGCTTCGCCACCATCCCCGGCGGCAGCTTGGCGGAGAACTTGGTCAGGTCCTGGTCGCCGTCGCGGCGGGTCAGGCGCATGTAGAAGGGCGAGTAGGAGCCGGCGTCGTTGTTGTTCGTGCCCGCTTCGAAGCCGGGCTTGAACGGCGGCGTGCCGCCGGTCGGGCAGGGCGATTCATCTGCCCCCGAGACGATCTTGAAAGACGAGGTGGCGAGGACCGGCGCCCCGCCCGACCACGGCGTCAGCTTCGCTTCGGTGCTGTATTCACCGCAGGCCGGCGGGGAGACGAGCGGCGAGCGCGCCCCTTCGCGGAAGTGCAGGCGGAAGTGGCTGAAGGGGATCTGGGGAAGGCCTTCGCTCGTGGTCACGAGCTGCCCGGTGCGCGGGTCGGCTTCGACCTTGGCCGGCAGCTTGATCAAGATCCCGCGGCTCTGGCTCTTCAGGACTATGTAGAGGGCCAGAAGGCTGTGCTCGGGGTTCTCATACGGCTTGGCGAGGAACAGCGAGCCCCGCACCGTTTCTTCGAGCAGCGGGGTTTCGACTTCGAGCGTGCCCAGCTTGGAGGCTTCCGGGCAGCCTTCTCCCGGCGCCGCCGCGAGCGTTTCGCGCCTCAGGTCCTCTTCGGAGCAGACCTCCAGGCCGGTAGCCGAGGAGGGGTTGACCGTCATCCCCTCGGGCAGGGTGACGACGGCCTTTTCGACGTCGGAGTCCGCCACCGCTTCATAGGAGGGGTTGGCGAGGCCTTCGTCGTTGACGTCGAGGCTGAAGTCGAGGCCGCTCGCGCTCTCGGTGGCCCTGGTCGTCGGCTTGGCGGTGATTTCTGGGCCGAAGCCGACTTTGCCGCAGCCGCTCATCCCCAGCGGCTGCCCACCGGAGTCGTGCGTTTCGGCAAAGCCGTTGACGAAGAGGCCCGGGTTCTGCCAGGAGTCGATTTCGTATTCGGTCTTCAGCGGCCCAGCGCAGGCGCGCGGCAGGGTCAGGAAGGGCCTCGGGGTGACGTTTGCCGGGCAGGAGCCGAGCGAGTGCGGTTCGGTGCTGACTTTCGGGTCGATCGGCGCGCCGGCCAGGCAGCGCCCGCGCAGTTCGTCGTGGGCGGGGTCGGCGGGTACCCCCCACAGGGTCAGCTCAGAGCCCAGCACTTCCAGGACCTGGGAGACGTTGGTCGGCCCGCCGATCACGTTGTAGGGGGGGGTTTCGCGTACGCCGAGTTCGACCGGGATCGGCACTTCGGCCGTCCAGAAGCCGATCTTCGCCGCCACCCCGGGAGGCGGCTCGAGGTTGTAGACGGTCGAGTAGAGCGGCGCCGAGCCGGATTTGCTCGACAGCGTCACCTGGACCAGCCCGATCGCCGCGGCGTCGGGACAGTCGGGCTGGGAGCCGCCGTCGAGGTTCTGCGAGCGGCTCAGGAACTGCGCCGTCGCGCATTGGGGCGCCACCGTCGGGTTTCCGGCGAAACCGGGGAGCTGGGCGACGCTGATGTCCTTGACGGCCTCTTCGGTCACTTCGCCGCCTTCCCCGGTCGGGGAGGAGATGAAGTGGAGCGCCGTCTTCATCGCGAAGGGATGGGAGCCCGCTTGCACGGCGGTGGAGCCGTTTTCGTTTGTGAAGGTGACGTCGAATTCCGAGAAGCCGAATTCGGCCTGCGCGGGCGCCGCGAAGAGCAGGCAGGCGAGCATGCCGATCAGGAAGCCGGCCGTCGCGGCTGACCTCGGGTGCGTCCTCGCAGCGGTCCTGGCCTGTCGTCTGATCTTGTTCACGCCCTGCTCCTCCGTCGTTGCTTTCGTTGTGTCGTGTGCGGGTGTCTTGACTTCTTGCCCACGCAACGGCCCTTGCGCTTCACCTTCGGCTTGCGGCAGCGGGCGGTCGGGGGCTCCTTGGGGTTGCCCTCCCCGGAGAACTGCGCCGAGGCGGGGGTCGGGTCGTTGGGCGGGGTGTAGGGGCCCTGGCAGGCTTCGCCTTCACAGCCCGCCGGTGGCGGGGGTGGGATCGGCAGGCCGCCTTCGACCCGTGCGTCATAGGCGTCGATGAGGCCGTAGTCCTGGGGCAAGAGGCCCGCGAGGGTGGTGAAGAAGACGTCGTGTCCGTCGGGGCTCGCGTCGAGGAAGTCTGAGTCGCGCACGCTCTTGCCCGAGGAGATCAGGTCGATGCAGCCGCCGTTTGGGGGGCTGTATGTGGGGGAGGCGGTGTTGCAGCCGCCGCTCCCCGCCGCCTCCCACTGGTAGACGTCCTTTCTGCCGTTGGTGTCGCGCAGGCTCAGCGCGTCGAAGCTTTCGAAGAAGAGGCGACTGCCGTCTTCGGAGAGCACCCGGGCGGCATAGAGGACGTTCTCGGAGACGGGGATGCGGGCTGCGGTCCACGGGCCTGCTTTCTGTCCTTCCAGCAGGAATTCCCGCCCCGCCGGCCGCGCCCCGCTCGGGTTGCACGACGCGCACACCAGCTTCCCCGCCCCGCCGTTGCCCCGTGCGTCATAGAGGAACACCTCGCTGTCGGCTTCCCCGGAGTTGCGGTCGGTGTTGTCATAGCCCGTCAGCGGGGTGTAGGAGGGGAAGGCCAGCGCCTGGCCGTCGGGGCTGACTTGTGAGTTGTGGAACTGTAGGCTCGCCGCGATCGGAGAGACGAGGACCAAAGGCAAGGTCCCCAGATCCTCGCTCACAAGTGCCCCGATGAACCGGAACCCCGCCCCCGCTTCCCAGAAGTAGAGGTTCGCCTGCCCCCCCACCGCCGTCTTGCCTTCGGCGTTGGCCACGCCTTTGGCTTCTCTTGAGGCCAGGTAGATCCGCGATCCGTCCTCGCTGACTCCCGCCACCCCCAGCACTTCGCCGGCGATCAGGTGGGTCGATTCGTCGGCGCGGCGGTATTCGTAGAGCTTGCCCCCGGTCTGGAAGATCGCCTTCGAGCCGTCTCTGGACGCCGCCCAGAACTGCGATCTCGTCGTCCCCGCTTCGGTTTCGGCGGCTTTGGATACCTCCAGCGTGCAGGGCGAGCCTTCGCCGCCGCACTCGGACCCTTCGCCGAAGGGGTTCTCGCGCAGGTAGATCTTGCCCTGGTTACTGCTGCTTTCCGAGAGCGCCGTCCAGTAGACGCGGCGCCCGTCGGCCGAGAGCGCGTTTGCCAACTGCGCTTCCTGACCGGTGAAGCTGTCGACTTTCGGGCTCCACCCAGCCGTGCACGAGCCCGGGTAGGGGGTGTCGCCGGGCAGGATGCAGAGGAAGCGCTCTTCGCCGCTCTTGGCCCCGTAGAGCTGGATTTTTCCCGCCGTCCCCCCCACCGCCAACGCACGGCTGGCGACGAAAATCGTCTCTTCTTCGTCCGCCGAGTGCCCCTGTAGTTCCAGGTCAAGGCCCGCCGGGACTTCGGCCGTGTTCAGCGGCTCATAGGCGGGGCCGCCGCATTCATCGTCGCTTCGCCGGTAGAGGTCGACGATGCCCGCCGGGGCGCCGGGGGCGAGCGGCGGTTCGGCGAAGCCCTCCACCCAGCCTTGGCAGAGGTCGGGCGAGAAGGCTTTGAATTCCGCTCTTGCCTGGCGAGTCGCCTCGATTAGTCCCTTTTCGCGCGGCGGGGAGATCGCGTGGCTGACCCAGGCCTCACCGGCATGGCGGGCGGCGACGTATTGGGAGGTCCAGGGGGCCGAGGCGGCGCCGCCGAAGGCGCGGTAGGAGCCGTAGGCGAGCTTGCCGCCGTCGAGGGAGCTCTGGCTCACAACCGCCGGCAACAACGTTTTCGCGGAGCCGAAGGCGAAGACGTCGGCCCCTTCTTTGTCGAGCGGGGAGACCAGCTCATAGGCGCGGCAGTCAGGCAGGAGCGCCGAGGGGCCCGAGCGGAATGCTTCGTTTGCCGGGCACGGTTCGACTCCCGGCGTCCTGAAGGTGGTGAAAGAGGCTTCGAGGCCTTCTTCGAACGTCGCTTCCCGGGGCCCTTCGGGGCCGTCTGGGTCGACCCCGTAGACCGGGCCCCCGCCGCTGCTCTGGGAGACGAAGCGGTAGTGGTAGGTGGTTCCGGGAGTGAGCCCTGAGAGGAAGACGGGTTCGGTCGCCAGCGGGATGCCGGTCACCTGCGCGGTCAGGGTGACCGGGGCGGTGGTCGAGGTGCAGCCACCCGTCGCGCAGGGGGCGGTGCCGTATTCGAGGTGGTAGGTGGTGTCGTCCCAGAACTTCGGGTTGACGTCGGCGCCGAGCTCGGCGCTGCTGGTTTCCGCAGAGAGCGCGTACTGGGCGTTTATCTGCGGTGGGACCACAGGTTGCGGGCAGAGGCCGGGGTCGGGTGGGGCGCCGAAGCTGCGCAGGTAGGACTGTTCGGGCGGGCTCGCCTTGAAGTGGGCGAGGTAGGCGTCGTCGGCCCCGCAGGCGCTGCTCGCCGCGACGCCTTCCAGTTGGGTGTCAGGCGAGCGGTCGAAACCCGGCTTGTGTTCGGTTTTCCGCACCCCTTCGACTTCGACTTCTTCCTCTTCGCCGCCTGTGCCGCAGGTGAGGCATTTGCCTGCTGCGTCGTACTCCTGGACCCGTTTCGGTTCTCCACTGTTCGCGCCGAGCACCACGTAGAGGTCACCGCTGGCGTCGAGGGCCAGCGCCTTCGGCCTCTCCGCCGCGTCTTCGGGGGTGAAGGAGGATTCGAGGCATTCCGCGCTCGGCCCGCTCGCTTTCAGCTTGCGCACTTCGGCTTCGCCTTCGAAGGCGACGTAGAGGTCGCCTTCGGGGCCGACCGCAAGGGTCCGGACTTTCTTCCCGGCCAGGCAACCGCCTTTGATCTCTTCTTTGAAGCTGCCGCCGGGGTTGAAGGACTGGATCCGTTCGCCTTCGCCGACGAAGACCGTGTCGGTCGTGGGGTCGGCGGCGATCCGGCTGAGGTAGGCGAACGATTCGCCGCCGAGCTGTCCCGGCCCCGTGCCCGCTTCGCCGAAGGCGAGGAGGAAGGCCGCTTCTTCTCCCGCTCCCGCCGTGGGGTCGAACTTCTGCACCCGGTGGTTTTGGGCTTCGATCACGTAGACGTCGCCGGCGCCGTCGACCGCGATCGCTTCGGGTCTTGCGAACTGACCGTTGCCGGCGCCTTCGAGGCCTTTCTGGCAGCCCGTTTCAGCGCTGCAGTTCTCGAATTTCGCTTCCCCGTTTCTGACTCCCCAGCCCCAGGCCTTGACGAACTCCCCCCAGGGGGTGAACTCGTCGATCCGCGCGTTGCCGCGGTCGGCGATGTAGACGTGGCCCGGAAGGTTCGGGTCGGCGGCGATTCCTTCCGGAGTGTCGATCCGCCCCGCTCCCGCCCCCGGTTTGCCGTCTTCGGGGCTCTTCGCCAGCGGCGGGGGTGCGGCGGCATGGGCCGACGCGGTGGCGAGGCAAAGCGAGGCGAGCGCCGCCGCGGCGAGCGCCGTGAGGATGCGCCCACGCTGCTTTGCGATCGGAGTCGATGAGCGGGTCAACGGGCGTGCCTCCTGTGCTTGTGCTTGGCCTTGGCGGAGCGGTGGACCTGGTGTGTCATGTCGTCAAGTGGTGGGATCGGATCCGGACGGCGCCTGGTGCCGTCCGGATCCGTCCGTCAGCTAACTAACGGTTCCCCCTAGCCGGTGACGGCGAAGGTGCCCGCGACCGAGTCATTGAGAGTGAAACTGCCCCCGCTCAGCCTATCCCCTGCCGTGGAAGCGCCACCTTCACTCGCAGTGCCTGACCGAAATGGGATCAGGCCAGGGATTGGCCCGGTGCCCCTGGCGACAAATACACAGAGGAAGCCGGAGTCGGCCTCCGGGTGTTCGGCCGTTGCGGCGGGAGCGGCGCCGTCGTCGCATTGCGACCAAACGGTCGAGCTCAGGGCGACGCCGGCGGCCGAAGCGGTCGCGGCCTGGCTGATTACTATTTCGGTCGGACTAATGACTTCCGTGATCTGCGTACCCGCCGGGATCCCGGGGCCGGTAATCGGGGTTAGGGTTGCCCACGGCTGCGTGTTGGCGGTATGGGTCAGGCCCGTAATTTCGGTCGAGCCGCTGGTCGTCGTGCCGGTACCGGCGGCGAAGCTGTTCACCTTGGTGCTTGCGCCGTTGATTGCCGTCGCGAGAGGAATCGGGAAGGAGAGCGAGGTTTCGCCGGCTCCCGAGACCATCTTGATGTTCCAGGCGCCGGTCTCGGTCGAGCCGACAGGGAGCGTGCCACCGGCGGTCCAGGGATCGCCTTTTTCGCCTTTGTCGCCTTTGGGGCCTTTTTCGCCTTTTTCCCCTTTTTCCCCTTTGGCGCCCGTATCGCCCTTGGCGCCTGCGGCGCCGGTGTCGCCCTTGGCGCCGGCCGGCCCTGCGGCTCCGGCCGGGCCGGTGCCCTGGAAGCTCTTGGCGATCGCTTTGACTTCCTTCTTCTGCTTGGCGTTGAGGCCACCGGCCGCGTAGGCGCCGCCGAGCATCGCGAAGACGAGGGCGATCACGGCGACCGTGAGGCCCGCCTTGCCGAAGGGTTCGCGCAGGCGCCTGCGTGCGCGGTTACGAAGTGGTGAGAGCATCGAATCTCTTCTCCTTGTCCCGTGAGCCCCTCTGCCAGCCGCTTCCCTTGCGGCCTATGAAGCTCGGTTGTGTGGTCCCTGTGAAACGTCCCTGCCCGCTCCGTGAACGGAGCGTCACAAGACTGTAAACAATGGCCTTTTTAATGTCAAGGACTATGTTTTTGAAAGAAAGCGCTGTGTTTGACATCGGAGACGTTGCACCGCGAATCGCCCGCAGGAATGCGGCTTCGCGCTGGTACCCAACGGGTATGCGGCGGAGGTCAGGCCTGACCTCCGCCGCATCCCTAGCCCTTCCGCTTGTGCCCCCGCCCTTTCCCGCAGTCCGCCTGAACCACGGGCTTCGCGCTGAAGCGCTTGCCGTTTTGCCCGCTGAACCGGGCGGCGGCTCTGTGCCTTGCCGCGCAGAGGTTCGTGCTGTTGACGATCAGGCCCTTCCTGGCGCCCTGCATCTGCACCACGACTTTGGAGATCGGGGCGTCGGGCAGGTTGGAGAAGGTGGCGCGGATGCCGCCGCCCTTGGAGTCGATCCGGGCCACCGCTTCGAAGTCGACCAGGCCGTGCAGGGCGGCGACGAAGTCGGGCAGGTTGTGGCTTGAGGATCGGAGGTAGACCGGGCCGCTCAGGGGCTGGTCGAGGATCGGGGTGTAGGCGGTGGCGTGGCCGTAGACCGCTGCCGCCGGGCAGCCGGCGCCGTTGCCGCCGTTTGCGGCGAACTGCACCCTGGTGCAGATCGTGCGGATGTGGGCCTGGTCGAGGAAGGCCGAGCGCGGCAGGCGCAAGACCAGCCCCGCGAGGTTGGCGTCGCCGCCCCGCGG
>JAPVSJ010000004.1:0-23516 GCA_047519745.1 Actinomycetota bacterium | reverse complement strand
ATGTGCCTATATGGGTACATAAGCGACGGCACGTCCCCGCTACGCTCGGGGTGTGGATCGCGCCCTGTTGAAGCAGACGCTCGCTGACGCGGGCGAGCCGTCCTATCGCGCCTCCCAGGTCTGGGAGTGGGTGGCGCGCGGGGCGGGGTCCTATGCGGAGATGACCAACCTGCCCGCGGCGCTGCGGGCGCGGTTGGAGGCATCGGTGCCGCTTTCGACCCTCGACCTCCAGACCGAGGCGAAGTCCGACGACGGCACGGTCAAGGCGCTCTTCCACACCGGCGACGGGCGGTCGGTCGAGGCGGTGCTGATGCGCTACCGCGACGGGCGGCGCTCGGTCTGCGTCTCCTCGCAGTCGGGCTGCCCGCTGACCTGCACGTTCTGCGCCACCGGCCAGATGAAGTTCGGCCGCAACCTCGGCGCCGACGAGATCCTCGACCAGGCGCTCCACTTCCGCCGCACCGAAGCGATCGACCACGTCGTCTTCATGGGGATGGGCGAGCCGACGATGAACCTCGACGCCGTGCTCGGCGCCTGCGAACGGCTGCCCGACCTCGGCGTCACCCACCGCCGCACGGCGATCTCGACCGTCGGCTGGGTGCCGGGGATCGATCGCCTCGCCGAATGCCAGATGCCGATCAGCCTCGCCCTCTCGCTGCACGCGCCGAACGACGGCCTGCGCTCGCAGCTGATGCCGGTCAACGACCGCTACCCGCTGGCCGAGGTGCTGGCGGCCTGCGAGCGCTACCGCGCCCGCCGCCGTCACAAGATCTTCGTCGAGTACGTGATGCTCGACGGCGTCAACGACCTGCCCGAGCACGCCCGCGAGCTCGCCGCCCTGCTCGACCGCCGCGTCTACAAGGTCAACCTGATCCCCTACAACCCGACCGGCGCCTACGACGGCTCCCCGCCGGAGCGGATCGAGGCCTTCCGCGCGATCCTCGCCGAGCATGGTCTCGGCGCCACCGTGCGGCTCACCCGCGGTCGCGACATCGACGCCGCCTGCGGCCAGCTCGCCGCGCAAACTGGCCAGCCAGCCAGCTAGGATCGACGGCGATGCCCGCCGAGACCGCCGTGCCCGCAGTCAAACCGCCGCAGATGTCAGACAACCCGGTGCGGCGGGTGGCGGACGACCTCCGCGCCGAGTGGCGGGGGAGGGGCAAGTACCCGCCCGGGCCCGGCGACTTCAGCCTCGCGCGCACCCACCGGATCGCCCACGACCCGCTGCCGCTGCTGCTCTCCAACTACGAAGAGCACGGCCCGATCTTCAGCATGCGCCTGCTTCACACGCGGGTCGTCTTCATGCTGGGCCCGGAGGCCAACCACTTCGTCACCGTCGCCCACCCGGAGAACTTCCACTGGCGCGAGTCGAGCTTCGGCGACCTGATCCCGCTGCTCGGCGACGGCCTCTTGACGATCGACGACGACTACCACGACCGGGCGCGGGCGATCATGATGCCCGCCTTCCACCGCGAACAGGTGACCGCGATGATCGACTCGATGGCGGCGGAGGCCGAGGGGGCGATCGCGCCCCTGCGTCCCGGCGAGGTCTTCGATCTCTACGACTGGATGCGCAACCTGGCGATGCGGATCGCGATGCGGGCGCTGCTCGGCCTCGACCCCGACGGCGCCGGCAAAGGCGCCGCCGCGGCCGAGCACTTCGAGCGCGCGCTCGGCTTCTACGGCATCGACTACCCGCTGCGCCTGCTGCGCGGCCCGGGCTCTCCCTGGCGCAAGCTAGTCGCTTCGCGCAAGGTCCTGGACGAGATCGTCTTCGGCGAGATCGCGCGTCGCAGGGCGGACCCGGACCCTGACAGCCGCGACATCCTCAGCCTGCTGCTGGCCGCGCGCGGCGAGGCGGGCGAGGCGTTCACCGACCGCGAGGTCCGCGACCAGGTGATGACCCTGATGTTCGCCGGCCACGACACCTCGACCTCGACCCTGACCTTCATGATGCACGAGCTGGCCCGCCACCCCGAGGTCGTCGCGAAGCTCTGCGCGGAGCAGGACGAGGTGCTGGCCGGCGCCGCGCCGACCGTCGATCAGCTCGAGCGCGAGATGCCCTACCTCGACATGGTCCTCGACGAGGTGCTGCGCCTCTACCCGCCGGCCTGGATCGGCCCGCGCCGCGCCGTGCGCGAGTTCGAGTTCGGCGGCTACACGGTCCCGCGTGAGGCCTACGTCAACTACTGCTCCTGGGCCAGCCACCGAATCCCCGAGTTCTTCCCCGAGCCGGAGGCCTTCATCCCCGAGCGCTTCACCCGTGAGCGCAAGGCGGCGCTGCCACGCGGCGCCTATGTCCCCTTCGGCGGCGGGCAGCGGATCTGCATCGGCAAGCGCTTCGGCCAGACCGAGGTCAAGCTGGTGGCGACGATGCTGCTGCAGCGCCTGCGCCTCGACGCCCTGCCCGGCCGCACGATGACCGTGCGCCAGATGCCGACCCTCTCGCCCAAGGGCGGCTTGGAGATGCGGGTACTGTCCCGTGCTTGATCCCGCTCGCGAGTGAGGCCTGGCCCGCCGTCTTCGGCGGCCTGATCCCGATCGTCGGCCTCGCCGCGATCGGCTGGCTGATCGTCCGCGCCGTGCGCGACCACGACGAAGGCGACGAGTAGGCCCCGCCGCTACTTGATGAAGAGCATCTCCTCGTACTTGGGCAGCGGCCAGAGGTCGTCGGCGACGACCTTCTCCAGCTTGTCGGCCGCGGCGCGGACGCTGTCCATCGCGGCAAGCTGCTTGTCGCGGGCGTGGATTGCCATCTCCATGCCCTCGAGGTCGCCCGGGTCGGCGTTCGCCGACTCGAGCTCGCCGAGCGAGGCGACCAGCTCGTCGACCAGGGCGCGCACCTCGGCCTCGATCGCCGAGACGCCGGACTCGCCGATCAAAGCCAGGTGGCGCAGCGCCGCCGGCAGGATCATCGTCTTGGCGATCGAGAAGGTCGTCTCGGCCTCGATGTTGGCGCGGATCCAGTACTGCTCGACCCAGACCTCGTAGCGCGACTCGAGCTCGCGCTTGGAGAGCACGTTGTAGCTCTCGAAGGCGGACACGGTGTCGTCGGCGAGCACCTCGGGCAGCGCGTCGGGCGTCGTGCGTAGGTTCTTCAGCCCGCGACGCTCGGCCTCGGCGTGCCACTCCTCGGAGTAGTTGTCGCCGCCGAAGCAGACCGCTTTGTTGGCGCTGTAGGAGTCCTTGACCAGCTCGATCACCGCCTGCGGCATCGCCTCGCCGCTCGACAGCTTCTGCTCGAGCTTGCCGGCCAGCTCGTCGATCGCCTCGGCGGCGATCGTGTTGAGGACGGTGTTGGGGAAGGAGAGCGACATGCTCGACCCCAGCGCCCGGAACTCGAATTTGTTGCCGGTGAAGGCGAAGGGCGAGGTGCGGTTGCGGTCGCCGCCGTGCATCGGCAGTTTCGGCAGCACCGTCGCGCCCAGCTCGAGGAAGGAGGCCGGCGTGTTCGGGTCCCCTTCGCCGGTGGCGATCGCCTCGAACACTTTCTCCAGCTCGCCGCCGAGGAAGATCGAGATGATCGCGGGCGGCGCCTCGTTGGCGCCGAGCCGGTGGTCCTGGCCGATGTTGGCGACCGAGGCGCGCAGTAGCCCCTGGTGCTTGTTCACCGCCTGGATCACCGCGGCGCAGAAGAAGAGGAAGTGGATGTTGTCGGCGGGGGTGTCGCCCGGGTCGAGCAGGTTGGTGCCGGTGTCGGTCCCCATCGACCAGTTGTTGTGCTTGCCCGAGCCGTTGACGCCGGCGAAGGGCTTCTCATGCAGCAGGCAGACGAAGCCGTAGCGGCGGGCGACAGCTTCCATCACCTGCATCAAGAGCTGCTGGTGGTCGGAGCCGACGTTCGAGTTCTCGAAGATCGGCGCAATCTCGTACTGCGCCGGTGCGACCTCGTTGTGGCGGGTCTTGACCGGGATCCCGAGCTTGCGCAGCTCCAGCTCGGTCTCGAGCATGCAGGCCAGCACGCGCTCGGGGATCGAGCCGAAGTAGTGGTCGTCGAGCTCGTGGCCCTTGGGCGGCTTGGCGCCGAACAGGGTGCGACCGGTGGCGATCAGGTCGGGGCGCTCGAAGTAGTACTGCTCGTCGATCAGGAAGTACTCCTGCTCGGGCCCGACCGTGGTGAAGACTCGCTTGCTCTGCTCGTCGCCGAGCAGGCGCAGCGCCTTGATCGCCGAGCGCGAGAGCGCGTCCATCGAGCGCAGCAGCGGGATCTTGCCGTCGAGCGCCTCGCCGGTCCAGGAGGCGAACGCGGTCGGGATGCAGAGCAGGGCGCCGTTGGGGTTCTCGAGGATGAAGGCGGGGGAGGTCGGGTCCCAGGCGGTGTAGCCGCGGGCCTCGAAGGTGGCGCGGACGCCGCCGGTCGGGAAGGAGGATGCGTCGGGCTCGCCCTGGACCAGCTCCTTGCCGGAGAAGCCGGCCAGCGCCTGGCCCTCGCCCGAGGGCTCGAAGAAGGAGTCGTGCTTCTCCGCGGTCGAGCCGGTCAGCGGCTGGAACATGTGGGTGAAGTGGGTAGCGCCGTTCTCCAGCGCCCATTCCTTCATCGCCTCGGCGACCGCGTCGGCGAGCGCCGGGTCGAGCGCCTCGCCGCCCTCGAGCGTCGCTTGCAGCTTCTCGAAGACGTCGCCGGGCAGCCGTTCGCGCTGCACGGCGACCGAGAAGACGTTGGCGCCGAAGGGGTTGTTCTCGGGCTGGGTCAGGTCGAGCGCGCCGAGGGCCTCCCCGTTGGAGCTCCACTGCGCGGCGGTCACGTTCTGCTGGCGGATACGAGTCATCGCTGTGTCAATTCCTCACTTGGTCGGAGAGCCAAAGGAGCGTAATGGGAAGGCGCGCAAAATGCCTTTGTACCGCGGTACAACGATCGCCGGGCGGTCTTGTCCACCGGGTCGGGCGAGGGCGGCGGGGGGTCAGCTGAGCGGATGCCGCAGGGTGGCGATGATCCGCTCGACCGAGTCCTGGTCGGGCTGCACCGGCGTGCCGCGGCGTTTGACCGCCATCCAGGTCAGCAGCGTGGCAAGAGCCGAGCCACCGACTCCAAGCACGAAGAAGGCGAGCTCGGTGTCGACCCGGCCGACGAGCCAGGCGAAGTTCATGCCGAAGAAGCCGGTGAGGAAGGTCAGCGGCAGGAAGATCGTCGCGACCACGGTCAGCCAGTACATCGTCTCGTTCAGGCGCAGGTCCATCAGCTTCGCCATCGAGTCGGCGGCGGCGTCGATCCCGTCGACCATCCGGTTGAGCTGCCCGTAGATGCGTTCGAAGTAGCGTTCGCTGTCGGACCCGAGCCCCTCGACCTGGCCGATCTCCTCGCCGATCCGCTCGAAGATCCCTCGTTGGGGGCCGAGCTGGCGGCGCATCGTCGTCAGCCGCAGGCTGATCGCCCGCAGCGTCCCCATCCGCACACGCGCGTTGCCGGCCTCGCCGGCGAGGATCTGCAGTCCCTCCAGCGCCAGCTCGGTGTTGTTGAGCGCGTCGAAGGCGGTCGCGACCATCGCGTCGAGGACTGCGTAGACGATGTACTGCTCGCTGCGGCCCGCCTCGCTGTAGCCGGGCAGGATTTCGGGCAGGGAGACGCGCTCACGGTGGACGGTCAGCAGGTAGTCGCCGTGGACCAGCACGTTGACCTCGATCGCGCCGACGCGGGGCGTGTCTTCACCGTCGTGGTGCTCGCCCTCGAGGTAGCAGTGGAAGGGGAAGACGACGTGTTGGCCGTCGGCGTGGAAGCGCCGCGAGGGCGGCCCGCCGCGTTCGAATTCGAGCAGCGGGCGGAGGGCGTGCGGCCCGATGCCGAGCGCCTCGTCGAGCTCGTCGCGCGGCAGGTCGCCGACGCAGAGGTCGATCCAGAAGAAGCGTCCCTGCGCGCGCAGCGAGGCGATCCGCTCGCGCTCGCTGCCACTCAGCCCCTCGACGATCTCGCTCACACGTCCGAGGCTAACCCCGCCCCTGGACGGCCAAGATGGAGCTTTCTATCCCCTATAGGGGGCACAAGGCTCCAACATGCGGTGGGTGGCGCCACGATAGCCTCCGCTGCCCCATCCCTAGCCCAGACCTGGAGGACTTACCCGAATGTTCGTCTCGAAGGCCGCCGTCGTCGGCGGCGGCACCATGGGGGGCGAGATCGCGCAGGCGATCGCCGCCTCCGACATCCCCGTCGTCGTCAAGGACATCGACCAGAAGTTCGTCGACGCCGCGGTGGAGAAGGCCCGCGCCGTCACCGAGGGCCAGCTCGCCCGCCTGGTCAAGAAGGAGAAGCTGACCCAGGAGCAGGCCGATGCCCGCCTCGCCGAGGTGATGGGGCTGATCTCGGGCACGACCAGCTACGGCGACTTCGGCGACGTCGACTTCGTGGTCGAGGCGGTGCCGGAGAAGATGGAGATCAAGCAGGCCGTCTTCCGTGAGCTCGACGCCGCGACCCCAGGCCACGCGATCCTCTCCTCCAACACCTCCTCGCTCTCGATCACCGAGATCGGCGAAGCGACGCTGCGGCCCGACAAGGTCGTCGGCTTCCACTTCTTCTATCCGGCCTCGGTGATGCCGCTGGTCGAGGTGATCGCCAGCGAGGACACCTCGTCGGAGACCGCCACCGCCGCCTACAACTTCGCCCAGGCGATCAAGAAGCAGCCGATCGTCTGCGGCGAGGTGCCCGGCTTCGTCGTCAACCGCATCCTGATGGCGACCATCGGTGAGATCTGGCGCGCCCAGGAGGAGCAGGGGCTTTCGCTGAAGGCGATCGACGAGGCAATCGCGGCGGCCAAAGGCGCGCCGATGGGCCCCTTCTTCCTCACCGACCTGCTCGGGCTCGACACCGTGCTGCACGTCGCCGAGCACCTCAACCGCTCCTACGGCGAGAGCTTCTACGTCCACAAGGGCCTGCAGGGCCTGGTCGCCGACGGCAAGCTCGGCGCCAAGAGCGGCGGCGAGGGCTTCTTCAAGGAGGGCGAGCAGAACATTCCGGGCGAGGCCGAGCCCGACGCCGAGGAGCTGGTCGCGCTGTTCACCGGCCGGGCGCTGATCGAGGCCTGCGAACTGGTCGAGGAGGGCGTCTGCTCGGTCCGCGACATCGACCTGGGAATGATGGCCGGCGCCGGCCTCGACCCGCGCAAAGGCCTCTTCCCGCCGTTCTGGAAAGCCGACCTGGAGGGGCTCGACACGATCCTCGAGCGGATCGAGCAGCTCGAGGAGAAGCACGGCGAGCGCTTCGCGCCGCCGGTCACTCTGAAGCGTTTGGTCGCCCAGGGCCGCCTCGGGCTCAAGTCCGGCCAGGGCTTCTACCCCTACCCGCAGCCCGACGAGGGCGAGCAGGCCGAGACGGTCAAGCTGGAGACGCGCGGCGACGTCGCGATCGCCTGGCTCGCCAACCTGCCGATGAACGCGATCTCCCCCGACGTGATCCGTGATCTCGGGGCAGTCTGGGAGAAGGTCAAGGCGTCGGATGAGGTCGGCGCGATGGTCGTCGCCTCCTCGATCCCGGTCGTCTTCTCGGCCGGCGCCGACATCAAGGCCTTCACCGCGATGGACGAAGCCGCCGGCGCCGAGTTGCTGCACAGCGGCCACGCGCTGCTGCGCGAGCTCGGCACCGACAGCGTGGCGACGATCGCCGCGGTGAACTCGATCGCCTTCGGCGGCGGCTGCGAGCTGGCGATGGCCTGCGATGTGCGGATCGCCGCCGAGGCGGCCGTGTTCGGCCAGCCGGAGATCAAGCTGGGAATCGTGCCCGGCTTCGGCGGCACGCAGCGGTTGCCGCGCCTGGTCGGGCCCAACAAGGCACTGGAGATGAACCTGATCGGCGACGCCGTGCTCGCCGGCGAGGCGCTCGACTCAGGCCTCGTCAACCGGGTCGTCCCCGACCACGAGCTGTTCGAGACGGCGCTGATGTGGGGCCGCAAGCTCGCCGCCCAGGCGCCGGTCGCCCGCGGGCAGATCAAGGCCGCCTCGCACAAGGGCGACCTCGACGAGGGCATCGAGGCCGAGAAGCAGGCCTTCGCCACCGCCTTCGCCAGCGAGGACGCCAAAGAGGGCATCTCGGCCTTCCTCGGCAAGCGCACGCCGAAGTGGAGCGGCAAGTAGCGACAGCGACCGAGAGCGCGGTGGCCCGACTCGCGGAGCTGGTCCGCGAGTCGGGGTCCACCGTCGCGCTCACCGGCGCCGGGGTCTCGGTGCCGTCCGGGATCCCCGACTTCCGCACGCCCGAGACCGGGCTCTGGGCGAACGTCGACCCGATCGAAGTCGCCCACATCGACGTCTTCGAGCGCGACCCGGCGCGCTTCTGGTCCTACTACCGGCCGCGCTTCCACTCGCTCGCCGACAAACGGCCCAACACGGCCCACGAGGCGGTCGCCGAGCTCGAGCGGCGCGGCCTGCTGGCGGGCACGATCACCCAGAACATCGACCGCCTGCACCGGGCTGCGGGCTCCGAGAACGTCGTCGAGGTGCACGGCTCGATCGAAACCTCGACCTGCCGTGAGTGCGGCGCCTCATATGGCCTGGATGAGGTTGACGCGTTGTTCGACGCCGACGGGGTCGCCCGCTGTGCCTCCTGCGACGGGGCGGTCAAGCCCGACGTGGTCCTCTTCGGCGAGATGCTGTCCGAGGCGGCGATGGCGCGGGCCCACGCTCTCGCCGCCGAAGCGGATCTGATGCTCTGTATCGGCAGCTCGCTCGTCGTCCACCCGGTGGCCGGGCTGCCCGAGGTGACGCTTGCCGCGGGAGGGCGGTTGGCGATCGTCACCAAGGGCGCAACGCCTTACGACGGCGACGCCGCGCTGAAGCTGGAGGGCGAGGTCGACGAGGAGCTCTCGGCGCTGCTCTCGGCGCTCGCCTAACCGGTAGAGGCGGCGCCGGCGGCCGGCGAGCCAAGCGGGCGTATGCGCTGTTCGGCGCAGCCCGCGGCGATCGCCCGAAACTGCGGCTCGTCGACGCCTACGCTGCGCGCACAGAGTTCTCGTGCTTCCGCGCCGCAAGCCTGGATCAGCTCGGCGCCGGTGCGCCCGGCCACGGAGACCCTGATGCACCCTGCCGCAGGCGGGGGCTGACGAGCTTCCGAGGTCGCGAGGAGCAGTCCCGCAAGCGCCAAGACGGTCACCGCGACCCCCGAGATGACGACGTTGCGCTCGCGCTTCGTCAGCTGCCGCAGGGGCGTATTGACGCGGTCGAAATGTCCTTCGAGTGGCATCGAAGGCAGGTTAATGGCTGATTCCAGGGCACGAACCTCCAATCTGGCGAACCGCCGGGGCCGATCTTTAGACAGCTGTACGTAGTGGCGCCTGGGCTGCGAAGGCAGGCTTACGGGCAATTCATTGGGCGCTTTGGAGCCGGCGGCGGCTATTCGCGATCGGCAGCCCTCAACGAGAAAGGAAACACCGGATCTATGGAATGGTTGAGCGAAGGCGCCAACTCATGGCAGCTCACCGCCGCGACCCTGGTCGGCCTGATGAGCATCCCGGGGCTGGTCGTTCTCTACGGCGGCGTAATGCAGAAGCGCTGGTCGGTGAACTCGATGATGATGGCCTTCGTTGCCTTCGCGATCGTGCTCATCCTCTGGTGCCTGTTCGCGTTCAGGATGGCCTTCGGAACTCCGATGCACATCTTCGGGACGAGCGGCGGCAGCTTCCTGGCGAATATGTGGGGCCAGCCGGGTTCGATCCTGAGCAGCGCCAGCGAGCTCGGGCACGGCCACATCCCGCTGCTGCCGGTGGTATCCGAAGAAATCGAGTTCCCGCAGTCGACGCTCGCCTACTTCCAGATCGTCTTCGCCGCGATCACGCCGCTGCTGATGCTGGGGTCGGTGCTGGGGCGGATCAACTTCAAGGCGTGGATCCCCTTCGTCGCCCTCTGGACCGTGTTCGTCTACACGATCAACGCCTTCCTGATCTGGGGCGGCGGCTACTTCGCCCAGCACGGGGCAGTCGACTTCTCCGGCGGCTACGTGATCCACCTCGCCGCGGGAGTCTCCGGCTTCGTCGCGGCCTGGGTGATCGGCCCGCGCCTGCAGCGCGACCGCGAGGTCGACGCGCCGAACAACCTGGCGATGGTCGCCGTCGGCGCCGGCCTCCTCTGGCTCGGATGGAACGGGTTCAACGGCGGCGACTGGTACTCCGCCGGCGCGATCGCCTCGGCGGCGGTGCTCAACACCAACCTCTGCACCGCGGTCGCCTTCCTGGTCTGGGTCGCGTGGGACTACGCGACCGGGCGCAAGCCGAGCCTGATCGGCAGCGTCAACGGGATGATCGTCGGCCTCGTCGCGATCACCCCCGGGGCCGGCTTCGTCAACGGCTGGGGCGCGATCATCATCGGCGTCACCGCATCGACGCTCGTCTACTTCGCGCTCAACTACCTGAGCCGGGCGGCGCCGTTCCGCAACGTCGACGACACGCTCGGCGTCGTCTACACCCACGGCTTCGCCGGAGTGGCGGGCGGCCTCCTGGTCGGCATCTTCGCCAACTCGGCGATGGCGGAAACGACGCTCGCCGGGACGATCTCCGGCGGTGGCCTGCACCTGCTCGGCTGGCAGGCGCTGACGGCGCTCTGGGTGATCGTGTTCTCGTCGATCGGCACCTTCATCCTCCTCAAGCTGGTCGGTCTGGTCGTGCCGCTGCGCATGACGGACGAGGAAATGGAGATCGGCGACATCGCCGTCCACGGCCACGAGGTGTACCCGTCGGACGTGCCCTCCCTGGGCTACCCCGACGGCGTGCCCGCCGCCGCGGGAAGCGCGACCCAGTGATGTAACCGAGGCAGAGCCGGGCGCCCTCCCTCGCCCGGTAGTCGCGACCAGCACGAGAACCGCCCCCGCACTCTCCCGGGGGCGGTTCTCTTTTTGCCAGCTGGCCCGGCTCAGGCCGCGGCGTCGACCGCGTTGCGGGAGATCTCGCGCAGGACGTCGAGCATCGTCGCCACGGCGGGGGTGACGGCGGCAGCCCGCGGCGTCGCGGCGAAGACCTTGCGAACCGGGCTGCGCGGGTCGAGCGCGCGGATGCGGATGTCGGGGCGGACGGTCGAGAGCGCAAGCCGCGGGATCAGGGCGACGCCGACGCCGGCGGCGACCAGGCCCTGGACCGTCTGGTAGTCGTCGCTTTCGAAGGAGACGCGCGGCTCGAAGCCGGCCGCGTGGCAGGAGCGGACCACGTGGCGCGCGCAGGGGCTCGCGGCGGAGGTCTGGATCCAGGCCTCCTCACGCAGGTCCTCGAGCCGCAGCTTCTTGCGGCCGGCCAGGGGATGCTCCGCGGGCAGCGCGAGATGGAGGGGGTCGTCGAGCAGCTCGAAGCGGCGCATGCCCGCTCCCAGGCGCTCGCCGACGCCGACGAACTCGAAGAGGATGACGATCTCGAAGTCGCCGGCGCGCAGGCGCGGTGCGATCTCCTCGGATTCGCCCTCGGCGAGGCTCACCTCGACGCCGGGATGGGCGGCGCGGAACCGGGCGACAGCCTCCGGCATCAAGGTCGCCCCGGCGGTGGGGAAGGAGGCGATCCGCAGCCGGCCGCCACGACCTCCGGCGATCGCCGCGACCTCCGCCTCCGCGTCGTCCATCCGCGCCAGGATTCCCTCGGCATGCGCGGCCAGCGCCGCGCCGGCGGCGGTCGGGCGCACGCCGCGGCGGTCGCGCTCGATCAGCGGCGCTCCCAGCTCGCCCTCCAGCGTCGCGATCGCCTGCGATACGGCCGACTGCGAATAGGAGAGCGCGTCGGCGGCGGCGGAGAACGAGCCGAGCCCGACGACTTCGCGCAGAACGTTGAGCCGGCTCGCATTCAACATAAGGACAACTTATCTAATAGATAGGTAAGAACAGTTGTGCTGATACAAGGACCGTGCCACCATCGCCTCGAACTTCGTTTCAGCTCCGTCATCCAACTTCACAAACGAAAAGGAGGCACCGATGGCTCCCAAGATCATCGTTTCCTACGACGACACCGACAACGACCGCGACGCGCTGGCCCTCGGCCGCCTGCTTGCCTTCTCCGGCGCCGAGCTCTCGCTCGCCTATGTCCGCCACGCTCAGGGCGGGGCGCTCGAGCAGAAGGAAGCCGAAGACCTGCTCGAGCGCGGCGCCGAGGCAGTCGGCGCCCCGGACATGGCGCGTCACGTCGTCGTCAACCCCGGCACCAGCGTCGGTCTGGCCGAACTAGCCGAGCGCGAAAACGCCGACGTGATCGTCTTCGGCTCCGAGTACAGGACCGCCGCCGGCACCGTCAAGCCCGGAATCCCCGCTCACAAACTGCTGCTCGGCGGACCGGCGGCGATCGCAATCGCGCCCGCTGCTCTGCGCGAGCGCCCCTCGGCAGGCGTCAGCACGATCGGCATCCTCGACGAGGGCGACGACGCCGCTCGGGCGACGGCAGAAAGCCTCGCCGCCGCGCTGGGCGCTGCCGTCACCGAGTTCAAGGGCTCCCCGGTCGACCTGCTCGTCGTCGGCTCCCGGCCCGAGTCGCCGCAGGGCAAGGTGACGCTCAGCGCCGCGAGCGACTACGCGGTCGAGGCGGCGACCTATCCCGTGCTGGGCGTCCCGCGGGGGCCGACGGTCCGTTTCGACTCCGCCGCGGCACCCGAGCCGCAGGCGCCGCAGTCCGACCCCGAGGCGCCTTCCGTCAGCGTGTAGGGGGCCTTGTTTTGGTCACGAGGATCACGGCCGCGATCTCCGGGTCGCGGCCGTCGATCCTCTTCTCCGCATCGCCCAGCGGCACCGGCAGTGCGGTCTGGCCGCTGAGCATTTCGGCGACAGTCGCCTCGGGCACCTCGGCCTCGACCACGAAGGCGTCGGGAAGCTTGGGGGGCTCGGTGGTCTCCAGAACGCGCCGGGTCACGTCCTCGGCGGAGCGCTCGGCGTTCGACCAGCCCTGGCCGAAGGAGAGGTCGGGATTGCCGAGGTGCGGCCCTTCGAGGATCCGCAGCGAGCTCTCGTGCGGGTCCCATTCGTGTTCGCCGAGAGCGACGGCGCGGCCGGTCAGCCATGGCTCGAGCACCGCTCGCCGTAGCTCCTCGAGGCTCAGGTTGAAAGCGCGCGCGTGGTTGAGGCCGTTGGCGATCTCGACGTGGAAGGGCACGGGGCCAACCCTACTTAGAACCTGTCTTCAGGCCACATTCGCGATGATCTCGCCGATGGACGCCTCCTCGCCGACCGCCGTCGTCTTCGACAACGACGGTCTGCTGCTCGACACCGAGTCGGTCTGGACGCGCGCCGAGCAGGACCTCTTCGAGCGGCGCGGGCTTGACTTCACCCCCGCCGACAAGCGCGAGCTGGTCGGCACCTCGGCCGAGATCGCCGGTGTCATCCTCGAGCGGCGCCTCGGCGAGCCGGATCGTGCCGCCGCGCTGATCGACGAGCTCAACGAGCTGGTGGTCGCCGAGCTCGAGCACGGGGTGGAGGCGATGCTCGGTGCGCGCGAGTTGCTGCACACGCTGAAGCAGCGCGGAACACCGATCGGGCTCGTCTCCAACTCGCCACTCGCGTTCGTTCAGCGATCGCTGGAGATCGTCGGTTTCGACGACAGCTTCGACGTCGTGATCAGCGCCCACGAAGTCGCGGCGCCGAAGCCGGCCCCCGATCCCTACCTCGAGGCCTGCCGCCGGCTCGGCATCGAGCCGGGGCCGGACGTGGTCGCCCTGGAGGACTCGCCAACCGGCGTTGCCGCCGCCCGAGCGGCCGGCCTCACCGTGATCGGCATCCCGTCGCTAGAGGGAATCGCGCTGGAGGAAGCTCACCACATCGCCGAATCGCTGCTCGACGAGGTCGTCTCGCGGCACGTCAGCCCCTGAGCACGCGGCGCCGGCGTAGGACGCGCTCACAGAGTTCCGTCAGCTCTCTGACATTGCGCTCGTCATCGAGCGGAAGCCGGCCTTGCAGTGCGGCGTTGGCAGCTTCGCCCGCTTGCTTGCGTCGCTCGTTTAGCTCGCCCATGTCGCTTTCGTGATCCGGGTCCGCGAGTGCTCCGTCGAGCTCGACCAGCATTGCCTCCACTGCCACCCGCAGCTGCAGTGCTGCCTCTCTGAGGCGACCGGCGCCAAGGTCAGCGCGGGCGCGGAGCAGCAGGGTCTCGCAGGCGTCGAAGCGTTCCCGCCCGCCGAGGACCGCGGCAACCCGCTCCTGCGGGCGCAGCTCTTCGTCGCGCCGACGGCGTTGTGAGCGTCCCCCGTGCACGTCGACCTCGTGCCCCTTTGAGTAACGACCGGAGGCGACCTCCTTGCCGCTGCCAATGCCGATCCGCACTGCCGCCGCGTTCTCGGCGCGCAGCTCGGCCCAGAGTGGATCGGCGCTCGCGGTGGCATGCGCATGGACCGCCCGGTTGAGCAGCGCGAGCCCCTCAGCCACGACGGCGTCGATCGCGTCCTCGGAAGCGAGCGCTTCCTCCAGCCAGGCATCGGCTTCACGGGCCTCCTCGAAGGGCTCCTCTGCTCGGACGGCGGTGACACGGCTCAGGGGAAGAGGCGCTGTCTCATCTCCCGCCTCGGCCTCCTTCGGCCGGCGCCGGCGACGACGGGGTGGGGGAGGGGCGCCGACCGTTTCGAGGACGAGCACCTGCTGCCCGCCATCGCTTCGAGCTAGGTAGCGACCGTCCGGCACGGCGAGCCTGCCGGCGAACTCGAACTGCACGAATCCGAAGAGCTGCGTCAGTCGCCCTTGTGCTTGTCCGGCAGCGAGAACTTCGATGGGCGGGTCGGCACCTTCGGGTTTTCGATCCGCTCGAGGCGGTGGGTCAGTCGCTGCCATTGGTCGGGTTTCAGCATCGCATCGAGCTGTTCGCCGAAGACTCCCGCTTCAGGGCGGTAGCCAACGTGGACGTGGTCGTAGTGGTCGGGTAGCGCGAAGCTGGTTTCGCCAGGTAGGTCCTCCAGGGAGATCACCTGGTGGGGGTGCATCGTCCCCTGCAGCTGCAACACCGTTTTGATCAGCTCGTCGGTGAGCGTCCCCGGCCCCTGGTGTCCGGTTACCGGAACCCCGTCGATCACTGCGATGTCGACCGCGTCGCCGCTCGAGTGCTCGGAGACGTTGCCCGAGCTGGTCAGGTAGCTGTGGCCGCACTCGAGCGCGGTGATCGTCAGCGTGAAGCCTTTGGAGACGAGGTACTCGAGCATCGCCAGGACCCGGCGGTCGATCTTGCCGGTGGCGATGTCGGTGCGGCCGCAGTCGTAGATTTCGAGGTTTTCGTCGGCGAGGACGCGACGCTCCAGTGCCTCCTTGGAGAGCAGGAGCACACCGGCACCGCCGAGATCGGCGGCGAGCGGGTTCCTGCCGTCGGCGCGGTAGATGGCCGTCGCCTCGAGCAGCTTCCAGCCGTCGAGGATCGGCTTCGGGTCGATTCGCGGCGCTCCCTTGCCGGCTGGCCGGATCGCGAAGTTGATGTGCGGGTCGACGCCGCCTTCCCCAGCGCCGATCCGAGCCAGGACGGTGCCGGCTATAACCTTCGACCCCACCCTTAGGGTTCCGTCGGCGCCCTTGGCGGCGGCGCTGTCGACGGGCTCGCTCCCCCGCGTCCGGTCGCCCTGCGTCCTGCCCGGCAGCGCGTAGAGCCGTGGGCGGATGTTCTGGCTGTCGACCGGAACCCGCTTCTCCTTGCCGGTCGGCATCACCACGGTGCGGTGCTTGCGCACGATCGTGCCGAGCTCCGCGTAGAGGTAGCGGTTGCCGTAGGCGTCGCGCAGGACGACGTAGCGCCCCAGCTTCTTTGAGTTGCCCATCTTCGCGATCACGCCGTCGTTGACAGCGACGACCGGCGCCCCCTCACGAGCAAAGATGTTGATCCCCCGGCGGGTGGGTGAGGAAGAGATCACTTCGGCGGCATTGCCGTATTCGGCGCGTTCCTGCGGAGTCGCCTTGCTCAGCGCCGCTCGCGTTGAGATTTCGTCCGCGTAGCGGGCATTGGCGGCGACCGGGAAATGCGCGCCCTCGGTCAGGCCGGTAAGCGAGCCGACCAGCTGGGTTGGCAGCTTGCCGTAAGCGCGGGCGTAGAGCAGCACCTCCTGCACGTACCAGTCGGCGTGGTTGTAGGCGAAGATCGCGTGGTAGAGGTCGCCGCTGCCTCCCGCCACCTTGAGGTAGTGGGCGGCGGCGCAGATCGCGTCGACCGGGTTGTAGGGGTCTTTGCGGCCGTCTCCATTCGCGTCGAGGCCGTACATTTCCCAGCTCGAGGGCAGGAACTGCATCCAGCCGACGGCGCCGGCGGTGGAGGGCCCCATGTTGGTGCCGAATGCGGTCTCGATTTTGTTGATCGATGCGAGCACCTCCCAGGGAATCCCGTACTCGGTGCCGCAGGCCTGGTAGATCGGCAGCAGGAAGGGCGGGATCTCGAACGAGTCGATGACGAAGTTCGGGACGCCGATCGGAGACGGGCCGAAGGCGGCAAAGGTCGTCGTCGGGTTGGCGCTGGTTGGCGCACCGCCCTGGCTGAACTGCGAGCCCCCGTCAGTGCCTTCGGCCGGGGTCTGGTCGCCGCCGGTGGCGCTGGGTGCCGTCACCCCGCCACTTTCCGCTCCCCCGAGGCTCTGGTTGCGGTGGACGCCACCGCCGGGTTCTTCGCCGGCTTCCGATGCATTCAGGGAGGCGCCGCTCTGGACCTTGCCGGCGGCCCGCGGTTCTTCTTCAGTCGCCGTCGGTTCGGTGGCCGTTTCCGTTTCCGGTTCGGCTTTCTCGCTCTTGTCGGACGCCGATTCGCAGTCGGGGTCTTCGAGGTCGGTAAGGCCGTCTTCGTCGTCGTCGACTCCGTTGGCGCAGGCCGGGGGCTGCGCCGAGGGCAGGGTGGGCGTCGTGGTCAGGCCGCCGGCCGCCTGGCTGTCGCCGAGGCCGGTCGAGGGATCCGCGCCGGCCATGCCGACGCCACACGCGGTGACGACCGCGAAGCCAGCCAGAGCAATGATCAGTGCGAGCGTTTGTCTCATGCGTCGGCGCCTCTGTGCCCTGCGTGCACGAGCATGTCCCTACCCGTGTCCACCCTCTCCCCAAGCATCGAGCACGTCCACGCTACTGACTGGCAGGGAGGCGTGCAACGCAGCGCGGCGCCCCCCAACATGCCCTTAATCAACGGCTGGCCCATGCCTGAGGTCAGGCAGCATTTCAGGCCTCTCGGATGGGCTGGTTAACGACTTGTTTCGGCTCGTCGGCAAGAGATCTCTAAGGTGTGCCCGATGAGTGCCGAGGACGAGTACGACGACGGGCTGCGAGCGCGTAGCGAGCAGGCGATCGGCGAGCTGGCGCAGGCGTTGCTGGACAGCCACGTGCTGGAGAACGCCGTCGCGGCCGCCTTCGGCGCGCGCGAGAAGGCGCAGGAGGCCCAGCACGCGGCAATGGCGGCGCTCAACCTGCCCTCAGCGGGGGACGTCGAGCGGCTCGAGCGACGCCTGCGCTCGCTCTCGCAGCGGCTCGACGAGGTCGAGGACGAGCTCGACCGCGCTTCGCGCGAGATCAGCGGCCTGCGGCGCCAGCTCGCCGCCGAGCGCTCTGCTGATGCTTGAAAGCCGATCCGGTAGGGCCTCCACTTAACTTTTTCGGTCGCCGCTTTGTGGCTGTCGCCCGGAGCCGGCACCGAAAAAGTACAAGACGTTCCGGCCCTACCGGATCGGCTTGTCTAACTCTCAAGTTGAAGGTTAGACAAAGCCATTGCGGCGGCCTGTCCCGCTCGTTTGACGCTCCGCTCGAGGCCATCGTCGCTGAGCTTTTCGTGATCTGCTTCGGTGACGATCAGAACTGCTGCTGCGATGAGTCTCAGCTCACGGCTACGCGCAAAGACTGCGACGGTTTGCATGTCGGCTGCGACGACGTCGGCGAGGGCGTCCGCGGGTGGCAAGTGGTCGAGGCTGATCACCGGACAAGCCCGTGCTTGACCTCCAAGCTCCGCTGTCAGCTGGCCCTGCAGCGACAGGTCGGGCCGCACCGAGTCGCCTACCGCGAGGCCAAATGCGGCGGCGCTGCCGCCCATAGCCACTGCCTCGGTGGGGAGTAGAAGTTCACCGAGGTGCGACCCGGAGTCGAGCGCGGCGCAGGTGCCGACGCGCACCACGCGCCTCACGCCGAGCTCCGCCAGGTCGGTCAGCACCATCGCCGCGCTCGGGCCGCCCATGCCGGTCGCCTGGATCGTCAGCGCGTCCCCCGCCGCCGTGGTGCCGGTGTAGCCCCAGAGGCCACGCGCGTGGTTGCTCATCTTCGGCTTGCCCAGCAGCTCCTGCGCCAGCAGCAGCGCGCGGCCAGGGTCGCCGACGAGGATCGTGTCGGGCGCCATCGGCGCCGTGGGTCTCAGCCGCGCTGGCATAGCGGCGCATCCTGCCACCGATGAGAGAGTCGCGCCCGGGATTTTCGCCAGGCGTCCAATTACAGGCCGAACGGCGCTTCGTAGGTTGGCCGCGGATGAAGAAGGTAGAGGCATTCATTCGTCACGAGGCGTTCGAGCCGATCAGGGCCGAGCTGCTCGACAAGGGGTTTCCGTCCCTCTCGATCGGCGAGGTCAAGGGCTCGGGGCGCCAGAAGGGCGTCGTCGAGCAGTACCGTGGCTCGGCTCTCACCGTCAGCGTGCGGCCGAAGCTGAAGCTAGAGGTCGTGGTCGAGGACAAGGACAAGGCCATCGTCGTCGAGACGATCCTCAAGCACGCCCGCACGGGCGAGGTCGGCGACGGCAAGATCTTCGTCTCATCGGTCGAGGAGGCGATCCGCATCCGCACGGGCGAGGACGGCGAGGCGGTGCTGCAGGCGCACTCCGAGGAGCAAATCTCCGCTTAGTACATCGAGTCCCCTCAGGTCACTAGCCTCGGCCCTCGATGCCCGCCGACGAACGCATCTCACTCAGCGAGGCCTCGCGGCGATCGGGCGTCTCGCCGAGCACGCTGAAGCGCTGGGCGGGGGAGAAGGTCCTGCCGGTGCGGCGCGGACGCTGGACCGCCGCGGCCGCCGCGCAGGCGCGGGTCGTCGCGCGGCTGCGCGAGCGAGGGCACTCGCTGGAGGAACTGAAGCGAGCCGGTCGTGAGGGCAGGCTCGCCTTCGGCTTCGTCGAGGACCTCTTCCCCAACGCCGAGGAGCAGGTCACGGTGGAGGACGTGGCGGCCGAGACCGGGCTCGAGGCGGAGCTGATCGAGCGCATCCTCGTCATCCTCGGCACGCCGCTGGGCCGGGAGCGGCTGCTCAGCCCCGAGGACGTCAAGGCGCTGCGCCACTGCGCCCGGGTCCTGGCGGCCGGCTTCCCGCTCGTCGCCTTCCTGCAGCTCGTCCGCGTCTACGTGCAGTCGATGCGGCGGATCGCCGACGCCGAGGTGCGGCTATTCCACCTCTACGTGCACGAGCCGATGATCCGCGACGCGCTGCCGGAGCTGGAGATCGCCGAGGAGATGGGCGAGCTGGCCGCCGACATCCTGCCGCTGGCGGCGCCGCTGACCGACTATCTCCACACGCGCTACCTGCGCTACTTCACCGAACAGGACGTCGTCGGCCACATGGAGACCGACCTCGACGCGGCCGCCTCCCACCTCGGCCAGGTCCCGGTCACGCTCTGCTTCATCGACCTCACCGGCTTCACCCGCTACACCGAGGAGGAAGGCGACCTCGAGGCGCTCGACGTGGTCGAGAACTTCGTCGAAACGGTCGAGGCGACGCTGCCGCCCGAGGCGACGATCGTGAAGACGATCGGCGACGAGGTGATGGTCGTCTCACCCGACCCGGCCTCGCTGACCGAGTGGGCGGTCGGCCTGCTCGACCGCTTCCCGGAGCGGCCGCGGCCGCGCGTCGGGATCCACTACGCGAACGCCTTCTACCGCGACGGCGACTACTTCGGCACCCACGTCAACCTCGTCCATCGGGTAGTCGACCGCGCCCAGGCGGGCGAGGTCCTCGTCACCGACGCGGTCACCGGCTCCCTCTCCGAACGCGGCCTAACCTGCGAGCCGATCGGCGAGGTCAACCTCAAGGGCTTCCCCGTCGCCACCCCGCTGTACCTGGTGCGGCGGGCGGGATAGGGAGTTCGACCATGGAGAGAGGGCATCGCTTGATCTACTTCCGGGAGGGACGTGCTCGACTTCCAGATGATCCACAACCCGGTCTCGCTCGTTCAGACAATCCGCCGCAGTCAATATGGTCCTCGGCCAATGAGTCGGTTCCCCTCGATGAAGGCGAAGCGTCTGCTCGCGGTTCTCGAACGTAAGCCGCTCAACTATCGCGTCGTGCGCCAGGCCGGATCGCATCGACGCATGGAGGCTCCCGGCCGGCCACCGCTCACCTTTGCCTTCCACGACAAATCGACTATTCCCTCCGGCCTGGTCCGCAAGATTCTGACCCGGGACGCCGGGCTTGCCGAAGACGAGGCCCTGAAGCTACTCTGAGCGGAGAGATCAATGGAGACCGTGCGCGTCATCTATCACCACGAGGCAGACGGCTGGTGGGCCGAGTCCCCCGACGTTGATGGCTGGTCTGCCGCTGGCGACAGCTACGCCGAGGTCGTCAAGCTCGCTGAGGACGGCGTTCCCTTCGCTCTCGGCCATAAGGCCATGCTTGAGCACTACGTGCCAGCCGGCGAGCACGTCGCTGCCTAGCGTCAGCCTCGATCTCCTCCAGCCGATCACCTTCCATGGTCTGCCCCGGTTTCGACGACACCTGACCGCTTTTGCGGTTGAAGAGCTCGACCTGCATCCGCCCCAGAACGACTCGACCATCGCATTGTCGTATGCGCTGCCGGCTCTCCCACAGCCTCACTTCGGCCAGCGTGCTCATTGCCTCGACCTCGGCGAGGATGCGCGCCTTCGTTCGCGCCCGCGCAGGCGCAGCTCCTCGATCGGGCTGGGGGGCGGCTCGGGAACGGCTCGCTCGAGCCCGCCGAGCATGCCGAGCACTCGCAGGACCCGGATCAGGGTGACGAGCTGGCTCGGCTTCCCGTCCTCGAGGTTGCGAACGGTGGCCAGGGAGACCCCGGCTTCCTCGGCGAGCCTCAGTTGAGTCTGGTTGCGCTGCAGTCGCGTGCGCTTCAGCCTGTGGCCGAGCTCCTCGAGAACCGCGCCATCGGTGAGTTGCGACTCTATTTGCATAACCACTAATTTACTAGCTGTTATCCCGGTTTTCAACCTTAAAGAGTAATCTTTTTGTTTTTAAACTCAAATTTGGGATATCAGCCATGAGCCTAGACTGGCTTGATGGAGGCCGATCCGGAGAGCGCGCGCAGTTCGATGCTCGAGTCGGTACGCGAGGGCGGGCTGCTACCTGTGGAGACGCCGCTGATCGTGATGCTGTCGGGCGGGCGCGACTCGGTTTGTCTGCTCGATCTGGGGGTGGACCTGCTTGGCGCGGATCGCGTCACCGCCCTGCACGTCAACTACGGCCTGCGCGACGACTCCGATCTCGACGAGAAGCACTGCGCCGAGGTTTGCGAGGCGCTCGGGGTGCGGTTGCAGGTCGAGCAGCCCCGCCGTCCCGAGGGTCCCGGCAACCTGCAGGCCTGGGCACGCGACACGCGCTATGCGGCCGCGGCGGGCCTGGCCGAGCCCGGCGGGGCGCTGATCGCCACGGGACACACCGCCGACGATCAGGTCGAGACGATCCTCTACCGGCTCGCCTCCTCGCCCAGCCGCCGCGCCCTGCTGGGGATGCGGCCGAGCGACGGCAAGCTGGTGCGGCCGCTGCTCGGCTTCACCCGCGCGCAGACGACTGCCTACTGCGAGGAGCGGGGACTGGTTTGGCGCGACGATCCGAGCAACGCCGAGGGGGCCTACGCGCGCAACCGCATCCGCCAGGGCCTCGCCCGCTCGCTGGCCGAGGTCCATCCCGCCGCGGCGCAGAACGTCCTGCGCACGGCCGAGCTGTTGCGCGACGAGGCCGAGGTCCTGGACGCCCTGGTCGCCGCCGAGCTCGACGGCTCAAACGGCTCGTCCCGCAACACGATCGAGCTCGAGCGACTCGCCGAGCTGCCCCCGGCGCTGCGCCGGCTCGTCGTCCAGCAGCTCGCCGACCGCGCCGCCGGCCGCCCGGTCGCCGGCGCCGCCCGCCACGCCGAGGAGGTCGCGGCCCTGCGCCGCACGGGCATCGCGATGCTCGACCTCGGCGGCGGCGTCCGCGCGATCGCCGAGCGCGGCACCCTGCGCGCCGAGCGGTAGATAGTCTCGGCGCGTGAGCGACGCGATCGGCGAGACCCTCGTCTCCGGCGAGGAACTGCAGCGGCGCGTCGCCGAGCTGGGCAAGCAGATCAGCCAGGACTACGCGGGCCGCGAGCTGTTCATGGTCGGCGTGCTGAAGGGGGCGGTGATCTTTCTCGCCGACCTGATGCGCCACCTCGACGTCGCCTGCGAGATCGACTTCATGGCCGTCTCCAGCTACGGCTCGCAGACCGACTCCTCCGGTGTCGTCCGCATCCTCAAGGACCTCGATGCCCCGATCGAGGGTCGCCACGTGCTGATCGTCGAGGACATCATCGACTCCGGCCTGACGCTCCAGTACCTGATGCGCAACCTCAACGCCCGCAGCCCGGCCTCGCTGGAGGTCTGCGCGCTGCTGACCAAGCCCGATCGGCTCCGAGTCGACCTCGAGCCGCGCTACGTCGGCTTCCGCATCCCGAACCGTTTCGCGATCGGCTACGGGCTCGACCACGCGCAGCGCTACCGCAACCTCGACTACGTCGCCGCGTTGGATCAGTAGATGATCGAAATTCGCCATCCAAGGCGTCGAGGCGCGGAAACCGCCCTGGTACGCTGAATTTCCCTGTGAGGCGTTTTTTCAAAAGCGCGGCTTTTCCGATCCTGCTGGTGGTGATCCTCGCCTTCGTCGCCCAGAAGGTGATCACCAACGGGCCGACGACGGAAACGCCGTCCTACAACGAACTGATCAAACAGAAGACCGGTCTGATCGCGACCGGCAAGATCGAAGAAGTCAACGTCAACGTCAAGGACAGCACCCTCGACGTCAAGGAGAAGGGCCAGAACGGCGAAGATGGCGAAAGCTTCTCGACCGGCTATCCGCCGAACGCCGAACAGAGCCTGATCAACAGGCTCGAACAGAACGACGTCATCACCAAGGTGCATGGCACGGGCGGTTCGAGTTTGCTCTCGCTGCTCACCTACATCCTGCCCTTCGTCCTCTTCTTCGGCTTCTGGATCTTCCTGATGAACCAGATGCAGGGCGGCGGCTCACGGGTGATGAACTTTGGCAAATCGAAAGCGAAGCGGATGTCGGTCGACGCGCCGAAAATCACCTTCCGCGACGTCGCCGGGGTCGACGAGGCGGTGCAGGAGCTGCAGGAGATCAAGGAATTCCTCGAGAACCCGAAGAAATTCCAGTCGCTTGGCGCCCGTATCCCCAAGGGCGTCCTGCTCTACGGCCCGCCCGGCACCGGTAAGACCTTGCTCGCTCGCGCCGTCGCCGGCGAGGCCGGCGTCCCCTTCTTCTCGATCTCCGGCTCGGACTTCGTCGAGATGTTCGTCGGCGTCGGCGCCAGCCGTGTCCGCGACCTCTTCGAGCAGGCCAAACAGAACTCGCCGTGCATCATCTTCATGGACGAGATCGACGCCGTCGGCCGCCACCGCGGCGCCGGCATGGGCGGCGGCCACGACGAGCGCGAGCAGACGCTGAACCAGCTGCT
>JAPVSJ010000003.1:0-8811 GCA_047519745.1 Actinomycetota bacterium | reverse complement strand
TTTGACGAGCGCGACGTACGGCAGCTGAGATGCGGGTCCTCTATGTCAATCAGACGGCTCAGGTAAGCGGCGCCGAGCGCTCGCTGTTGGCTCTTCTCGACGGTCTCGACGGGAAGGTCGAGAGATTCCTCGCCTGCCCGCCAGGGGAGCTGAGCGAGGAGGCGCGAGCGGTGGGGGCGGAAGTCGTACCGATCGCCGGGACGCAAGCCAGCTTTCGCCTTCACCCGCTGCACACCAGCCGGGGGTTGATCGAGATCGCCCGTTCCGCCCTTCAGGTGCGGCGCCTCGCGTCCCGGATCGCCCCCGACCTGGTCCATGCCAACACGACCCGGGCCGCGCTTTTGGCTCTGCCTGTACGCCGCCGAGCCGGGCCGCCTGTGATCGCGCATATCCGGGACTGGGTGCCCGAGGGGCGTTTCTCCCGCCTCGTCCTCGGCGCGATAGGCCGCCGGGCCGACGCGATCCTCGCCAACTCCGCCTACATCGCCCGGCAGTTCGAAGGCCTGCCGTTGCGCGAGCCGGTCCGCGTCGTCTACAACCCTGTCGATCTGCACCGCTTTGATCCCGCCGCGGTCGATGGCCACGCGATCCGGCGCGAGCTGGGCATCGCCGCCGATGCGTCGGTGCTCGCCGTGATCGCCCAGCTGACCCCCTGGAAGGGGCAGGACGACGCGATCCGGACCGTCGCTGCCCTCTCGTCCCTGGCTCCGCACACGATTCTCCTCCTAGTCGGCTCGGCCAAGTTCGCGGGCTCCGGCACTCAGTTCGACAACCGCGCCTATGAGCGGACGCTCCACCGGTTGGTGGGCGAGCTCGGTCTGGGGGACCGGGTCCGTTTCCTCGGCGAGCGCTCCGACGTGCCTGCCGTGCTGGCGGCGACCGACGTGCTCCTCCTGCCCTCCTGGCGCGAGGCGTTCGGCCGCATCGCGATCGAGGCGATGGCGATCGGCGTGCCGGTGCTCGCCTCTGAGGTCGGCGGACCGGCCGAGATCGTGCGGGAGGGTCGCGACGGCCTGCTGCTGCCGCCACGCCGGCCCGGCGTCTGGGCCGCGGCGTTGGGGCAGCTGGTGACCGATCGGGAGCGGCGGTCGGCGATGGGGCGAGAGGCGCGAGAGCGAGCCCGCGACTTCAGCCTCGACAAGCATGTCGCCGCCATGCTCTCGATCTACGGGGAACTCCTCGGCACCCGCTGAGGACCGCCGTATAGTCATGCAGATGGTGGCCGCCGCCCGCGCGATTGCGCCGCAGGGACTGAGGAGCGAGAACGTCCTCAGCGGCATTGTCGCGGCGCTCTTCGCGCTCGTCGCCGGGGCCCTCGCGGTTCGCTCGACGCAGGCGGCGGCGGCCCTCACCCTGCTCGTCCTGTTGCTCGCCGTCCGCTACCACTCGCGCACCGGGGGACTGCTGGTTCTCTGGGCGTACTGGCTGCTGGTGCCGTTGCTGCGGCGCATGCTCGAACTCAGCGTCGGCGCTCCGAGTGCCGACCCGCTTTCGCTGTTGCCCTTTCTCGGCACCGCGATCCTCGCCGTCATGGAGTTGCACGAAAACCGCCTCGACCGACGCGCGCGACGCATTCTCGCCCTCGCCGGGATCGGCATGATGCTCGGTCTGGCGACCGGCTTCGCCGCCGATCCGGCGGCCGCGGCCTTCGCGGCGGTCGCCTATGCCTCCGGCCTTGCGGCATTCGTCCTTGGCTGGGGCGACGGGGTGCGGCCGATCTCCAGCCCGACGCTGTACCGAGCGCTGGCGTTCGGCCTGCTGCCGCTATCGATCTACGGGATCGCGCAGTACTTCTACCCGCTCACCGAATGGGATGCCGAATGGGTGAACGCCGGCGGCCTCGGCAGCCTCGGCGCCCCGCAGGAAGGCCACATCAGGATCTTCTCAACCCTCAACTCGCCCTTCACCTTCGCGGTGGCGCTGGTGGCGGGGATCCTGCTCGCCTTGGGCCAGAGGCGCAGGCCGGGCCAGGCGATTCTTGCGACGGCGCCCCTTCTGGTCGCCCTCGCCCTCACCTACATGCGCAGCGCCTGGCTCGCCTTGGTGATCGGCCTGCTGACCTTCGCCGCCGCGGTGCGCGGCAGGACGGCCGCGCGCCTCGTCGCGGTTGTCGTGATCTGCCTTGTCGTCTTGATCGTCGCCGGCGACAGCAACTCGACCACGCGGGCGTTCAGCGAACGCATCACCTCGCTCGGCAGCCCCGGCAGCGACGTATCCGCCCAGGACCGCCTGGCGAGGACCAACCAGCTGCTGCCCGTGGCGCTCGGCAAGCCGGTCGGCGCCGGGCTGGGTCAGGCCGGGCTCGCCTCGGAAAGGCTGGGGGGGACGACGCAGGAATTCCTCACCAACGTCGACGACGGCTACCTCTCGATGCTCTATCAGTCGGGGCCGTTCGGTTTCCTGCTCCTCGCCGCTGCACTGATCGCCAGCGTCGTCGCCGCCGTGCGGGGTCTCGGCCGGGCCGCCAACCGCGCTGTGCGACAGGCAAGGGCGGCCTTACTGGCGACCATCGTGATGCTGCTCGTCGTCCTGGCCGCCGGCGATGCCCTCTTCGGCCTGCCGGGAGCGATCCTCTGGTACCTGTGCGGGTTGGCCCTCGCCTACTCGCGACCCGACACGCCCCATGCGGCGCCCTCGTCGACGATGGACGGTTGATCGGCAACGGCCGACCCCGTTGCTACAGTGCTCGGCGCCTGAGCCCAACGCCTCTGGAGCCTTACCCTTGCCCAACGCACACCAAACCGACGAGTCGGACCTCTCACTGATCGGCCAAGCGATCCGGCGGCGGTTGTGGCTCGTCGTGCTCTGCTTGGTTGTCGCCACGGCGGCCGCGACGATCCTCACCGCGACGGCCGAAAAGAAGTACTCGAGCACGGCGGCACTGCTGCTGCGTACCTCCAGCGCGGTCGAACCCCAGCGTGCGGTCGACACCAACCTGCAGCTGCTATCGCTGCCGATCATCGCCAAGCGCACCGCCGATCGCCTGCCAGGCCTCACCAGCGAAGAAATCGACTCGCTGATCGAAACCAAGCAGAAGGCGGAATCGGACATCATCCAGGTGACGGCGACCACCACCTCTCCGGAGCTTTCGGCGAGAACCGCCAACGCCTTCGCCAAAGCCTTCATTGACTTTCGTGAAGGGGAAGCCGGCAATGGCCAGCATCTGCAGATCGGCAAAATCGCGATCATCGAGCCGGCGACGCCGGAACCGGAGGCGGTCTCGCCGAAACCGCTTCGCAACATCGTCTTTGGCGCGATCGTCGGCCTCATCCTCGGCCTCGGCCTGACGCTGCTGCTCGAGCAGCTGGATCGGCGGCTCAAGCGCCAGGGCGACCTCGCCGAGGCGACCAATCTGACCGTCCTCGCCTCGATCCCCAGGCGCAAAGCCTTCGATGCCGAGCACCTTGGCCATGGCTCTCTCTCGCCGGCCGAGACCGAGGTGTTCCGCCTTCTGCGTGCCAACCTGCGCTACTTCAAGGTTCGCCAGGACGTCAAATCCGTCCTCGTCACCTCGGCGGCGTCGGGGGAGGGCAAGACCCTCGTCTCCCTCGGGCTCGCCCTTGCCGCCGTGACGAGCGGCGAACGGGTTCTCCTGATCGAGGCGGACCTCCGCGACCCCGGGCTCTCGCGGGTGCTCGGCCTGTCGGCGAACGGTGGTCTCTCGGAGTTGCTCTCGAGCATCAACGCCGGGGCGATCTCCGACGCGGTGACGACGGTGCCCGCGGGCGACCTCGCGGAGGGGGTTGGCAGTGCCACCCTCGACGTGATCCACGCCGGCGCTGTGCCGCCCAACCCGACCGAACTGGTCGAGTCGCAGAAGATGAAAGACGTCATCCGGGAGGCGGAAGAGGAGTACGACTTCGTCGTCATCGACACGCCGCCCGTTCTTGTCGTCTCCGATGCGATGCCGCTGATCTCGGTCGTCAGCGGTGTCCTCGCCGTCAGCGGGCTCGGCGTCAGCACGCGCTCCTCGGCGGTGGACTTGGCCCAGCAGCTCGAGCGCATCGACGCCCCGACGTTGGGGCTCGTTGCCAACTTTGCCGAACATACGGGGCGCTCCTACGAGGGCTATGGCTATGGCAGGCCGCCGGATGAGCTGATGCGCTCGGCCGCCGAAAAGGCCGAGGTACAGGGCGGCCCCGCCGCTTCCGGCAAAGGCGCCTCTGTCTCAGGCAAGGATCAGTAGGCGCCGCGACCCGACACGACCGCGGGGATCGTCGCCAGCAGGATCTCGACGTCGCGCGCGAGCGACCAGCCGGCGACGTACTGGTAGTCGAAGCGGACCATCTCCTGGAAGGGGCTCTGCGAGCGGCCGTAGACCTGCCATGGCCCGGTCAGTCCGGGACGCAGCTCGAGCCGGCGCAAATGCCAGGCTTCCTCGAGCGCGGCGGTCTCGGGGAAGATCAGCGGCCGCGGGCCGACGAGGCTCATCTCGCCCATCAGCACGTTGAAGAGCTGCGGCAGCTCGTCGAGCGAGAAGCGGCGGATGAAGCGGCCGACACGGGTGACGCGAGGATCCTCGCGGATCTTGAACATGACCCCGTCGGAGGCCTCGTTGAGCTGCTCCATCTCCGCCTTGCGCTCCTCCGCGTCAATGTACATCGAGCGGAACTTGATCAGCTGAAAGCTGGAGTTGCCCCGGCCAGCCCGCGGCTGGCGGAAGAAGACCGGTCCGCGCGACTCGAGCTTGACGGCGATCGCGATCGCGATCATCAGCGGCGCGAAGACCACGATCAGGGCGAGGGAGCCGGCCGCGTCGAGCACGCGCTTGGCGGCGATCGACGCCGAGGTCAGCATCGGCGTGCCGATCGAGAGCAGCGGCAGGCCGCCGACCTGGTCGAGCGCCCGCACGCCGTCGAGGAACTCGAAGAGCCGGGGCACGACGTCGACGGTCACGCCGGCGTCGCGGCAGGCCCGGATCGACTCCAGCAGCTGCTCGTGGCTGGCCTTCGAGAAGGCGATGATCACCCGGTCGATTCCCTGCGCCTCGATGATCGCGTCGAGGTCGGCGAAGCGTCCCAGCCAGGGCAGGTCGGGACTGCCGATGTCGTGCACCTCGTCGTCGACGATGCCGACCGGGACGAGCCCGAACTGGACGTTGTTGCGGAGCTTCTTGACGACGTGGCCGGCGACGAAGCCCGAGCCGAGGATCAGCGTGCGCTGGCGCAGGTCCGGGGCACGGTGCAGGCCCGCCCGCACGACCGTGCGGGCGATGCCGGTCAGGACAGCCATTCCGGCGACGGTGAGGAAGGTCAGGGCCACCACCTTGTCGAGCCCGAGGATCGACGCCAGTCCGAAGAGGGGCCAGGTGATCAGCATCAGGGTGACGAAGGCGCGCGGGATCTCGGTCACCGCCGACGCCCAGCTGGCCAGCTGGTCGCTGCGGTAGAGGCCGATGCTGAAGGCGGCGAGCGGCCAGAGGATCGTCGCGCCGGCGACGTATGCGACCCCGCCTGGCTCGATCGAGGTCAGGCCGAGGGCGAGGACCGCAATCGCTGCGGCAAGGCAGGCCGCCAAAGAGTCGGCGGTGAAGAGCATCCTGGCCAGCACGGCGCCGCGCCGGCGGGCCCGGCTGGTGGTTGTGCTCCGAAGAGAAGCCGCGCCCTCCTCGTCCGCCTCTACGGCAGATGCCCCATGGGCGTGGGTTGCGGTTGAACTCTCCATATCGTCTAGGTCAGTAGGGAAGGTGGGCCATGCGGCAGGGGTGAGGGTCAAAAATAAAGATGATGCGGGCAAAACTCCACCACGCACAACAGATCGGCAACAAGTGTGTCGCGCTGAACCCGGCAATCAAGCCTGCAGCGCGAACTTCGCGGATGCCATCGGACGAATATTTGAGTTTTTTTGGGAGAGCGCCTGGTTCGGGGCCTCGATGCGGCCAAGTCGTAGTCAGGTCGTCGCTCAATGCGCCTCGCCGGAGGCGTGCGCGGGCGGTCGCGACTCCTCGGCCAGCGAGGTGATCTCGAGCGGGCCGTTGGCGGCCTCTTCGAGCACCTCGGTCGCCTCTTCGGCCGAGCGGGCGTACAGCTCGACCAGCATGTGGACGACGATCCGCTCCTCGTCGTGCTTGTGAAAGCGGACGTGGGCGAAGAACTCGCGCACCCCGGCCTCGCCGAGGGCGCCGTAGGCGAGCAGCTCGGCCGCTTCGGGGCCAGCGCAGCTCTCGACCCGGTCCTGGTCGACGGTGACCGTGCAGGAGGCGACCCAGGGGGTGCCGGCGACCATCCTTTCCCAGCGGTCCTCGATCGGCACGACACGGTCGTCCTGGAAGGTGAGGTGGGGCTGGTCGTGCATGCAGTCGAGGCACTGCACGACCGATTCCTGCACTTCGTCGATCCCTTCTGCCGGAATGCCGGTCTCGGGATCGACACGACGGATCGCGTCGTAGTGGATCTGGATCTCGAGGTTGCGGGACCAGCAGCGGTAGCAGCGCAGCCAGGCTGAGCGGTCGGCGTTCAACTCGTTCATGTTTGCATTGTGGCGGCCGCGCGGCTTGGGCGCTACGCGGGTAGCTCGAGCCGCAGGCCGCGTTCGCCAGCGTCCTCTGGCGTGACGAAGGCGTTGGTTTCCACGAGCATCCGCTCGGCGGTTCGCAGGTCGCTCCAGTCGATCGCCGCGGCGTAGGCCTGGGCGAAGTCGAGCACGCGAACGAGGGGTTGCGGGTTGGCGTTGCGCGAGAGCGCCCGCAGCCCCTGCAGGTAGTCGTCGCGGTAGACAATCGGGATCACGATCCGCTGTTCGCCGACGGCGCTCAGCTCGGCGTTCATCAGCACGCGCGCGACGCGGCCGTTGCCGTCGGTGAACGGGTGCACCTCGCCGATCAGGAACATCATGAAGATCGCTTTGGCCAGGCCGGCGGGGAGCGGCTCGTAGTAGCGGTAGCCCTCGACCAGGGTGCCGACGACCAGGTCGGGATGGACGAAGCTGGTGCTCCCTGCGCGGTTCGCCCGCGTCTTGAAGGCGCCGGGGTGCACCTGTGGTCTCCGCTCCAGCATCAGCGCATGGTGGGAGCGGAGCACAGCGAGCAGATTCTCGACATCGGTTGGAACCCGGGATCGGAGACTCGCGTCGTCGACCAGCTCGAAGGTGCCGAGGACGTCGTGCGCGTCTTCGAAGCGCCCCTCGGGCACGGTTCCCTCGAAGACGATCTCTTCTGCCTCTTCCAGCTCGAATTCTGTGCCCTCGATCCAATTGGAGAAATAGGCCTCGACGAAGGAGAGTGCCGGAAACGAGTTGGGCTGTACAGCGCGGCTTGAGAGGGGAGTTTGCATCAGCTGGGCCTGGAGGGCGTCGAACAGCTCCAGCCGCCTCGGGTCGAACCCGAAGCCTCGCTGGTGGGCTCGCGCGGCGGCCGTCTCCGGCCTGGTCGGGTGGGTGCCCAGGATCGCGCCGATCATGTCGTCGAGCGCCTCCGTCTCCGCTACCGCCACGAGGGCGTCGACGACCTCCCTGGCCTTGTCGCGAAGCTCGTTGAGCGCCTCGCTTCCGCGCACGGATGTGAGCCGGATCAGCTCATCCTCGAGTTCGGCTCGCGAGAGAGTCCGCGCGATGCCGCTCTGGCTCGCCCTGGAGGCGCGCATGTTGTCGAGGAACTTCCGAGCCGGCCCGGAGAAGTGGAGTCCGTCCATGAAGGGCATGTCGCCGACGATCGGCCCAGGCCCGCTGCGTGGGCGGATGGTCAGGCCCGGCAGTCGCAGTGGCTCGCGCCGTGCCCGGGAGGGGCCGATGTCGAGAAAGAGCGACCCGTCCTCGGCGGGTTTGGCTTCGAAGGCGCTGCGGTCGACCACCACCGCGTCGGGGAAGTAGAGAGCGGCGATTCGCTGCCAGTTGCGCCGAACCACCTGCTCGAGTGGGGCCTCGATGTTCTTCGTATAGAGGCGTGGACCGATTTTTCGGACCCGCCCGGCTTTGACCGCAGCGCCCACGGCGCGCGAGGTGCGTGCGTCGCTGAGGAAGACCTCAGGCTGCTCCTGCAGCAAGAAAGTGCGCGTAAGCGTCGCCATGGTTCCCTCAAGTGTAAATAAATCTGGCTTAAGCAGTTAAAAACCGCAAAAAACCGTACATAAGCCGCCGCTCAGGCCGCGGCGCCGGCTGTGGCGCGCTGCTCGACCAGGGTCGCGATCTCGCCCATGATCTTGTTGATGTCGAAGTCCTTCGGCGTGTAGACGCCGGCGACGCCCGCCTTGCGCAGGCGCTCGGCGTCGGCGACGGGGATGATCCCGCCGACGACGACCGGAACGTCGACGCCCTCCTCGCGCAGGCGGTGGACGACGTCGGGGACGAGCTCGAGGTGCGAGCCGGAGAGGATCGAGAGGCCGACGACGTCGACATCCTCCTGCAGCGCCGACTCCGCGATCTCCTCCGGGGTCAGGCGGATGCCCTGGTAGATGACCTCCATACCGGCGTCGCGGGCGCGCAGGGCGATCTGCTCGGAGCCGTTGGAGTGGCCGTCGAGGCCGGGCTTGCCGACGAGGATCTTGATCCGGTGGCCGAGCCGCGCGGAGACCTCGTCGACGCGGCCGCGGATCTCCGCCAGCGCCTCGCGGTCGCCGGGGGGCGCCGCGCCGTCGACCCCGGTCGGGGCGCGGTAGGCGCCGAAGGTCTCGCGCAGCACTGCGGCCCACTCGCCGGTGGTGGCTCCGGCCTTCGCGGCGGCGATAGTCGCCGGCATCACGTTGGCGCTCTCGTCGGCGGCGACCTGGCGCAGCCTCTCGAGGGCGTCGCGCACGGCGTCGCCGTCCCGCTCGGCCTTCCACTGCTCGAGCGCCTCGACCCGCTCGCGCTCGACCTCGGGGTCGGGGGTGAGGATGC
>JAPVSJ010000002.1:0-11425 GCA_047519745.1 Actinomycetota bacterium | reverse complement strand
CGGCGGCCTGGCTCTTCGGTTTCGGCACGGTGGCCTACCTCGGCCTCGAGGGCGGGGGCTATGACCCGCTCGTGCACGATCAGGTCGGGATCGCCGTCTGGTGGCTCCTGCTCGCCGGCGCCCTGGTGGGTGCGCTGCCACGGCGGCGCCTCGGGGCTCTCGCTTGGGTAGCTCTTGGCCTGCTTGCCGGCTTCGTCGTCTGGACCGCGCTGAGTCTGGCTTGGACCGAGAGCCTCGACAGGACCTGGGCCGACCTTGCGCGCGTGATCGCCTATCTCGGCATCTTCGCCCTCGCTCTTTTCCTCCGCGGACCAAGGGGAGCCCGGCTCATGGTCGGTGCGGTGGCAACGGGAATCGCCTGCGTGGCGGTCGTCGCGCTGCTGTCCCGGCTGCACCCCGCCTGGTTCCCCGAAGCCGACCAAACCGCGCGCTTCCTGAGCGACAGCCGCGAACGGCTGGCATACCCGCTGTACTACTGGAACGCCCTCGCCGGCTTGATCGCGATCGGGATTCCGCTGTTGCTCCAGGTCGCGACGTGCGCGAGGTCCATCGTGCTGCGCTCGCTTGCGGCGGCGACCCTGCCGGCGCTTGCCTTGACCGTCTTCTTCACCCTCTCCCGTGGCGGCATCGCCGCGGCTGTCCTGTCGGTCGCGGTCTTCCTCGCCTTCGCCTCCGATCGGCTGCCGAAGGTGCTGACCCTGCTCGTCGCCGCCGCGGGAAGCGCGATCCTGATCGTCGTCGCATCCTCGCGTGACGCCCTGCGGCACGGCCTGCTCGATGCCACGGCCGAAAGCCAGGGGAATCGTCTGCTGCTGATCGTCGTAGTCGTATGCCTTGCGGTCGGACTGATCCAGGCGGCTCTGGGATCCCGCCTGGAGCGGGAGCGGCGCCCGCGCTGGACGCATGTCTCCCGCAACCAGTCCTTGGCGGCGCTCGCCGCCTGCGTGCTCTGCCTGCTGGTCGCCGCGGTGGCATTGGGCGCCCCCGGGCGCGCCGCCGATGCCTGGCAGGAATTCAAGCGATCCGACGTGCCACAGGGTGGGGGACGGCTCGCCAGTGTCGGCGGCGAGGGCCGCTACGAATTCTGGTCGGTTGCGGTCGACGAGAACGCCAGCAAGCCGCTGACGGGGACCGGTTCCGGCACGTTCGAATACTGGTGGGACCGCAATGGAAGTGGCGGGGTGGTGCGCGATACGCATTCGCTCTACATGCAGACGCTCGGGGAGCTCGGGGTCGTCGGCATCCTCCTGCTCGCCGCCTTCCTCCTTCTGATCCTGCTCGGCGGCGCTCGCGCGACCCTCCGTGCCTCACCGGATCGGCGTCCGCAGCTCGCCGCCGCCCTGGCCGGCTGCGTCGCGTTCTGCTTCACCGCGGTCTTCGACTGGATGTGGCAAGTGCCCGTGCTTCCGGCCGCAACGCTTCTGCTCGCATCCATCCTCGTATCCGCAGTGGGACGAGACGTGAGTGGGCGCACGTCAGGACTACGGTTGCCTCTGAGAGCCGCATTCGTGGTCGTGGCCCTGGCCGCGATCATCGCGATCGCGATCCCGCTCGCCTCGACCGCCCTGGTGCGCCAGAGCGAAGCCGACGCCCGTGCCGGCGACCTTGCGGGCGCTCTCGAGGCGGCGAAGAGTGCGCAGAACGTGCAGCCGGGCGCGGCGACGCCACGCCTGCAACAAGCGCTCGTGCTGGAGGAGCAGGGGAACCTGGCGGCGGCCGGAGAAGCAGCGAGGGCCGCGACCGAACGCGAGTCGACGAACTGGCGCACCTGGCTGGTGTTGTCGCGAGTCGAAGCCGAGCGGGGTCGGGCCGCCGACGCTGTCCACGCCTACCGCGAAGCCCGCTTGCTGAATCCGCGCTCGGAACTGTTCGCGCGCTGACCCGGCCGCTCGCGGCCCTGGGATACTTCCCGGGACGATCCATCCCGAAGGGAGAGAGATGAGCCTGGTGTCTCGATTCGGCGCTGTCGCGGCGCTGGCTATTGCCGTCTTCATCGCGGTCGGCTGCGGCGAAACCGTGATCGACAGCACCAAGATGGAGGGCACGATCGAAGAAAACCTGGAGAAATCCGTGAAGCAGAAGGTCGCCTCGGTCGACTGTCCCTCCGGAGTCGAGGTCAAGACCGGGTCGACCTTCGATTGCGCGGTCAGCCTGGTGGGCGGAGAACAGGAGACGGTGACGCTGAAGATCCTCAATTCCGACGCTGACACCGAAATCACCAACGTCCAATCCGGCGGCGGTAAGTAGAGTGCGCCGGATGAGCCAAACCATCGCGGCCGAAGCGCCGACCACCAACAAGAAGCTCCTCGACTGGGTCGGGGAGATGGCAGACCTCACTCAGCCCGACGCCGTCCACTGGTGCGACGGCAGCGCCGAGGAGTACGACCGTCTCGCGCAGACCCTGATCGACGCTGGCACCTTCGAGCGCCTCTCGGACGCCAAGCGGCCCAACTCCTACCTCGCCCTTTCCGATCCCGGCGATGTAGCCCGGGTCGAGGATCGCACCTTCATCTGCTGTGAGGACGAGGCCGACGCTGGCCCGACCAACAACTGGCGCGCCCCGGCGGAGATGCGGGAGACGCTGACGGGCCTGTTCAGGGGCTCGATGGCCGGTCGCACGATGTACGTCGTGCCGTTCTCGATGGGGCCGCTCGGCTCGCCGATCGCCCACATCGGGGTGCAGCTGACCGATTCCGCCTACGTCGCCGCCAGCATGCGGATCATGACCCGGATGGGCAAGGGTGCCCTCGATGTGCTCGGTACCGATGGCGAGTTCGTCCCCTGCCTGCACTCGGTCGGCGCGCCGCTGGCCGAGGGCGAGGAGGACGTGCCGTGGCCCTGCGATGCGGAGAACAAGTGGATCGTCCACTTCCCCGAGAGCCGCGAGATCTGGTCCTACGGCTCCGGCTACGGCGGCAACGCCCTGCTCGGCAAGAAGTGCTTCGCTCTGCGGATCGCCTCGGCGATGGCCCGCGACGAGGGCTGGCTGGCCGAGCACATGCTGATCCTCAAACTGACCTCGCCGGAGGGCGAGGTCAGGTACGTCGCCGGCGCCTTCCCCTCGGCCTGCGGCAAGACCAACCTGGCGATGCTGATCCCGACCCTGCCCGGCTGGAAGGTCGAGACGATCGGCGACGACATCGCCTGGATGAAGTTCGGCGAGGACGGCCGCCTCTACGCGATCAACCCCGAGGCCGGCTTCTTCGGCGTCGCGCCGGGGACCGGCGAGAAGACCAACCCGAACGCGATGAAGACCGTTGCCCGCGACTCGATCTTCACCAACTGCGCCAAGACCGACGACGGCGACGTCTGGTGGGAGGGGATGACAAAGGAGCCGCCCGAGCACCTGATCGACTGGCACGGCAACGACTGGACGCCGGACGCCGACAAACCCGCGGCGCACCCGAACGCCCGCTTCACCACGCCGGCGTCGGCCTGTCCCTCGATCGCGCCGGAGTGGGAGGACCCCGCCGGCGTGCCGATCGACGCCTTCCTCTTCGGCGGCCGTCGCTCCAAGGTAGTGCCGCTGGTGCGCGAAGCCTTCGATTGGGAGCACGGCGTCTTCCTCGGCTCGATCATGTCCTCGGAGACGACCGCCGCCGCCGCCGGTGAGGTCGGCAAGCTGCGCCACGACCCGATGGCGATGCTGCCCTTCTGCGGCTACCACATGGGCGACTACTTCAGCCACTGGCTGAAGGTGGGCGCCCGCGAGGGCGCGAAGATGCCGCGCGTCTTCTACGTCAACTGGTTCCGCAAGGACGAGGAGGGCAACTTCCTCTGGCCCGGCTTCGGCGAGAACAGCCGCGTGCTCGAGTGGGTCTTCCGCCGCTGCGCCGGCACGGCCGAGGCGGAGGAGACGCCGATCGGCATGGTGCCGGCGGCGGGAGCGCTCAACACCGAGGGCCTGGAGATCTCCGCCGACGAAGTCGCCGAGCTGCTCGCCGTCGACCCGGCCGAGTGGAAGGTCGAGCTGCCGGCGATGCACCAGCACTTCGCCCGCTTCGGCAAGCACCTGCCCGACGAGCTGCACGAGCAGCTCGCGGATCTCGAGCGGCGCTTGAGCTGATTGTCGCCCGCGGCTCAGCTGGTTGCGCCGGAACCCGGCCCTGGCGCGACGACTGCCGCAGCCCCAATGGCGACGTGGGGTTCTGGGGCTGAGCCGCGGATCCGCACCTGGAGCGCTCTCGACGGCTTGGTCTGCTGTGCGACCACCCGCAGGCGGGAGACCCGCCCGAATCGGCGCGGCGAGAGCCTGATCGCCTTGTGGAAGGTGCCCTTTCGAGAGGTCCGTCCGTGACCAACGGTCTGCCAGCGCCGCTCTTGCGACTGCCAACGCTGGATGCTGACCGGCAGTGAGTGCCCCGTCGCCTGGCTGGGCAGACGCCCGTTGATGGCCACCCGTCCACCGGCGGGGACAGACCGCCTGGAGACCCAGAACTTGATTCGACCGGGTCCGACCGCTTCGCCGGGTTCGAGGCGCAGGATCACGACCTGCGCGCCAACGTCCACCGAAAGCGAGTTTCCGTGACTGGGAACGGTGTCGAGCGGGGCGGCGGAGACATTCGGCATGTAACGCTGGGCGCTGTTCACGCTGCGTTCGAACTGGAGTTTCACCGGCGTCGAGGGCACCTGGATCGAACTGTGCCCGGCGGTGTCCCAGACGCTCTTGGCGCGCCAGAGAGCGAGGTAGAAGCTGCCGTCCTGCTTTTGCAGAAGCACCTGATGTAGGTCGGTTTGATCTTCGCTGACCGTGTATTCGAGTGCTTCGGGGGTAAAGCCTGCGCCTGGGTCGCTGAGGATGCCGATCGTGTTGCGCAGAGCGTCGAATGCGGGCTTGGGAGAGAGGTCGTTGCGCAGCAGGCCGAAGTGGGCCTCCGGGTCGGCCTGAGCGGGGTCGGACGACTCGTCGAGCAGCTCGTAGGAGTAGGTGCGGGTGACGCCGCGGCTGAAGTACTCGAGGAAGAGGCGCGGTACGTAGGTCGCCATCGCTTCTTCGGAGACGGGCTTCAGTTCACTGCTCGAGTTGATCGCGGTGTTGTAACCGGTCTCGGTCGCCATCACCGGCTTGGACCCGGAGTTGAGGGCCGCCAGGGCGAGCTGTGAGCTCAGATTTGCCTCGGGCGCCTCCCCATTTGGGTAGGAATGCATGTTGCCGAAGTCCAGGCCGGAGGAGATGTCGCCGAGTGCCGCTTGATCCCCGTGCACGATCGACGGCCCGATGACAGGGAGCGAGGCCAGCCCAGGATCGCCCTTGATCGTGGCATACAGATTCTGTTGGTAAGCGGCCAGGTCGGAGCTCCAATTCGGGCCGCCTCTGGTGCTGTACTCGTTCGGGCCCTCGACGGCATCGACGGCGCCAGCCAGCCGGTCCTTGACCGTCGCGATGAGTTCTTCTAGCCCGTCCGGCCCGTTGCCGGGGTCGCCAAGGATCAGGGTTGCCTTGATCCCGACGGCTGACAGTGCGTTGAGGCGTTCGTATTGGTCTGGCCGTTCGGCGGCGAGGTCCTCGCGGATATGGCGAACGCCGAGTTCGGTCAGGCGTTGCTTGACCAGGTCGAACCGGGTGTAGTAGGCGGTGTCGCTGTAGAAGGTGTGGGTGTTGACGCCGATCGAATCGACGAAGGAGTTGGCGCTGCGCGCTTGGTACGCGTTGGTGGCGCCGACGGCGGAAGGGGCGAGGTAGGCGAAGATCACTGCGGCGGTCGCGGCGAGTAGGGCGCCCAGCCCGCGCAGCCGGGAGGGCGTCGATCCGTCGTTCTTGGTGAGCGGTGCATCCACATGGAGTGCCTCGACATCCGAGCCGGCTTCCGTCAGCCGTTGTCAACACCACTGGACGTTTGTTTGAGACAGCGTCGTTGCGCTGCGGGTTATCCCGTAACCCGCACGGGGATCGCCCGCGAGGGAATTGCGGACGGGGCGATGACCCGGATCCGCGCGATTCCGCTTTCGCCGGCGGTCGCAAGCTTGATCTTCTCGCCGAAGAAGCCGTCGCTGGAGGCATAGCTGCGGTCCACCGTCCGCCAACCGCCGTGCCAGCGTTGGATCGCCACCGGCGTCGAGGAGACGGGGGTTGCTGCGATCACCCGACCGCGAACCGCGAGAGGTTGACCGGCCCTGATCGAGTGGCTGCCGGTCCACAGCGCCAGACGCTTGCGTCCTCCCTTGGTCCCGCCGGACTTGCCTCCCTTCTTGGTGGATTCTTCAGGGGTGGGGGCAGGTTCTTCGATGGGAGTGGGGGTGGGTTCGGAGGGCGTCGGTTCCGTCGGAGTCGGGGCAGGTTCGGTTGGAGTCGGTTCAGCCGGAGTCGGAGTCGTTTCCGGGGCGGGCGCCGGCGATCCTTCGCCGGGGACGATGTGCAGGATCTCCACCTGCGGCCCGACTTCGTAGCTGAGCGTGCCGCTCGGGGCGCTCACCGTGCTCGCCGCCGAGCTCGATTCGTTGGGCGCGTAGAGCTGCACGCTCGATATCGGTTGGCCGAAGCTGATCGAGACAGGGGCGCTGCCGGGGTTCAGCGTAACCTTGTTGACGGGATCCCAGACGCTGGTGGCGCGCCACAGCGCCAGGTAGAAGCTGCCGTCGCGTTTCTCCAGCAGCACCTGGCGCAGGTTTTCCTGGTTGCCGCCGAGGCTGTAGTCGAGCGACCCGGGTGAGAACGAGCTGCCCGGGTCTTCGAGGATGTCGATGGTGTTGCGGAGCGCGGTGAAGGCCGGCTTCGGCGTCAGGTCGTTGTGCAGCAGACCGAAATTGTCCTCGCGGTCAGTCGAGCCCGCGGCCTCGTCGAGCAGCTCGTAGGAGAAGGTCTTGGCGACGCCGCGGCGGTAGTACTCGAGGAACATGCGAGGGACGTAGACGGCCATCGCCTGTTCGGATACGGGGTAGTGGCTACCCGTCCATTCCAGCGCGGTGTGATACCCGGTCTCGGTCGCCATGATCGGCTTGGAGCCAGAGACCAGCGCCTCATGGCTCAGGTGGGTGGTGAGGTTGCTCTCCGGGGTGTAGCCGTTTGGATAGGAGTGGATGTTGCCGTAGTCGAGCATCCGCGAGACATCGCCGATCGCTTCCTGGCTTTCCTGGTGGACCAGCGAGGGTCCTATCACCGGCAGCGAGGAGAGCGCCGGGTCCGCCTTGGCCGTCTTGTAGAGGTATTCCTGGTAGCTGACCAGCGGCGAGAGCCAGTTGGCGATGCCCTGGTTGTCGTACTCGTTGGGTCCCTCCAGGGCCGCGATGCTCCCTTTCAGGTTCGTCTTGGCTATCGAGAGCAGGGTGTTGAGACCCGACGTGCCTTCCCTGGGATCGCCCATTATCAGCGTCGACTTGATGCCCATCGCGGCGAGTTCGTTGAGTCGCTGATACTGGTCGGACCTGCCCGGCCTCAGGTTCTCGCGAATGTTGCGAACGCCCAGTTCGGCCAGCTTTGCCTTGACTTCGGGGAAGCGGCTGTAATAGACGGTGTTCGTGTAGTAGGTGTGGGTGTTGACGCCGATCGAGCCGACGAAGGAGTCGGCGCTGCGCGCCGGCACCGGAGTCGCCTCCGCCGAGCCGGGAATCAGCAGGGAGGCCGCAGCCAGGCCGGCCGCCAGGGCGACCGCGAGCCGACGGATCGGTCGTCCCGTGGGAGAGGTGATCTTTGAGTCGAGTGCATCCACGTGGGATGCGTCGGCTCGCGGACCAGCCCGCCCGACTACTGCGAGAGCTGCTGGACGCTTGTCCTATCGCTGGGAAGAATCTTGCGGCGCGTCCCGGCGCCCGCCTCCGTACTTGTCCGGGCTCAGAGCCCGTAGGCCTCCGCCAGCTCCTCGTCCTTCGCGGCCAGCATCTCGGCCAGCTCGACCATCACCTTGCACTGCTTCCAGGTGGCGTCGTCCTGCATCTTGCCGTCGATCATGTGGACGCCACGCCCGTCGGGGATCGCCTCGAGCACTTTCCTGGCGAACTTGACCTCCTCCGGCGGTGGGCTGAAGACCTTCTTGGCGATGTCGATCTGCACCGGGTGCAGCGACCATGCCCCTACGCAGCCCATCAGGAAGGCGGCGCGGAACTGGGTCTCGCAGCCCGCCGTGTCCTTGATGTCGCCGAAGGGCCCGTAGAAGGGCAGGATGCCGGTCGAGGCGCAGGCGTCGACCATGCGCGCGATCGAGTAGTGCCAGAGGTCCTGCTGGGCGCTGACCCGGTCGGCCTCGGGGCTCTCGGGGTCGGCCGGGTCCTCCATCACGCGGTAGCCGGGATGGCCGCCGCCGACGCGGGTCGTCTTCATTCGCCGTGAGGCGGCGAGGTCGGCGGGGCCGAAGCTCATTCCCTGCATGCGCGGGCTGGCCGCGGCGATCTCCTCGAGGTTGACGACGCCCTGGGCGGTCTCGAGGATCGCGTGGATCAGGATCGGACGGTCGAGGCCGGCCTTGGCCTCGAGCTGGGCGAGCAGGCGGTCGACGTAGTGGATGTCCCAGGCGCCCTCGACCTTGGGCACCATCACGACCTCGAGCCGGCTGCCGATCTCAGATATGAGCGTGGTCAGGTCGTCGAGCACCCAAGGGCTCTCCAGCGAGTTGACTCGGGTCCAGAGCGCGGTCTGGCCGAAGTCGGACTCCTTCGCCGCCTTGATCAGGCCGGCGCGCGCCGCCTCCTTGCGGTCGACCGGGATCGCGTCCTCGAGGTTGCCGAGCAGGATGTCGGTCTTCGCGGCGATCCCGGCGGCCTTTTCGACCATCTTCTCGTTGGAGAAGTCGAGGAAGTGGATCATCCGCGACGGCTTGACGGGAATCTCAGGCAGCGGCTCGGGGGCGCCGATCGCCAGCGGCTGGAAGAAGTCTCTGGGGTTTCGCAAACTGCTCCTCGGGTCGTGGTGCGGTCGGGCGGAATCTAATCAGGCGGCGCAGGGATTCGGCCCCCGCCGCCGTACATGAGGGGGATGAGCGGTTGCATGCACGGCAGCGCCGATGACTGGGCCCTACCGGAGCGCTTGCGGCCGCCGCTGCTCGGCGAATTGGTCGAACGGATCGACGAGGCGCTGGCGACCGCACGCGCATCAGAGGCGGCGGTGATGACCGTCGGCGCCGCCGCCCTCGACGCGGCCGAGCAGGCGAGACGGGCGGCGGAACTCGCCGAGAGGGCGAGTAAGGCGATGGGCGCCCCGACATCGGCGATGGCCGTCCGCGCATCTCCGAACGGGCCGCCGGCGGGTATCGCGGTCAGGTCCGAGGACGAGATGGGCGACTTCACCGCCCGCGCCGATCGCGTCGCCGAACGCCTGCGTCGCCTACAGCGCCTGCCGCTCTCAGCATAAAAGTTAGATAGATCAACCCTTAAAGGGATTATGGGTTAATCTATAGAACATGTCCCGGCAATCCCATCCGCTTTTTCCGCAGACCCAACGTCGCGCGGAGGCTCTTGGTGAGCGCCTGCGCCTGGCTCGCCTGCGCCGACGCATGTCGCTCGCCGAGCTCGCCGCGCGCGTCAACGTGACCAGGCAGACGCTGGCCCGTCTGGAGCACGGCGATGTGTCGACCAGCCTCGGAGTCCTGGTGCGCGTCCTCGGGGTCCTGGGCCTCGAAGAGGATCTCGATCGTATTGCGCAGGACGACGAGCTGGGGCAGCGTCTCCAGGACGTAAGGCTGCGGCGGCCGCGGCGGCGCCCGGCGGAGAAGGGCACCGATGGCTAGCGACCGCGATCGGATCGTCGTCCACCTCGACGCCGGCGATCTTGGCCCACGGAGGGAGGTTGGAACGCTGGCTCGCGAGAGCGGCGCGGGGCGGAGCGTGGTCTCCTTCGCTTACCGGTCGGAGTGGATTGCCGCTGCCGACTCGTTCCAGATCGACCCGGCCCTACCCCTCTTCGAGGGCGAGCAGTACCCGCCAGCGCTGCCGGGGATCCTCGCCGATGCCGCACCGGATCGCTGGGGGAGGACCCTGCTGGAGCGCAGGGAGGCGCACCTGGCTCGCCGTGAGGACAGGGAGCGCCGCCATCTCGAGGATTGGGACTTCCTGGTCGGGGTCGACGATCGGACCCGGATGGGAGCGCTGCGGCTCACCTCTGGGGTGGAGGGAGCCGAGACTTTCCTCGCCGCCGGGTCCTTGCTGGACACCGCGCGGTACTACCGGCTCTCGACGGAGGAGGCCGGCGAGATCGTCGACCAGGTCAGCCACGCTGTCGCCGGCTGGCCGGAGCTCGCTCGACAGGCGGAACTGCGAGGCGACGAGGTCGAGCGCATCGGCGCCGCGTTCGTCTCTGCCTAGGCCCCGCCGATATCCTTCGGCTGCCCGAGAACCCGACCGGATCAGGAGCCATGGCCGTAGACACCGCCGCCTATACCGAGCAGACCGACATCCAGCGCGACATCACCGAGATGGTGCGCCAGTTCGCCGACGAGCAGATCATCCCCAACGCCGAGAAGTACGACCACGAGGACTCCTTCCCGGAGCCGATCGTCGAGCAGATGAAGGAGCTCGGCCTGTTCGGGGTGACGATCCCCGAGGAGTACGGCGGCATGGGGCTCGACCTGACGACCTACGCGATGATCGTCGAAGAGCTCTCGCGCGGCTGGATCTCGATCTCAGGCGTGGTCAACACCCACTTCATCGGCTCCTACCTGCTGATGAAGTTCGGCACCGACGAGCAGAAGGACTACTTCCTGCCGAAGATGGCGACCGGAGAGATTCGCGCCGCCTTCTCGCTCTCCGAGCCGGAGGTCGGCTCCGACGTGCAGGGGATCAAGTCGACCGCCAAGAAGGGCGACGACGGCGCCTGGGAGCTGAACGGCCAGAAGATGTGGGTGACCAACGGGCTCGGCTCCAGCGTCGTCTTCGTGCTGATGAAGACCGATCCCAAGGCAGACCCCCCTTATAAGGGAATGACCTGTTTCGTCACCGAGAAGGAGCCCTGGGCGGAAGTGAACAAGGGCGACTACGCCGGGCTGACCGTCCCGCCCAAGATCAAGAAGATGGGCTACAAGGGGGTCGAGTCGACCGAGCTCGTCTACGACGGCTACCGCTGCCCGCCCGAGCGCGTGCTCGGCGGCGAGGAGGCGGGCGTGGGGCAGGGCTTCGTGCAGATGATGGACGCGCTCGAGGTCGGCCGGGTCAACGTCGCCGCCCGCGGCGTCGGCATCGCCCAGCGGGCCCTCGAGCTCGCCCTGCGCTACAGCCAGGAGCGCAAGACCTTCGGCAAGCCGATCGCCCAGCACCAGGCGATCCAGTTCAAGCTCGCCGACATGGCGACCAAGATTGAGGCCGCACGCCTCGTCACCCGCAAAGCCGCGCGGATGAAGGACGCCGGCGTGCGCTCCGACCTCGAGGCCGGGATGGCCAAGCTGCTCGCCTCCGAGACGGGCAAGGAGTGCGTCGAGGAGTGCTTCCGCATCCACGGCGGCTACGGCTACTCGAAGGAGTACGAGATCGAGCGCCTCTACCGCGACGCGCCGCTGCTGCTGAT
>JAPVSJ010000001.1:0-13836 GCA_047519745.1 Actinomycetota bacterium | reverse complement strand
GGCCGCCACGGCGACCGCGCGCGATCGTCACCTGGAAACTCGCCGCCGACCCGATACGGTTCTATCTCGATGGCCCTTCTCGCCGCGCCTATCGCGGTGTGCTCCCGGTCCGGGAGATCGACGTGGTCAGCAAGCCGGTAGTCGCCGGAAAGCCTCCAGGGCTGCCTCCGAGCTTCCGTCCGGTCGAACGTCGTAGGCTGGAGCGCCTCACGCTCATCCGTTACGTGTCCCCTCGAATCCAACAAGTTCCCTTCCCTGTGCTGCGCGACGCGCGGACCGGTTTCGGCCGCAATGCGGTCGTCGCCGATGGGCCGAATGGAGCCCCGTGGAGCGGTCGATGAGCGGTACCTACGAATTCGCCTACCGCATCCGCGCCGCCGCCCGCCGCCCGGACAGCTGGTTGCAGCTGCTCAAATTCGGCATCGTCGGCGGCTCCGGCTACCTGATCAACCTGGCGGTCTTCGCCCTGCTCGCCGGTGGCATCGGCCTGCACCATCTGCTTGCTGCGATCGGCGCCTTCTGCGTCGCCCTCGCCAACAACTTCCTCTGGAACCGCCACTGGACCTTCGACGCGGGTCACGGCCATCCCGGCTTCCAGGCAGCGCGCTTCTTCGCAGTCAGCGTCGGCGCCTTGCTGATCAACCTCGTGGTGCTCGAAGCGCTCGTCTCGGGCGCGTCGATGGGCGACCTCACCGCGCAGGCGATCGCGGTCGCGGTCGCGATGCCCTTCAACTTTTTAGGCAACAAGCTCTGGACCTTCGCCTGACACGTCCCTAGACCGGCGCTTCTCGGGGTCTTCGGTCGGGCTCCTCGGGTCACGCACTTTATGTGCGCTCCCCTCGTCGCCCTCCCTGCATCCCCCGAGCTGCTTGGTCTATGAACGTGTCAGCTGGCGGTTCGGGCACTACCACCTGCCTTCCAGCCAGTGCAGCAACTCCGGTTCGAGTCCTTCCAGGTCGGGGGTGGGGGAGGCCAGCTCGGTGCTGGCCAGTTGGATTGCGGCGCCGAGGCCGAATGTCGTGCGGTCGGGGTCTCCGCCCAGCCAGGCCTCGATCTGGGCCAGGCGGACATGGTCGGTGCGTAGCTTGCAAAGGGCAGACCGGGCGGTGGCGGGATCGGCCTCGGCCAAGTCGATCAACGTCTCCAGCCCGGCCCTGATCCGGTCTTCGGGCGACGCCTTCACGGTGGCGGCAATCGCCCGCTTAACAGTTTCTTCGTCGAATCGCCCTTTTTCCAGCAGGGCGGTTCTCGTACCCTCTCTCATGTTGGGACCTCCTCTTAAGGTCTCGGCCAGGCCCCGGGGTGTCGTAAGCACCGCCGGGGTCGCCTATTTCTCTTCCCAAATCAAGCTAGGCCCGCGCCCGGACGGCGAAGCGCCTAAATACCCTCAAACGGCCACTTTTTCCACTTATTTGACACTTCCGTCACGCTTTCGTATGTCACTCGAATACTTCAAGGTACTTGATCATTTCTTTTCCAGCATAAGACCCCTCGGGCCCGGGGTCAACGTCCGTGGCAGACTGCGATCACGATGAGCCGCGAAAAGCCGATCTACGACGCTGGCGCGATCGAGTCCGCCCGGCAGACCGAGTGGGCTGAGCGGGGTGCCTTCGCGACCCCGGTTCCCGCCACTGGACAGGACGCCGTCTACATCAAGCCGTCGAGCCCGTTCACGTCGGGCAACCTGCACATGGGCCACGTCCGCGACTACTCGATCGGCGACGCCTACGCGCGCTTCCGCCGCGCCCGCGGCGATGCGGTGCTCTTCGGCTTCGGCTTCGATGCCTTCGGCCTGCCGGCCGAGATGGCGGCGATCGAGCGGGGCACGCGGCCGGCGGAGTGGGTCGAGCGCTGCGGCGAGCGGATGCTGGGACAGATGAAGCGGCTCGGCTTCTCCTTCGACTACGACCGCGCCTTCTACAGCTCCGACGAGGCCCAGTACCGCTGGTCCCAGTGGCTCTTCCTGACCCTCTTCGAGGCGGGGTTGGTCTATCGCGACAACGCGACGGTCGACTGGTGTGACACCTGCCAGACGACGCTCGCCGCACTCCAGGTTGAGGACGGCCGTTGTTGGCGCTGCCACAACCCGGTGCGGTTGATCCGCCGCCCCACCTGGTTCCTGCGCCTGTCGCCGTACCTCGAGGAGAACGACCGCAATCTCGAGCGGCTCGCCGACTGGGACGAGCTCTCGCTGAAGACCCAGCGCTACATCCTCGGACGCAGCGACGGGGTCGAGCTCGACCTGGAGGGCGCCGACGGCCTCGAGGTCTTCACCCCGCACGCGGACGCGGTCGGCGAGGCGCGCTTCGTGCTGCTCTCACCGCGCCATCCGGCGATCGAGCGCTGGGCCGGCGACCCCGCCGTCGCAGAGCAGCTCGACGAGCTGCGCTCGGGCGGCTGGGAGCGCAGCGCCCGCGACGCCTCCGCCGTGCCCGTGATCGACACCGGCGCCTCGGTCGAGGTCGCCGGCGGGGGCAGCCTGCCGCTCTTCGTCTCCCCGATCGTCGATGCCCGTTACGGGCCAACCGCCGCTCTTGGCATTCCCAGCGCCGACGAGGCCGACGAGGCGATCGCGGCGCGGATGCCTCGAACGGCCGGCGAGCCGTTCGGCGGTGGCTCGGCTGCCGGTTTGGAGTTGCGCGAGGCGAGTCGCTACCGCGCTTATGACTTCTCGATCTCGCGCCAGCGCTACTGGGGCACGCCGATCCCGGTCCTGCACTGCGAGCGGTGCGGGGTGGTCCCGGTGCCGATCGAGGACCTGCCGGTGGTGCTGCCGCGCGACGTCGAGCCGACCGGCGAAGGCAACCCGCTCGCCGAGCGGCCGGACTTCCTGGAGACCGCGTGTCCGACCTGCGATGGCCCGGCGCGGCGGGAGACCGACACGCTCGACTGCCACTTCGACGCGCTCTGGCTCTGGGTGCCGGCGGCGGTGCCGCCCGAGGATCGCGACGAGCAGATGTTCACCCACCCCGACCTGCGGCACTGGCTTCCCTCCGAGCGGCTCGTCGCCGGCAACGACAGCGGCGGCTTCGTCTTCGACCAGCGCGTCGTGACCAAGGCGCTGCGCGACATCGGCCCCTTCTCCTTCCTCGCGGACGGCGAGCCCTTCGCCGGCTGCCTCTTCCACGAGATGGTGATCGCCGACGGGCGCAAGATGAGCAAGCACCTGGGCAACGTCGTCGACCCCGACGAGCTGGTCGCCGAGCACGGCGCCGACACCGTGCGGCTCGCTGTCCTCTACGCCGCCGGCCCGGCCAAGGCGCTCAACTGGACCGACGGCGCGCTGCGCTTCGCATCGCGCTTCCTGCGCGGCCTCTGGGACTACACGCACGAGAGCGTCGCCGCGGCGGCCGAGGCGCCCGAGGACGCCGAGGCGGCGGCCGACACCGCGTTCATCCGCGAGCGGCTGGGCAAATGGTGCGACAACGGGGTCGAGCGGATCACCGCCGACCTCGCGGAGCTGCAGATGCACACGGCGGTGCGCAACGTGACGCGGCTGCTGGAGCGGATCAAGGACTACGAGAAGCGGGTCGTCAAGCGCCGCGGTCAGCTCGGCCGCGAGGACTACGCGGCCCTGCTCGAGGCGCTGGCCCTGCTGGCTAGGACCCTCTCGCCGTTCGCACCGCACGTCGCCGAGGAGCTGCTGATCGCCCTCGGGCGGGACGCCTCTGTAGGATTTCCGGCTGGAGGAGAGGCCATCTCCGTCTCTATGGCCAGTAATAATTGATCGAAATGCCCGTACCTGCTATACAGAACCGCTCATGATCAGGCGCCAGCACGGAAAGCGCAGACGGAGATTTGCCAAGGCGGGCGGCCTGCCGTCGCTAGTCAGGAGCGTTGAGGGGCGATGAGCCCCTCGGCCGACCAGCGCACCCGCTCCTGCGCGACGGAGCTGGTCTGCCACGACTGTGAGCTTCGGCTCCCCCTTCTCGATACCACCTTCAGGTGTCTCGGCTGCGGCCAGACCCTCGACATCGACTACGACTACGAGCTCGCCACCTCGCGCGTCGCCGAGCTGCCGATCGCCGAGCGCGAGCTCAACATCTGGCGCTTCGAGGAGCTGCTGCCGATCGTCGACGCGAGGGCCAAGGACCGGGTCGGCCGCTACAGCGGCCGCACGCCGCTGATCCACGCCGACCGGCTCGGCGCCGAGCTCGGCCTGCGCAAGCTCTACCTCAAGGACGACAGCACCCAGCGCCCCAGCCTCTCCTACAAGGATCGCGTCGTCTCGATGGCGGTCGCCCGACTGCTCGAGCTGGGCAAGGACGAGATGGGCTGCGTCTCGACCGGCAACGTCGGCACCGCGGTCGCCTCGCTGGCGGCCAAGGCCGGAGTCGCCGCCTACGTCTTCTACCCGAGCAACATGGAGCGCGGCAAGGCGCGCGCCTGCCGGGCGCTGGGCGCGGCCGTGATCCAGCTCGACGGCAACTACGACGAAGCCAACCGCGCCTGCCGCGAGCTGGCCCTGTCCAGCGGCATCCAGTTCACCAACATCACCCTGCGCCCGTTCTACGCCGAGGGGGCGAAGACGATGGCCTTCGAGGTGGTCGAGCAGCTCGACTGGGTCTCGCCCGACCACTTCGTCATCCCCGCCGCGGGAGGTACCCTCTCCTCGCGCGTCCACAAGGGGCTGGGGGAGATGGAGAAGGTCGGCATGGCCGAGACGGCGGCGACCAAGATCCACATCGCCCAGGCCGACGGCTGCGACCCGATCGCCACCGCGATCCTCGACGGCAGCGGCGAGATCGAGGCGCAGCGGCCGAATACGGCCGCCCACTCGCTCGCGATCGGCGCCCCGGGGGACGGCCCGCTCGTCGTCGACGCGGTGGCCTCGCGCGGCGGCTCGGCAGCGACCGCCACCGACCCCGAGATCTTCGAGGCGCTCGACCTGCTCGGCGCCACCGAGGGCATCCTCACCGAGCCCGCCGGCGGCACCACGATCGCCGCGACGATCAAGCTCGCCAACGAGGGCAAAATCGGCCCCGACGACACCGTGGTCGCGGCGATCACCGGTAACGGCTACAAGACCCTCGACGAGCACCCCGACAAGCCCTGGCCCTCGATGGTCGCCCCCGAGGTAGAGGCGATGGAAGAGACCCTCGCCCAGTTCCGCCACACCGGCGCCGCGCTGCCGCGCTAAGGGTCGGGACCGGAGTTATCCTGAGTCGATGAGCGCGAAATTTGCCTACTACGACCGAGAGGCCGATATCGCCTGGCTTCCCACCGGGGACTCCGCCGATGTCGTCAGCGAGGAGGTCGATTGGGGGTTGATCGATCACGACTCGGCCACGGATGAGATTGTCGCGATCGAGGTTTGGTCAGCGAGTAAACGCCTACCACCCGAGGTGCTCGCCACGCTGCCGGCACCCGCAAGCGCGCACGGCGCTGCTGCGTAGCGCCCGACAGCGCATGGTGCGCTGTCCTTAGCCCAGTCGATGCCGGAGGAGGGACTCGAACCCCCGACACGCGGATTATGATTCCGCTGCTCTAACCAGCTGAGCTACTCCGGCGGGGCGGCGGATGGTAGCGAGGCTTCGTGCGTGGGCGGTGCCGCACGCCGCCCTGGCGGATAGCCTTGTGTCCGTGATGGGCAGCGCTCTGGACAGGGCAGTCACTACGCTGATCCGGGATTGCCTGGATCTGGATCCATCTGAAGAGATGCTGGTGATCTGCAACCCGATCACCGAAGAGCTCGGTGCGCTGCTGCGGATCAATGCGCAGGGCGAGGGCGGTGAGGCGACCCTGGCGGTCATCTCCGAGCGCGAATCGCACGCCGCCGAGCCGCCGCGGGCCGTTGCCGCCGCGATGCTCGCGGTCGACATCGTCGTCGCCCCGACGATCCAGTCGATCTCCCATACCGAAGCACGCCGTGCCGCCACCGAAGCCGGTGTGCGCGTCGCCTCGATGCCCGGTGTGACCGGTGAGATGCTCGCCCGGGTGATGGGCGCCGACCTGAAGCTGCTGCGCAAGCGGGGTGCCTCGGTCGGCCGGGCGCTCGGCGCCGGTGCGGAGGCGCGGATCACCTGCGCGAACGGTTCCGACCTGCGCCTCGGCCTCGAGGACCGCACGGCGATCGTCGACGCGGGGGCGCTGAACATGCGCGGCGCTTTCGGCAACATCCCCTGTGGCGAGGCATTCATCGCGCCGCTCGAGGGGACCGCCGAGGGCACGCTGATCGTCGACGGCTCGATCGCCGCGATCGGCAGGCTCGCCGAGCCGGTCGAGCTGACCGTGCGCGAGGGCCACCTGATCGAGGCGAGCGGACCGGACGGGGCTCAGCTGATGGAGCTGCTGACCGAACACAGCTCCGAAGGCACCAACGTCGCCGAGCTCGGCATCGGCACCAACGAATGCGCGATCCTCACCGGCAACATCCTCGAGGACGAGAAGATCCTCGGCACCGCACACGTCGCCTTCGGCGCATCGGCGGCGATCGGCGGCACGGTCCAGGTGCCCGTCCACCTCGACTGCGTGGTGCTGCGCCCGACCGTGGAGGTCGACGGCGCGACGATCGTGCGGGCCGGCGAGCTGGTCGTTTAGCGCGTGGCGCTGCCGCTGCTCGCCGTCCCCAACGTTGCCGAGGGTCGCGACGCGGGGCGGATCGAGGCCCTCGAGCGCGCCTTCTCGACCGGTGTGGCGCTGCTCGATCGCCACGTCGACCCCGATCACGATCGGACCGTCTTCACCCTCGCGGGCGAGCCCGAGGCGCTGACCGCGGCCCTGGCCCGGGGCGCCGCCGAGGCGATCCGCTCGCTCGACATGACCGGGTACGAGGGCGCGCACCCGGCGATCGGAGCGCTCGACGTCTCCCCGGTCGTCTGGGTCGAGCCCGGTGCTCGCGAGCCGGCGCGAGCAACGGCCGTCGAGGTCGCCGGACGGATTGCCGGCCTCGGCCTTCCGGTCTTTCTCTACGGGGAGCTGGCGTCCGGGCCCGAGCGAGTCGAGCGGGCCTACTTCCGCAACGGCGGCCTGACCGAGCTCTGGCTGCGGATGGAGGCGGGCGAGCTGCGCCCCGACCACGGGCCGGCCCAGCCGCACCGCACCGCCGGCGCCACGCTGGTCACCGCGCGCCCGCCGCTCGGCGCCTTCAACGTCGAGCTCGACAGCGGCGACCTCGATCTGGGCCGCTCCGTCGCCGCCGGTCTGCGCGAGTCGGGCGGCGGCCTGCCCGGCGTGCGGGCGATCGGCCTGCTGCTCTCGAGCGGCCGCGTGCAGGTCTCGACCAACGTCCAGGACCTGGTGGCGACGCCGCTGGGAACGGTGGTGGAGATGATTCGCACGCTGGCCGCGCCGCTCGGTGCCCGGCCGGTCGAGGCCGAGCTCGTCGGCCTGGTCCCGGCGGCCGCTCTGGCGGGCTATCCGGGCGACGTGCCGATTCGCGACTTCGACCCGGAGCGGCAGACGATCGAGCGGCGCCTCGCGGCGCTCTCCTGAGTGGCCCAGCGCCGCCGTTCGTCTAGATTCCGGGTATGGCTCAGACGAGGAAGAAGCGCCGCCGCAAGCATCGGGGCACGCAGGGCGGTCGGGTCGATCCCAATCGCCGCGCCGGTCGCCCGCGCAGTCGCGAGGAGGCCAAGGCACGTGCCCGCTCCGGCCGCAAGACTCAGCAGAAGACCGATGCACCGCCGACCTGGCGCAGCTCGATCACCCGCGGCGTGGTTGCCGCGGTCATCTTCACCGCACTGTTGATGCTGATCTTCAAACGCCCGCCCGGCGCCGCCTTCGGCCTCGGCGCCTTCATGCTCGTCTTCTACATCCCCGCCGGCTACTACATCGACTCGATGCTGTGGCGGCGGCGCGAGCGGGCGCGGATCCGCGGCGGTGGCAAGGAGTGAGTCTCGACGTCCAGATGCTCACCGTGGGGCCGATCGCGGAGAACTGCTTCGTCGTGCGCCGCGAAGGCTCGGGCAGCGGAGTGATCGTCGACCCTGGCGACGAGCCCGACCGCATTCTCGCCGCGGTCGAGCAGATGGGGACCAAGGTCGACGCGATCCTGGTCACCCACTGTCACTTCGACCACATCGGTGCGGTCTCGCCGGTCGCGACGGTCACCGGAGCGCCCGTCTATTGCCCGGAGATCGAGCGGCCGCTGCTCGCCGACATCATGGCCTACGTGCCGATGCCCGGCATCGGTCCCTACGAGAGCTACGAGGCCGACGAGACGGTGAAGGGGGGGGAGACGCTGGAGCTGGCCGGCATGACCATCGACGTCATCTTCACCCCCGGCCACAGCCCCGGCCACGTCACCTACTCGATCCGCGACGAGGAGGCGATGTTCTCCGGCGACGTGCTCTTCAAGGGCTCGGTCGGCCGGGTCGACCTTCCAGGCGGCGACGGACCGACGCTGATGCGCTCGATCCGGGGGCTGCTCGATTCCCACTCGCCGGAAACGGGCGTATACCCCGGTCACATGGGCGTCACCACACTTGGCGCCGAGCTGGCAAGCAATCCTTTCCTCGTCGACCTGGCACGCTGAGCCGCGCGCCGCGCAGGTAAGGTCGCGCCACGATGGCGAGCAAGTACCAGGCCCCGCGGGGAACCTTCGACGTCCTGCCCGGCGACGCCCGTGCCAGGAGGCGGGTCGAGGCCACCGCCTCGGCCGTCTTCGAGCGAGCGGGCTATGAACAGATCGCCACGCCCGTGTTCGAGGACACCGAGCTGTTCGAGCGGGGCGTCGGCCGCTCGACCGACATCGTGCGCAAGGAGATGTTCACCTTCGAGGACAAGGGCGGGCGCAGCATCACCCTGCGCCCCGAGGGCACCGCGCCGATCTGTCGCGCCTACCTGGAGCACGGAATGCACAAGCTTGCGCAGCCGGTCAAGCTTTCCTACGCGGGTCCGTTCTTCCGCCACGAGCGTCCCCAGGCCGGCCGCTATCGCCAGTTCCACCAGCTCGGCGTCGAGGCGATCGGCACCGACTCGCCGCTGGCCGACGCCGAGGCGATCATGCTGCTGGCCGACCTGCTCGCCGAGCTGGGCGTGCCGGGGGTCGCACTGCGGCTCGGCAGCCTCGGCTCGCCCGGAGCGCGCAGCGCCTATCTCGAGGAGCTGAAGGTTCATCTGCATGCCCACGAGGCGGAGCTCTCCAAGGACGTCCGCGAGCGGATCGAGATCAATCCGCTGCGTGCCTTCGACGCCGACGACGAGGGGACGCGCGGCGTGATGGCGAGCGCGCCGACGATCGTCGAGCGCCTCGAGGGGGAGGACGCCGAGCATTTCGCTGAGGTGCGCGCGCTGCTCGAGGCGGCCGGGGTCGACTTCGAGATCGACCCGACCCTGGTGCGTGGCCTCGATTACTACACGCGGACGATCTTCTCCTTCGTCTGCGATGAGCTCGGCGCGCAATCGGAGGTCGGCGGCGGCGGTCGCTATGACGGGCTGATCGAGCAGCTGGGCGGCCCGCCGACGCCGGCCGTCGGTTGGGCAGCCGGGATCGAGCGCATCCTCCTGGCGCTGGGCGAGACCGAGGAAGAGGTGGGCCGCGATGCGTTCATCGCCGTTGCGGACGCGGACGCGGGTCGGCAACGGCAGGCGCTCGTGCTGGCGACCGAGCTGCGCCGCGCCGGCCTCACCGCGGAGGTCGACCTCGCCGGGCGGGGGCTGAAGGGCCAGCTCAAGCACGCCGACCGGATCGGCGCCCGCCGCGTGCTGATTCTCGAGCCCGACGGCTCCGCGCAGCTGCGCGACATGCGCAGCGGCGAGCAGCGCCAAATCGACCCCGCCGGACTGGTCGAGGCGATCGGCGGCGAGCGATCGTGAGCGACATGCCCGCACTGCGCCCCAACGACTACCGCGACACCTGGTGCGGTCAGGTGCTGGGCGACCGGGCCGACTCCACCGTGCGAGTGGCCGGCTGGGTTCACCGCCGCCGCGATCACGGCGGCCTGATCTTCATCGACCTGCGCGACCGCACCGGCATCGTCCAGCTGGTCTTCCACCCCGACACCTCGGGCGCGGCGTTCGAGCTCGCCCACAAGCTGCGGGCCGAGGACGTCCTGAGCGCCTCCGGCAGCGTCGTCCGGCGCTCGGCCGAGACGGTCAACGCGGAGCTGGCGACCGGCGAGTTCGAGCTCGCCGTCGGCAGCGCCGAGCTGCTCGCCGATGCCGAGACGCCGCCCTTCCAGATCGAGGGCTTCTCCGGCGAGGTCGGCGAGGACGCCCGCCTGCGCCACCGCTACCTCGACCTGCGTCGCGAGCCGATGCGCGAGGCGCTGGTCCTGCGCCACCGGGTGACCGCGGCGATGCGCGAGTTCCTCGACCGCGAGGGCTTCCTCGACGTGGAGACGCCGGTGCTGACCCGCTCGACGCCGGAGGGCGCCCGCGACTTCCTCGTCCCCAGCCGCCTCCAGCAGGGCTCCTTCTACGCGCTGCCGCAGTCCCCGCAGCTGTTCAAGCAGATGCTGATGGTGGCGGGCTTCGAGCGCTACTACCAGGTCGCCCGCTGCTTCCGCGACGAGGACCTGCGCGCCGACCGCCAGCCCGACTTCACCCAGCTCGACATCGAGATGTCCTTCGTCGGCGTCGATGACGTGATCGAGGTCAACGAGCGGCTGCTCGCGCACGTGTTCGAGCGCGTCGGCGGCCCTGCGGTCGAGCTGCCGATCGAGCGGCTTCCCTACGACGAGGCGATGAGCCGTTTCGGCACCGATCGGCCCGACATGCGCTTCGGGCTGGAGCTGGCCGATCTCTCCGAGGCCCTTGCCGAGACCGAGTTCAAGGTCTTCCGCGGCGTGATCGAGTCCGGCGGTGCCGTGCGCGGCCTCAACGCCGGCCGGCGCGAGCTGCCCCGCTCCGAGCTCGACGGTCTGATCTCGCGGGCACAGGAGCTGGGAGCAAAGGGGCTGGTCTGGGCCTTCCGCGAGGGTGACGGCTGGCGCTCGCCGACCGCCAAGTTCCTCTCCGAGGACGAGCTGGCCGAGCTCAACCGGCGCCTCGGCGCCGAGGAGGGCGACCTGCTGCTGCTGGTAGCCGACCAGCCTCAGGTCGTCAATGCCGTGCTGGGCCAGCTGCGCGTCGACCTTGCCGAGCGCTTCGATCTGATCCCTCCCGACGCGCACCGGCTGGTCTGGGTCGTCGACTGGCCGCTGCTTGAGCAGAGCCCCGGCGAGGAGCGCTGGGACCCGTTGCACCATCCGTTCACGGCGCCCGCCGGCGAGTTCGACCCCGGCGATCCGGGTGGCGCTCGGGCGCTGGCCTACGACCTGGTCTGGAATGGCCAGGAGATGGGCGGCGGCTCGATCCGCATCCATCGCGCCGACGTGCAGGAGAAGGTCTTTGCCGCGCTCGGCATCGATGCCGAGGAAGCCGAGGCCCGCTTCGGCTTCCTGCTCGAGGCATTGCGCTACGGCGCGCCGCCGCACGGCGGCATCGCCTACGGGCTCGACCGGATCGTGCAGCGCCTCGCCGGCGCCGATTCGATCCGCGACGTGATCGCCTTCCCGAAGACCGCCTCGGGCGCCGACGCGCTGACCGGTGCCCCGGCGCCTGTGGGCGAGATGCAGCTCAAAGAGCTGGGCATAGCGATGCATCGTCGCGGTCTCGCCGGCCACTGAGGCCCGATCGGTTCTCGGCCGGGGGGAGCGGTCAAGATATGTGTATGAGCATCCTCGACCGCTTCCGATTCGGCCGCCGGCCGGGTCCAGGGAAGACGCCCGTGCAGGTCGACGACCCGACCTTCGACTCCTGGGAGGTCGTGCGCGACTTCGGCGATGTGCGCACGGCGCGAGCATGGCACCAGGCGCTGGAAGAGGCGGGAATCGAGGCGGTGCTCACCGCCGACTGGCCTATCGATCGCTTCGGCCGCGGCGACATCGCCCTGCGGGTCAGGGGCGAGGACTGGAGCGAGGCCGAGTTCCTGCTCTCCAACCTCGACTGAGGGAGGGCGGGGGCTTCGAGCTGGACCGATCGCCGGGTCGCCAGAACGCTCGCGCGGTGGTACGGTTGGGCCGAGGCTCGAGCCCGTGCGAGAGCCGTCCCACCGTTTGACCCAACACAAACGGCGCGGGGGCCGTTCTCTCTTGGTCCTGCGGGATCCGGAGGAGGCGCCCACCCTTTTCTTCAAGGGATCAAAGCCAGGGGCGGCAACGGCGGGTTGGAGCCTCTTTTGGCTGGCGTGGCTCGGGAGATCTGTGCGCACGCCTGGCGGCGGCGGACCGGCGCGACGCGGCGTCCTCGCCGGCTCGCGTGGCGCTGCCACGCCACGCCGACTGCGTCCTTGCCTCGCTTGGTCCGGCGCGCGCCAGTCGCACACCCAGATCTCCCTCGACACGCCCGTTTGGGGAAGAATTGACGTTTAGCCCGCCCTGCGTGCGTCACCCAAGGTCGTGATCGAGGGGAACGGCGGACTTTGCCCTGGTGACTTCTCCTGAGATAACGGAGCATCTACGACCTCAGCAGGCGGCGTTCGAACTGGGAAACGGCGGCATGGGCTTGTTGCGAAGTCAGGTTGCTACGTCGCGGATAGGACAACGGGATTGCCGTGGCGTAGCTCGCGCGGGTGGCGCGGGGGGAGGGGGTGTTCGGACGGGTGAGTCCGCTAACACCCCCTTCCCCCGTGACAGGACCCGCGCGCTTAGGCCGCCGAAGGAGCACTTCGGCAAAGCATTCGGTATGACTGTGCCGCGGGCGATTCTTGATTTGGCGGTCGTTGCTTCGCGGCGACAGGTCGAGTGTGCATTGAACGAGTCCGAAGTACGGGGATTGACAGACCCACTGTCGATTCTGGACTTGCTGGCGCGATATCCGGGGCGGCGGGGGACCGCGGTGCTGCGTGAGCTGCTCGGGGCCGGCGCCGAGACCGGTGGCGTGACGAGGAACGACTTCGAGGAGCTCTTTGTGCGGTTGATCGACGCGCATGGATTGGACCGGCCGCGGTTCAACGCCGATGTCGCGGTCGCCGGTCGGTTCGTCTGCCCGGACTGCCTCTGGCGGCACGAGCGGTTGATCGTCGAGCTCGACGGGCGGGCGACGCACGGGACGCATAAGGCGTTCGAGGACGACCGCGAACGCGACCGGCTACTGCTCGCCGACGGCTGGCGGGTCATGCACGTGACCTGGCGCCAGCTCCGCGACGACGGCCCTAGGATCGCCGCGGATCTGCGCGCCGCTCTACGCTGTGGGGCGTGAGCCGGGAACTGTTCGAGCACTACTTGCATGACGACACGCGACTTGGGCCGGTACCCGACGGGGCCTTCACCGGCGCTGCAGGTGGGGCTGCTTGTGGGGATCTGTCGCGGCTATCTCTCGTGATTGATGAGGGCCGGATCGCCGCTGTCAGTTGTGGCGCCGAGGGTTGTGGAGCCATGCAGGCCGCGACCGCAGCGGTCGCCGAGCTGGTCGACGGGGAGCCTGTGATCGAGGCCGCGCGGATCGGGATCGACGAGGTCGATGAGGCGGTCGGTGGCCTGACTCCCGCCAAGCGCCATGCGGCGCAGCTTGCGGCCGACGCGTTGCACCGGGCGCTCGCGAGCGCCGCGGCTTCCGCTCAGACGCTTGCCGCGCCGCGCGCCGGCCGCGTCCTGATTGCGATGTCCGGCGGCGTCGACAGCGCCGTCGCCGCCCTGCTCGAACGTGAGCGCGGCGCCGAGGTGCTTGCGGTCACGCTGAAGCTCTGGGCCGATCCCGAGACCGACGGGGCCAAGGCCTGCTGCTCGCCCGAGGCCGTGCTCGGTGCCCGCGCCGTGGCGCACTCGCTCGGCATCCCGCACCTCACTCTCGACCTCGAGCAGGAATTCCGCCGCCGCGTCGTCGGCTCCTTCCTCGACGGCTACGGCGCCGGCGCTACGCCTAACCCCTGCATCGTCTGCAACGGCGAGGTGCGGATCGCGGCGATGGTCG